>NZ_CP084541.1:1250000-1575000 GCF_020410765.1 Streptomyces marincola | reverse complement strand
GCCGCCTCCGCGCCGACGTGCGGCTGAGCGGACGAGCGGAAACGGCCGAAAAGAACGTCGCACGCATGGGGCGTGCCCTCGACCGGTCCGGCCGTCGCCGGGCCCGACAGACAAGAGAAACCACCATGGACCTTCCTCGCATCTTCACCATCCGCGAGAGCAGTCACCGCATCCACAACCCGCTGACCCCCGACAAGCTCGCGGCCCTGGGCCAGGCGCTCCGCCTGCCCGCCGGGACCCGGGTGCTCGACCTGGCCAGTGGCTCGGGCGAGATGCTCTGCACCTGGGCACGTGACCTCGGCTTCACGGGCACGGGCGTGGACCTCAGCACGGTGTTCACCGAGCAGGCCAGGGCCCGCGCCGTCGAGCTCGGCGTCGCCGACCGGGTGGACTTCGTCCACGGCGACGCCTCCGGTCATGTCGCGGACGAGCCGGTCGGCCTCGCCGCGTGCGTCGGCGCCACCTGGATCGGCAACGGCGTCGCCGGGACGGCCGCGCTGCTCAGCCGCAGCCTCAGCCCCGGAGGACTGATGCTGATCGGCGAACCCTACTGGCGCCGGACTCCGCCGAGCCAGGAGGTCGCGGAAGCCTGCCACGCCACCAGCCTGGCCGACTTCCTGCCGCTGCCCGAGCTGATCGAGCAGTTCGGCGAGCTGGGGTACGACGTGGTGGAGATGATGCTGGCGGATCAGGACAGCTGGGACCGGTACTGCGCGGCCCAGTGGCTCAACCTCCGCCGCTGGCTCGACCTGAACCCGGACGACGAACTGGCGCCCGAGGTACGGGCCGAACTCACCACCGAGCCCGCACGCTACGCGCGCTTCACGCGTGAGTATCTGGGCTGGGGAGTCTTCGCCCTGATGCAGCGCTGATCATCGGGTCCGTGCGGGGCCGGACGATCAGCTCGTCGGGTCCGTGCGGGGCTGGACGGCACGCTGTCCGGCCCCGCACGGGCGGCAACCTACCCGTGCCGGTCCGGTGCGCCCCGATGCACCGCCCCCGAGGCCGAACGCGCCGTCTCCTCGCGCTGCCGTTCGTCCAGGACGCGGCGCCCGTGCTCGGCGTGCTCCTGCCGCTCGGGCGCGTCCTCGCCCGCCTCCGGGTGCCGGACGCGCCAGTAGGGGTTGTCGTGCGGAAGCCGGCCGCTGACCCGCCCGTACATGCCGAACGACATCAGCAGCAGCCCGGCGGCGAAACTGAAGATCACGTTGGGCATGCGGAAGTTGAGGACGTTGGCGCCCGTTTCGAGCAGGGCCAGGTTGACGAAGCCGCTGAGGACGAACGCGGCGCCGATCAGCATGTTCAGCGTGGAGGCGAGGTTGCCCCCGCGGACCATGCCGAAGAACAGCACCAGGCCCACCACGATCGACAGCCAGCTCAGCGCCCCGTTGGTGTTCAGGCTCCAGATGGTGTCGTCGCCCGTGGAGAACATGTCCAGGTTCTGCGTGATCCCCAGGGCGCCGAAGACGACCAGCCCGAGGCCCACCAGCCCGGCCCCGATCCGGTAGACGCGGCTGAGGCGGCGGTCCACCGGCAGGTGCTCATCGAGACGGGCCCGCCGCAACAGCCCCAACGGGCCCGTGCTCGGCAGCCGTGGTGAACCACTTGTCGTGAACGTACCCATGGGAACCTCCTCGAAGGTTCCCCGCGTACCCGCGCAAACCGGGACCTAACGCGCTGCCCCCGCCTGGTGGTGCTGGTCGGCGCCGACGGGCACGGCCGCGCCGTCGGGTCGGCCTATGCCCTGCCGCTTGCCGGTCCAGGCGGTGGCGGCGGCGGTGGCGGGGCCCGGAGTACGGCTGTGCCGTATGGCGGTGCCGGCCGCGATGCCGTGGCCGAACGCACGGGTACCTTCGATCAGCTGTCGCACGATCGCGTGCATGGTGCCCCTCCGAAGTACACTGGTCTGTGAAGTGTGAGTCCACGGTAACTATACAGATCTGTGAAGTCAAGAGGTGATGCGGCATGACCGACGCCGACCAGCTCACGCCGGGTGCCCGGCGGATTCTCGATGTCGCGTCCGAGTTGTTCTACCAGCGGGGCATCCACGCGGTCGGGGTCGACACCATCGCCGCCGAGTCGGGCGTCACCAAGCGCACCCTGTACAACCGCTTCGGTTCCAAGGACGCCCTCGTCGTCGCCTACCTCCAGACCCGCGACCGCCGCTGGCGCGACCTGGTCACCGCCCGCCTCGACGCCACCCCGGACGACCCGGTGCGCCGCGTGCTCGTGCCGTTCGACGTGCTGCCCGAGTGGGTGTCGGAGTCCGAGCGCGGATGCAGCGCCGTCAACGCCTTCGCCGAGCTGCCCGAGCCCGACCACGCCGGGCGCCGGGTGGTCGTGGCGGAGAAGCAGTGGCTGCACGAGCTGTTCCTGCGCCTGCTCACCGAGGCCGGGGCCAGGAGCGCGGCCACCCTGGCCACCCAGCTGCTCAGCCTCCACGAGGGCGCGATCGTCGCCACCTCCATCGCGGGCGCGCACGACGCGGCAGCCGCCGTGCACATCGCCGCGACGGCGCTGGTGGAGGCCGCGCTCTAGCGACCGGCCCTGATCTCCTCGACCACCGCGGCCACCGCGCTGCGGACCGCGTCCATCTCGGTCAGGAACTCCCAGTAGTCGGGGTGGCGCCCCCCGCTCTCCAGCCGGGCGACGGCGCGGTCGAGGCGTTCCACCGCCGCGTCCAGCGGTCGCGCGTGCCGCGGCTCGGGCACGGAACGCCCCGCCATCGCCAGCCGCTGCGCGTCCCGCAGCACGAACCGGGTCCTGTCGATCTCCTTGCGCGGGTCGAACGACACCTCGTTCAGCCGGCGCAGCCGCTCCCCGGCCGCCGACACCGCCTCGTCGGTGCGGCCGAGCAGCGCGTGCACCGTCGTGAGCCGCGTCGTCGCGTCCTCGAAACGCTGCTCGTCGCGGGCCCGCCGCGCCTCGTCGAGGATCTGCTCCGCCTGCCGCACCGACTGCGCGGCCTGCTCGGGCACCCGCTGGAGGTCCTGCCAGCACGCCATGCTGAACCGGCGGCGCAACTCGCTCAGCACCGGCTCCACCTTCCCGGCGCGCGTCACGATCGCCTCCGCACGGGTGCGCAGACTGGACAGCCGCCGGTCGATCTCCGCCGCCCGCTGCGGCAGCCGCGCCGCGTCCGCCGCGACCGCCTCGGCCCGCCGCCGCACGTCCTCGGCGCGGCGGATCGTCGGCTGGACGCCGTGCTGCCCCGCCCCTTCGTTCAGCCGCCGCAACTCGGGGCCGAGCGCGGCGAGCGACGCGGCGAGGTCCCCGGCGCCGAAGCCGGCGGCGCGCGCCGCGTCCAGCGCCTCGGTGGCCGCGCGCAGCGCCTGCCTGGCCCGTTCGACCGCGGGCGCGACCTGCGCCAGCTGCGACTCGGCCCGCTCAAGCAGCGGCCCGATGGACTGCCCGAACGCTTCGAGGTCCCGCCGGGTGCGGTCCAGCTCGTCGCGCGCGCCGCGCAGCTCCTGCCGCGCCCGGGTGGCCGCGCCGGCGTCCAGCCCCTCGCCGTCCAGGTCGTGGGCGTCCATGGTGGTGATGTACGCGTGGCTGACGCGGTCGATCCGCTCGCCGAACGCGGCGAACTCCGCCGCCGCCCGCGCCGCCTCCCGGGTGTCGTCGGCCGCGGTGATCGTCTCCACGGTGATCCGCAGGTCGCGCTGCGCGGTGTCCAGCGCGTAGAACGCCGCCGCCGCGGCGTCCTTCGCCTCCTGCGCCTCGGCCCGCAGGTCCTCCACCCGGCCCCGGCCCCAGCGCCGCGTGCCGCCGCCGGTGAACGAGCCGGGCAGCGTGGCCGCGACGGCCGCCAGGGACAGCGGCGGCAGCAGGAGGAGAGCGGCCAACTGTTTCGCGGTGCGCGTCGCTGTCACGTGTTCCACTCCCCGCAGGTGGATCGCCATGCCGGTGTTCCGGTACCCCGTGCCCGTACCGTTCCGTCCCACGCCCATTCTCCCATCAGCCCCGCGAAGCGGGGGGATGACCGGCGTTGCCGCCCCGGCCCGGGCGGCCGTGTAGGCTGTGGGACCGATTCCCGGGTGCATAGCTCAGCGGTAGAGCGCCGCCCTTACAAGGCGGATGTCGGCGGTTCGAACCCGTCTGCACCCACCGGCCCTTTCGTTCCACCGTTCGGCCAACCAAGCCACCGGTGCCCCCATGAAGTCCACCTCGTCCCCGTTCGCCCCGCGCCCCGAACGCGGGCGGCCGTCCGAGACGCCTTTCCGCGGGACGGGCGGCGACGAAGGTGATCACGACGCGCGGCGGCCGAACCGGGGGGCGCGGGGCATCAGACCTTCTCGACGCGCACGGAGCGGCCCGCGAGGAGCCGGCTCATGTCGTCGGTGTCGGAGGTGAAGACGGTCGCCTGAGCCCCTTGCGCGGCTTCCCGTCCGGCCACAGCCGCCAGGACGGCGTCGATGGCGTACTTGTGCCCGTGCAGGCCGGCTGCCCTGAGCATCTCGCGCGCCGTGGCGATCACTTGGTCGTCGGTGTGCACGACACGGACGCGGGACAACGTCCAGTGCCAGGGCGCCTGCCGCGATGTTCCCCGGGGGTCCCACGCTGCCACAGTAGTGAGCGCCGAAGTGATGACCGGAATGTTGAGTCGCGAAGCCGTCTTGATCAGGGCGGTCACCTCCCGGCCACCCCGAACCGCCTCGGAAAGGGCCTTCGAGTCGAACACGAAGACACGCTTGCGCGCGTGGTCCTGCCTTCCTCTGGCGGTGCGGCTCACGCGGCCCCGCCTGGCCGCGAGCGCTGCTCGTCGTGCCAGTCGTCGATGGCGGCGATGCGGGCGTGCGCTTCTCGTTCCTCGTCCGCCGTCACGGCCCCGTGCTCCTCCTCCAGCCGTTCGGCCAACTCGCGCAGCCGGTCCATGGCGTCCCGGTGCGCGGCGGCGGCGGCGATGTAGGCGGAGACCCCACGCGGGTGAACGCGTTCCTTGATCGATTCCACCAGCTCTTCCGGAACGGAGACGGTGATCTTGCGGGTAGCCATACTTCGAGTATGGCATCTCCGGCGGGCCGGGTCCTGCCCGAGCAGACCGTGTCCGCGCTGACCAAGGAGGAAGCGTTGGCGCGACTTCAGCGGTACAGGTCAGAAGGCACCTGAGCACCGGCGGGCAGCGTCCGCTTCCCTGAGTCCCCAACCGCCGACGTCCGCCTTGTAAGGGCGGCGCTCAGCGGTGGGCCGCTGTTTCGGCGCCGAGACCGGCCGGGTTTGTCCGGACGGCGCGCGTGGTTCTGCGGGCGGTGGGCCGGGCTCGCGCGGTCGGTGCGTCAGGTGCCGTTGACGATCGCGTGGACGACGGAGTCGCGCCAGGCGCCCCGGACGTGGACGTGGTGGCGGATGCGGCCCTCTTCGACAAGTCCGGCCCGGTCGAGCACGGTTCGGGAGGCCGAGTTCTCTGGTGCTCTCGCGGCCCAGAGGCGGTGCAGGCCCAGGTCCTCGAAGCCGAGGGCCACGAGGGCGCGGACGAGTTCGGTGCCGTAGCCCGCGCCCCAGACGTCGGGGCGCAGGGCGAAGCCGATGGTCGCCGCCCGCTGCCCGTGCGGGTCCATCGCCAGCCGGGCGTACCCGACGAGGCGTGCGCCGGCGCGTTCGCACACGGCCAGGGCGTACTCCTCACGTGGGGTGGCGAACGCGGAGACCATCGAGCGGGCCACGATGTGGGCGACCTGGTCGCGGCTTCGCGGTTCGAAGGACAGGTGTTCCGTCGCGGTGGCGTCGCCGTAGATCGCGTGGACGTCGTCCACGTCGTCAACGGTCAACTCCCGCAGCAGGAGGCGTTCGCTGGTACGGCTCACCGGGCGCATGTCCGGTGACCCTACCGGCCCGGGGCGGCGGGGAGTCGCGCTTCGCGGGCTCGGCCGGCGGTCTCGCGAGCGCGGCGCGCGGCGGGCTCCGGTCGCCCCCGGCGCGGGGGGTGCGCCGGGGCCGGGGGGTGGTGTGGTCGGAGGGGGGCCGGGGATGGCGTAGAGTGGTGCACACGACGCGGGGTGGAGCAGCTCGGTAGCTCGCTGGGCTCATAACCCAGAGGTCGCAGGTTCAAATCCTGTCCCCGCTACGACAGAAGGCCCCGGATCTTCCCTGGTCCGGGGCCTTCGTGCTGGGGTGAATGGGGCCCTTCGGCCCACGTGGGGCGAGGGGTCCGCGCGCTAGACTGGCGGGACTTCCAGGAGGCCGCGACGGCGCGGCCCGCGGGCTCGGGCGATCGAGGTGCCGGGAGAGGAGTTGATCTCCCATGGGTTCTGCCCGACTGCCCTTCGGCGGGGCCGCCCCGGGGCCACCGGCCGGCGGGAGCGCCGCCGGTTCCGGCCGGGGCGCGGCGTGCGCCGAGATCGACGACCGACCGCAAATCGCACTATTCTTCGAGCCGTTGATCCGGCGTTCAACCAGCATGGAGGGGCGTGCCCGTGAACGGTGACTCGCCGGTCGTTCCCCGGACCGACCGACCGCATTCGGCCCGGATGTACGACTACCTGCTGGGCGGCAGGGACTACTACGCGGCGGACAGCCAAGCCGCGGAGAACGCGCTGGCCGCCGCGCCGACGCTGCGCATCGCGGCGCAGGAGAACCGCAAGTTCATCGCGCGCGCCGTGCGCCACCTCGTACTGGACGTCGGCATCCGGCAGTTCATCGACCTCGGCCCCGGCCTGCCCACCACGGAGAACGTGCACCAGGTCGCCCAGGAGGCCGACCCCGAGGCGCGCGTCGTCTACGTCGACAACGACCCGATCGTGCTGGCGTTCGGCGGCGCCATGCTGGAGCAGAACGAGCGGACCACCGTGGTGCACGGCGACATCCGCGACCCCCTCGCGGTCCTCCACCACCCCAGGACCAGGGAGCAGATCGACCCGGACGAGCCGGTCGGCGTGCTGGCGGTCGCGGTGCTGCACTTCATAAGGGACGAGGACGACCCGGCCGGCATCGTGCGCGCCCTCGCCGATGTCCTCGCGCCCGGCAGCCACTTCGTGCTCTCGCACGGCACGGCCGACATCTCCCCGCAGGCCGCGATGGGAGTGCAGGCCGCCTACCGTTCGCACGGCGTGCCGTTGACGCTGCGGAGCAAGGAGCGGTTCGGCGAGTTCTTCACCGGCCTTGAGCTGATCGAGCCCGGGATACAGATCGTCTCCGAGTGGCGCGCCACCGAGCCGGAGGCGGAGCGGCCCTCCTGCGAGGACGTGTCCTGGTACGGCGGTGTCGGCCGCCTGTGAGGGAAACGTGTGCGTTCTTCACGTCCCCGACGTGACACCGGTGACTGTCTGACCGGCCTTCCGCCGTGGAAACCTCATTGTCACTTCCCGAGGGAGGGCAATGGACAAGCGGTACGAGGTTTTCTGCCTGGTGGACCGGCATTTCTACGAGGCGCCGGAACGCGCCGCCTCGCGCGACGCCGCGGGCAGCGGGCAGGAAGGTCTGTACGAAACGGCGCGGCGCCCGGTGCCGCAGGGCTGGCTCTCCGAGCGTTTCGGCGACTGGCTGCATCTCCAGCCGCGGGACGGCATCACGCCGCCGCAGGGCTGGAAGATCCACGTGTCCGCCTGCCTCGACAACGCCGACAAGACCGCGGCGAAAGTCTGGGACTATTGCGTGCCGCGCCGCATCCCGTTCAAATTCGTGCCCTCGGCGCATCTGCTGTTCCTGCGCAACTCCAAATACGCGGGCCGCCATTCGAGCGGCAAGTTCGTCACGATCTACCCGGCGGACGAGGCCGCGCTGCGCACCGTCCTGACGGATCTCGGGGACCAACTGGCGGGCGAGCCGGGCCCGTACATCCTCACCGACCTGCGCTGGGAACGCGGCCCGCTGTACGTCAGGTACGGCGGCTTCGTTCCCCGCTACTGCGACGACGGCACGGGCGCGGTGGTCCCCGCCATCGAGAACGCCGAGGGCCGTCTCGTCCCCGACCGCAGGGGGCCCGCGTTCGGCGTCCCCGCCTGGGTGACGCTGCCCCCGTTCCTCGCCCCGCACCTCGCCGCCCGCAACGAGGTCACCGTCGCGGAACTGCCCTACCGCATCGACAGCGCCCTGCACTTCTCCAACGGCGGCGGCGTCTACCGGGGCACCGACACCCGCACCGGCGACGCGGTGGTGCTCAAGGAGGCGCGCCCGCACGCCGGGCTCGCCGCGGACGGCGCGGACGCCGTCACCCGGCTTGAGCGGGAGAAGGCCGCGCTCGACCGGCTGGCCGGGCTGGCCGTGGCGCCCGGGGTGCGGGACTGGCTGACCGTCGGCGAGCACCGGTTCCTGGTGATGGACCACGTGCCGGGCCGCACCCTCAACGCGTTCTTCGCCGAACGCCACCCGCTGCTCGCCACGGACCCGGCGCCGGACGCGGTCGCCTCCTACACCCGGTGGGCGCTGGCGGTGCACCGCAACGTCGAGCGGGCCGTCGCCGCCCTGCACGGCCGCGGCCTGGTCTTCAACGACCTGCACATGTACAACATCATGGTCGCCCCCGACGAGACCTCCGTGACGCTGCTCGACTTCGAGGCCGCGGCCCCGGCCGAGGACGGCGCGCGGCAGGTCGTCGCGCACCCGGGGTTCATCGCCCCGGCCGACCGCACCGGGTTCGCCGTCGACCGCTACGCGCTCGCGTGCCTGCGGCTCGCGCTGTTCCTGCCGATGACCACGCTGTTCGCCGTCGACCGGGACAAGGCGGCGCACCTGGCGCGGGTGGCGCGCCGCGAGTTCCCCGACGTGCCGGCCGCGTTCTTCGACGAGGCCGTCGCCGAGATCGAGGGCCGCGAGGACCGGAACGCGCGCAAGCGCCCGGCCGCCCCGCCCGAGCCGGGCGACTGGCCGGCGGCCCGCGCCTCGATGGCCCGCGCCATCCTGGCCTCGGCCACCCCGGAACGCGAGGACCGGCTCTACCCGGGCGACATCGCGCAGTTCGGGCCCGGCGGCGGGCTCGGCCTGGCGCACGGCGCGGCCGGGGTGCTGTACGCGCTGGCCGAGACCGGCGCGCCGCGGCATCCCGAGGGCGAACGCTGGCTGCTGCGCCGCGCGGCCGATCCGCCGCGCAACACCCCGCTCGGGCTCTACGACGGGCTGTTCGGCGTCGTGCACGTCCTGCACCGCCTCGGGCACACCGAGGCCGCGCTCGGCCTCGCGACGCGCGCGCTCGGCGAGGGCTGGGAGCGGCTGCCCGCCCACCTGCACGGCGGCCTCGCCGGGATCGGGCTCGTCCTGGACGACCTGGCCGCCGACACCGGGAACCCCGCGCTCGCCGTGCACGCCGGCCGCGCCGCGGAACTCGCCGCGCGGCACGTCGCCGGGCCCGCCGAGCCGCGCGGCCACCGCAGGGCCGGTCTGCTGCACGGGGCCACCGGGGTGGCGCTGCTGTTCCTGCGCCGGTACGAACGGACCGGCGAGGTCCGGCTGCTCGCGACGGCCGCCGCCGCGCTGCGGCGCGACCTCGCGCACTGCCGGGCGGACCGTTCCGGGGCGCTCCTGGTCGACGAGGGCGACCGGCTCATGCCCTACCTCGGCGAGGGCAGTGTCGGCATCGCGGCGGTGCTGGACGACTACCTGGCCGCGGCCTCATCGGCGGGACTGCCCGCTGAGGAGGACCTGGCCCGGGCCGCGGCGGACATCCTGCCCGCCGCGCGGCTGCGGTACTACGCGCAGCCCGGCCTGTTCCGCGGCCGGGCCGGCATGATCTGGCACCTGGCGCGCACGGCCGCGAGGCCCGCGCCGCCCGGTCGGCGCCCCGGGCCCGAGCCGGAGGCCGCCCTCGCCGCGCAGATCGACGCGCTCGGCTGGTACGCGATGGCCTACGACGGCGAACTCGCCTTCCCGGGAGAGCAGATGATGCGCCTGTCGATGGACCTCGGCACCGGGACCGCCGGCTGCCTGCTGGCCCTCGGCACCGCGCTGCACCGGCCGGGGGACCCGGCCGGCCTGCCGCGCCTGCCGTTCCTGCCGCACCCGCGGCACCCCAAGGCACGGCCTCCGTCCGCCTGACGGAGGCCGTGGGCGCCCCGCTCGGGGCCGCCCGTGCACGACCCGTTCACCTTCTCGAAGAGAGGAACCGCCATGTCCCTTCTTGACCTTCAGAGCATGGAGCCCGAGGTTGCCACCGGCGGCGGCGGCGAGGGCGACCTCAGCAGCCTCAGCCTGCTGATCTGCGACACCCACAGCTCCAACAGCGTCATCCTCTGTCTCTGAGTCCGAGGCCCGGGGCATCCCGGCGGACACCGCGGCCCCGCGCAGCAGCGCGGGGCCGCGCCCGTTCCCGCGAAGGAGCAGCGAAGCGCCATGCCGACGCACCTTCTGGACCCGACCCTGCGCGCCACGGCCCGGCAGGGCGCCGGCCGCATGGCCGTGCTGTTCGCGCTGTCCCTCGCCGCCGCGGGCGTGGCGCTCGCGCTGCCCACCGCGCTCGGCCGCGCCCTCGACGCGCTGCTGGCCGAGGGGGACGCCGCCGGCGGCCCGGCCCTGCTGACCGCGGGCCTGGTCATCGCGCAGGTCCTCGTCGGCGTGCTCACCACCGTGCTCACCGCCGGCGCCGACGCGCACGGCGCCGCCTGGCTGCGCGGCCGGCTGCTGCGGCACCTGCTGGCGGCGGGCCCGGGGGCCGCGGCCCGTTTTCCCGAGGGCGACCTGGTCGCCCGGGCCACGGGGAACGCCGTCCACGCGGGCGCCGCGCCCGCCGCCCTGGCCGCGGCCTTCGCCGCCGCCGCGACCCCGCTGGGCGCGATCGTCGCCCTGGCCGTGACCGACGCGCGGCTCGCGCTGGTCTTCCTCGCGGGACTGCCGCTGCTCGCCCTGCTGCTGCGGGCGTTCGCGCGGTCGGCGGGCGACGCGTTCGCCGGCTACCAGCGCGCCCAGGCTGACATCGCGGGCCGCCTGGTGGACGCGCTGCGCGGGGCCAGGACGATCGCCGCCGCGGGCACCGAGGAGGCGGAACGGCGCCGCGTGCTCGACCCGCTGCCCCGGCTCGGCGAGCACGGCCTGCGGATGTGGCGGGTCAACGCCCGCGCCACGGGCCGGGCCGCCGCGCTCACGCCGCTGCTCCAGCTGGCCGTGGTCGCCACCGGCGGGCTGCTGCTCGCCGTCGGCGACCTGACCGTCGGCGGCCTGCTCGCGGCGGCCAGGTACGCCGCGCTCGCCGGCGGCGTCGGACTGTTCGTCGGCCACCTCAACCGCCTGGTGCGCGCCCGCGCCGCCGCCGTGCGCGTCGGCGAGGTGCTGGCCGTGCCGCCGCAGCGCCACGGCGGCGCGGCGCTGCCGCCCGGCGGCCCTGGGCGGGTCGAGTTCCGGGGCGTGAGCGCGCGGCGCGGCGGGCGGGAGGTGCTGCGCGGGCTCGACCTGGTGGTGCCGGGCGGCAGCACCGTCGCCCTCGTCGGCCGCTCGGGGGCCGGCAAGTCGCTGCTCGCCGCGCTCGCCGGCGGCCTGGCCGAGCCCGACGCAGGACGGGTGCTCATCGACGGCGTGCCCGTCACCGACCTGGCGCCCGACGCGCTGCGCGCGGAAGTCGGCTACGCGTTCGAACGCCCCGCGCTGCTCGGCGGCACGCTGGCCCCGACCGTCGCCGCCACCATCGGCCTCGGGCCCGGCCCCGCGCCGCCGCCGGAACGCGTCGCGGCGGCGGCGCGGGCGGCCCGCGCCGACGGCTTCATCCGCACCCTCCCCGCGGGGTACGCGACCCGCTGCGACGGCGTTCCCCTGTCCGGCGGCGAACTGCAACGGCTCGGCCTGGCACGGGCGTTCGCCCGCGGCGGTCGGCTGCTGATCCTCGACGACGCCACATCGAGCCTCGACACGGTCACAGAACTGCACGTGGCCCGCGCCCTCGCCGCGCACACCGCGGCCCGCACCCGCCTGGTCGTGGCCCACAGGGCAGGCTCCGCCGCCCGCGCCGACCTCGTGGCCTGGCTCGACGAGGGCCGCGTCCGCGCGCTGGCGCCGCACGGCGAGCTGTGGGCCCGCGCCGACTACCGGGCGCTGTGGGCGGCCGACGAGCCCGCGCGCGGCGAGGCCGCCGGGACGAGCGAGGCGAGGGCGGGAGGTGCGGCCGGTGCGTGACCACGCGGTGTTCCGGTACCTGCGGCGCAACCGCCGCCCCCTGGCCGTCCTCGCCGCGTGGGGCCTGCTGCCGGCCGCGCAGACGTTCCTCCTCGGCTACGGCCTGGCGCGCGCCCTGGACGACGGGTTCCTCGCCGGGCGCACCGGCGTCGGCCTGGCCTGGCTGGCGGCGGCCGGCGGCGGCGTGCTGGCCGGCGCGTTCGGCACCGCGCGCGTGCACCGCGCCGTGGGGGCGCTCGCCGAGCCGCTGCGCGACGGCCTGGTGCGCGAGGTCGTCGCGCGCGGGCTGCACCGCGCCGTGCGCGCCGGGCGGCCGGAGAGCGGCACCGCGGACGTGTCCCGGCTGACGCACCAGGTCGAGATCGCCAGGGACAGCTTCGCCGGACTCGTACTCGTGCTCCAGATGTTCGTGTGCACGCTCGCGGGCTCGCTGGCCGGGCTCGCCTCGCTCGCGCCCGTGCTGCTGCCCGTCGTGCTCGGCCCGCTGCTGCTCGCGCTCGCCCTGTTCGCCTGGTCGCTGCGCCCGCTGGCCAGGCGGCAGCGCGCGGTGCTGGTCGCGGACGAGGCGCTGGCCGACGCGTTCGGCGAGACGGCCGGGGGGCTGCGGGACATCACGGCCGCGGGCGTGCGGGGCCGGGCCGAGGCGGCCGTCGGCGCGCGCGTCGACGCGGAGCTGGCCGCCGCGCTCGCGCTCGGCCGCTGGGGGGCCGTGCGCGTGGTCGCCCTGGGTATCGGCGGTCAACTGCCGGTCCTGCTGCTGCTGTTCCTCGGCCCCTGGTTGCTGCGCAACGGCGTGACGCCGGGGGGCCTGCTCGGCGCGCTCACGTTCGTCACGCAGGCCCTGCTGCCCGCGTTGCAGGCGCTGCTCGGCGGTGTCGGCAGCGCCGGCACCCGGCTCGCCGTGGTGATCGCCCGGCTGCGCACCGACCCGCTGCCGCCGCAGGGCCCGCCCGCCGAGTCGGCGCGGGAACGGGCCGGGGCGGCGGTGGAGCCGTCCGGGTCGGTGGTGGAGCCGTCCGGGTCTGCGCCGGCGGAACGGGCCGGACCGGCGCCCGCGCGGGAGGCGCGCGCGCCGGGGGTGGGCGCGGCGCGCCGGCGGCCGGCCGTGGAGCTGCGCGGTGTGACGTTCGCCTACGGCGGCCGGGCCGACCCCGTGCTCGACGGCCTCGACCTGGCCGTGCCACCCGGCGGGCACCTGGCCGTCGTCGGGCCGAGCGGCGCGGGGAAGTCGACGCTCGCCGCGCTGGCCGCCGGCCTGCTCGCGCCGCGCGCCGGCCGGGTCGCGCTGTGCGGGCGGCCGGTGGCCGGACGCACGGCAGCGGAACTGGCCGCGCTGCGCGTCCTGATCCCGCAGGAGGCGTACGTGTTCCGCGGCAGCGTCGCCGACAACCTCTCCTACCTGCGCGCCGCGCCCCCGCCGGCCGCCGCGCTGACCGCGGCGGCCGAGGCGGTGGGCGCGGGCGACCTGCTCGACCGGCTCGGCGGCCCGGCCGGGCAGGTCGACCCGGCCGCGCTGTCCGCGGGGGAGCGGCAACTGCTCGCGCTGACCAGGGCCTTCCTCTCCCCGGCGCCCGTGGCGCTGCTCGACGAGGCCACGTGCCACCTCGATCCGGCCGCGGAGGCGGGGGCGGAGCGGGCCTTCGCCGCCCGTCCCGGCGGCACGCTCGTCGTGATCGCGCACCGGATCAGCTCGGCCCGCCGCGCGGACCGCGTGCTGGTGCTCGACGGCGCCGAGGCGCACAGCGGGACCCCGCGCGAACTGCTCGATCGATCCGCCCTCTTCCGCGACCTGGCCGCGGGCTGGTCAGACCCAGCCCGCGCTCCTGGCGATGCGGATGGCGTCGACGCGGTTGCGGGCCCCGGTCTTGCGGATGACGGCGGCCAGGTAGTTGCGCACCGTGCCCTCCGCGAGCCATAACTCGCCGGCGATCTCCGGCACCGGCGCGCCGTCCGCGGCGAGGGCGAGGACCCGCAGCTCGCGGGGGGTCAGGGGCATGCGGGACGCGCTGAGGAAGTCGTAGGCGAGCGCGTCGTCGACGTAACGGCCCCCTTTGGCCACCGCGCGTATGGCGTCGAGCAGGCGCTGCGGCGGGGCCTCCTTGCTGACGTAGCCGAGGGCGCGCGCCTCGAACGCCCGGGTCAGCAGCCCGGGTCTGCCCGCCGGTGCCAGGACGACCAGGCCGTGCTCGTCCTCGGCACCCGTCTGCCGAACCGTTTCGTCCGCGTACCGGGCGAACCCGGGGCAGGTCACGTCCGCGAGCCGTACCGTGCCCGGTGGCGGCGGCTCCGCCCTGGTCAGTGCCTCCCAGGAAAGGGAGGAAATCTCGATGTCCACCTCCGCGCCCAGCAGCGAGGTCAAACCGCAGCGCAGCAGGGTGTCATCGTGCACGAACAGTAACCGGATCACGGATGGTGCCTCCTCGGGCAAAGACTCGGACTCGCCCCCCGACCCCTTAGTTTCCTCATATCCGTGTCCCCAGGCCCCCGGAAAGTGAACCCGCGTCCGCGCGTGCGGGAAGCACGCGGGGCGCACAGGGGCGCACAGCGGAATTCATTCTTGCCGCATTTCGGGCAGTTTTCAGTTCCGCCCGCGAAAACACAACAGGGGTGGTAACGGAGGATTTTCCGCGTAGTTTTCGCGGGTACCGGAGAGTCGCGTTCCGGGGCCGGAGTCGGCCACTTCCGGGAATTACGGAAACGCATCGCGAACGCGTGTGCGTGCGGACGGATGGATGTGCGAACGAGGGGTGCGCGTCGTTCGGGAGGCGTGTGTCGTTCGGGAGACGTGGGCCGTCAGGGGGCCTGCGGCACCGCGGCCGGGGTCTCGGCCGCGGGGGAGGGGCGCAGCAGCCTGGCGGCCACGAAACCGGCCCCGATGAGCGCGATCAGGGACAGGCCGGTGCTGAGCCAGCTGACGCCGAGCAGGTGTCCGCCCAGGTAGCCGACGCCGACGCTGTACCCGGTCCACACCACGGCGGCGAGCGCCGACCAGGGCAGGTACTCGCGGGTGCGGCGGCGCGCCACTCCGGCGCCCAGGCTGACCACGGCGCGCCCTGCGGGCGCGAACCTCGCCAGCACGACGAGGGGGCCGCCGCCCCGGCCGCGCAGCGCCGTCGCGAGGCGCTGCTGCGCCGCGTCCAGCCGCCGCGAACGGGCGATGGCGCTGTCGAACCTGCGCCCGCCGCGCAGCGCGAGGCGGTGGGCGAGCAGGTCGCCGACGACGGACGCCGTCGTGGCGCACAGCACCAGCAGGAGCAGGTGGGGCAGGGCCTGGTCGGGGCCGGGGGTCGGCAGGCCCGCGACGTCCGCGGCGGTGCCCGCGGCGGCGGTGGCCGCGGTGACGACGAGCACACCGCTGGGCAGGAACGGCACGAAGACGTCGAGCAGGATCGAGGCCGCGACGATCACGTAGATCCACGGGGCGTACAGCAGTATCCCCAAGGTCTCCTGCACGGTGGTCCCCGATTCCCCGTCCGAAATGCCTGATGCGAGTGCGTGTTCGATATGACGCGCTCTTGCACGGCGATGGTTCCGCCGTACAGCGTACGCCCGGGTCCTCCGCGCGGTGCACGCGGGTGCGTGTGGGCGGGCTTCCCGAAGTCTGCACTGTGCAGGGTGAACCCAGGGAAAGGCAATCACCACGAAGGAGAACGATGAAGATTCTGGCGACGGGCGCGGTTGCCATGACGGCGGTGCTCGCGACGGCGGGCAGCTCGGTGGCCGCCGGGCAGGACGACGTCCTGCTGTACGACGCCGGGCGGTTCGCGCCGCTGGGGGCGGGCGCCGGCGCGGTGCCCAAGGCGGTGACCTACAACGAGGAACTGGTGCCCGCCGGGTCCGAGATCCACGTGGCGCAGGGCATCAGGGGCAACTCCATGCTCATCGACATCGCCACGCTCGGCCTCGACCCCGGCCACACCTACGGCACCCACGTGCACACCGAGCCCTGCGGCGCCGACCCGGCCGACGCGGGCGGCCACTACCAGAACGAGCAGGGCGTCGTGGACGAGGACAGCGAGGTGTGGCTGGACTTCACGGTCGACGAGCGCGGCGTGGGGCAGGCCGAGGTCCACAAGAACTGGCTGTTCCGCGCGGGCGAGGCGGGTTCGCTCGTGCTGCACGAACGGGGCACGTCCGAGGGGCACGACGAGCACCCGCCCGGTGACGCCGGGGCTCGCGTGGCGTGCTTCTCCATCCCGTTCGCGGGAGTGCCCGCGGCCTGAGCGGGCGCGTCCCGGGCGGCGCGCCGCGCGCCGCCGCCGGAGCGGTCCGCCGGCCGGGAGAGGGCCCGGCCGGCGCACCGCTCCGGCGCGTTCAGGAGCCCACAGGGTGCCGGCCGTGCGGATTCCGGCGGTTCAGGGCCTGACGGTGAGGCGGATCAGGCCGTCGGACGGGGGGAAGCCCTCGGGGCGCGGGCGCGGCGCGGCCTCGACCCGCACGTTCTCCAACGTGGCCGCGTAGGCGGTCGGCGCGAGCGACGCGGCCCGGAGGCCGACGCCGATCACGCGCATCCCGGCGGCGCGCGCCGCCTCGATGCCGGCCGCCGAGTCCTCGAAGACGAGGCAGTCGGCCGGGGCGATGCCGAGTTCGGCCGCGCCCTTCAGGAAACCCTCCGGGTCCGGCTTGCTCGCGCTGACCGACTCGGCCGTGATCCGGACCTCGGGCATCCGCAGCCCCGCGGCCGACATCCGGGCCCGCGCCAGCCCGGAGTCCGCCGAGGTGACCAGCGCGTGGGGCGCGTGCTCGATCGCGTCGAGGAACGCGCCGGCGCCGGGGATCGGGACGACGCCCTCGGTGTCGGCGGTCTCCCGGGCCAGCAGCCAGGCCGCGTCGGCCTCGTGCTCCTCGACCGGCCGCTCGGGCAGCAGGTCCGCCATCGTGGCGCGCGCCTGCCGGCCGTGCATGATCGCGAAGACCCGGACCGGGTCGACGTCCCGCATCTCGGCCCAGGTCCGCCAGACGCGTTCCACGGCCGCGTCCGAGTTGACCAGGGTGCCGTCCATGTCGAGGAGGAGTGCGCGGGCCGTCAGCGTGAGGGGCGACATCGTGGCGGGCTCCAGATCGGGAGGGAAGGCCGGGGCCGGGGCGGGCGGTGGCGCGGTGTGCGGGTGTCGGTGCGGGACAGGAGGAAGCCAGTGGCCCCGCCCGTCACGGTCGGGGAGGCGGGCGGAACCACTTTGTTTTACTACGGTACAAAACGAGGGGCCCGTCGCGCCACCCCCTCCCTCGTCCGGTGGGCAACCGTCGCCGGAAGTTCGGCCGCCATTCACGCTCCCTGGCCCGGCGGCCCCCGCGTCGCCCGGCGCGCGCCGCCCGGCCCGCCGAGGTGGCCCCGCGCTCGGGCCCGGCCGGCTCCGCGCCGCGGCCCCGCACCGGCTTTCCGCAGGTCACGGGGCGTGCCGCCGACCGGAACCGCGACCGCGGCACGGGGCCGTTCCGCCCGCCCGCGCCGCACGCCTGATGGCCCAGGGAACGATGCGCGCGCGAGCCCGGAACCGCCCCCGTGCGACCCCCGCCATCCCCCGTACGGGTGGTGCATAATCGCTGCCAATCGATCGGGAGGGGGGCAGTGTGACGATCGACCGGTCCGAGTGCCTGATCTGCGGCCGACCGGTGCTGCCCACCGGCGAACCCGACTGCGAATGCTGGACCCACTCGCTCTCCCGGCCCGTCGAACCCCCGCTGCACGGCCCCGATCCCGCCGACGTCGCCCTCTTCCCCGTGGACGCCTCCGCGCCCGGCCGGCGGCAGGTCCCGACCGGCGCGCCGCGCGCCGCCCGCGCCCCCGGGAGCCGGCCCGCGCCTTCCGTGCCGCAGCGTCCCACCGGCACCCACCGCAAGCCGCGCGGGCGCACCCGCATCGCCACGGCGGCCGGTGGCGCGGTGGCCGCCGTGGTCGGCTGCACGGCGCTCGCCGCCTCGATCCTCAGCGGCCAGGGGCGGCAGGAGCAGGCCCACGAACCGGACGGCGCCGGCCCGAGCCTGGCCCAGCCCGACGGCGGGGACGCCCGCCCCGACCCGCCGCCGCCACCGGCGCCCGACCGCGAGGGCGCCGACGCCGCGCCGGGCCCGGGGCCCGCCGACCCCGAGCGTTCGGAGCCGGAGGGCGGGGAGGGGACGGCGGATTCCGAGCGGACCGAGTCCGCGCCCCCGGACGAGGAGCCGTCCGAGCCGCCGTCCGCCGACAGGCCGGAGCCCGACCCGGTCGATCCCGAGCCCACGCCCGACGCGCCGCCGGCCCCCGGCCCCGAGACCCCGGCCACCCCTGAGCCGCCCGCGCCCTCGGAGCCGCCTGCGGGCGCCGGGCCCGTGCTCGGCGCAGGCGACGAGGGCCCGGAGGTGGCCGAACTCCAGCGGCGCCTCCTCCAGTTGAACTGGCTCTACCACGGGGAGGCGCACGGCCGCTACGACGAGCAGACGGCCGCGGCCGTGGCCCGTTTCCAGGTCGCCTACGGGGTGCGGGGCGATCCGGAAGGGCTGTACGGCCCCCAGACCCGGCGTGCGCTGGAGCAGCACACGCGGCTGTGAGCGACCGCGTTCACGCCGGGTGCGCCGGCGCCTCGCCGGGCCCCTGCGCGCCCTCGTGCCTCGACGCACCCTCATGCCCCGACGCCTCGTCACCCGCCGTGGGCTCGCCGGGCCCCGGCGCCTCGGAAGGCCCCGGCGCCTCGAAGCGCGCCGGTACCTCGAAGGCCGCCCGCCGCGTCGCACGGCGCAGCGCCCGCAGCACGCTGCCGCCGCACAGCAGGATCAGCACGACGGTCAGCAGCGCGCGCGGCACGTCCCAGCCGAGCGAGGTGGTGGCCACGTAGGCGGCGTAGCGGGCCAGGTTGTCCGGCAGCGGGTCGCCGGGCACGAAGGAGATGCCGCTGCTCATGCCCGCAAGGTAGGGCCAGCCCTGGAGGTTCATCACGAGTCCGTAGGCGAGCGACGCCAGCGCGCCGTAGCCGGCGAGCAGGGCGAGTTCGGCCCGCCCGCGCAGCCGGTGCGCGCCGGGAAGCAGCCCGGCGCCCATGGTCAGCCAGCCCATCGACAGCATCTGGAACGGCAGCCACGGGCCGACGCCCCCGGTCAGGAGCGCGGAGGCGAACATCGACACCCCGCCGAGCACGAACCCGAACCCGGGCCCCAGCACCCGGCCGGAGAGCACCATCAGGAAGAACATCGGCTGGAGCCCCGCCGTGCCCGCGCCCAGCGGGCGCAGCGCGGCCCCCGCGGCGGCCAGCACGCCGAGCATCGCGACGGCCTTGGCGTCCAGGCCGGTGTCCGCGATCGTGGCGACCACGACGGCGAGCAGCAGCGGCAGCAGCAGCGCGAACAGCCAGGGCGCGTCCGCCGAGTGCGCGAGCCCCGAGGCGGAGTCCGCGAGCAGCGGCCAGCCGAACGCCACGACCCCGGCCGCCGAGACCAGGACGAGCGCCGCGGCGGAACGCGGACCGAGGCGCACGGGGGCGGCGCGCCGCTCCCGCGCCGGGGCGCCGGGGCGTTCCCGTGTTGCGGAAGCACGCCGGGGCGCGCGCTGTTCCCTCACGCGCCACCGTCCGTCGGCCGGTCGAGCCCCGCCCGCACCTGGGCGACGGTCAGCCACGGCGCCGGCGCCAGCACCTTGGCCACCTGCGGGGCGAACGCGGGCGAGGCCGTCACGACCTCGGCCGTCGGCCCGTCCGCGACGACCTCGCCGTCCGCCAGCACCACGGTGCGCGCGGCGAGTTCCGCGGCGAGTTCCACGTCGTGCGTGGCGAGCAGGACGCAGTGCCCCTCGTCCGCCAGTTCCCGCAGGCAGGTCACCAGCCTGGCCTTGGCCGCGTAGTCGAGGCCGCGCGTCGGCTCGTCGAGCAGCAGCAGGGGCGGGGCCGCGGCCAGCACGACGGCGAGCGCTAGCGCCAGCCGCTGCCCCTCGGACAGGTCGCGCGGGTGCGCCGCATCCCGCACGCCGGGCAGCAGCCGCGTCAGCAGGGCGCGGCACGTGCCGGGCTGCGCCCCCGCGTCCGCGTCGGCGGCGGCGCACTCCGCCGCGACGGACTCCGTGAACAGCAGGTCCCGCGGGTCCTGCGGGACCAGACCCACGTGCCGCAGCAGGCGCCCCGGCGGCGTCCGGTGCGGGACCACAGGCGACGGCTCCAACTGCCCGTCCCGTCCGGTGCGCCCGGCCAGTTCGACGGACCCGGCGGCCGGCGCGTGCATGCCGACCAGGGTCCGCAGCAGCGTGGACTTGCCCGCGCCGTTGCGGCCCATGAGCGCCACGGTCTCGCCGCGGCCCAGCGTGAGCCCGACACCGCGCAGCACCTCCGCGCGCCCCCGGCGCACCCCGAGACGGCGCGCGGTCAGCAGCGGCCCGCGCGCCCCGGAGCGTTCCTCCGAGGCGGCGGAGGCGGGGGAGTCCGGGACGGGCGCCGTGGCCAGGCGCTCGCGCAGCCCGGCGGCCCGGCGCCGCGCGTCCCGCACGGACAGCGGCAGCGGGTCCCAGCCGGCCAGCCGCCCCAGGGCGACCACCGGGGGGTGCACGGGGGAACGCGCCATGACGGCGGCCGGTTCGCCGGGCACGGCGGCCTGGCCGGGACCCGGCAGCAGCACGATGCGGTCGGCGTACTGCACGACGCGCTCCAGCCGGTGCTCGGCCATCAGCACCGTGGTGCCCAGGTCGTGCACGAGGCGCTGGAGCACCGCGAGCACCTCCTCGGCGGCGGCCGGGTCGAGCGCCGAGGTCGGCTCGTCGAGCACCAGGACGCGCGGGTGCGCGGTGAGGACGGAGCCGATCGCGACGCGCTGCTGCTGCCCGCCGGAGAGCGTGGCGATCGGCCGGTCGCGCAGCCCGGCGAGCCCGAGCAGGTCCAGCGTCTCCTCCACCCGGCGCCGCATCGTGTCCCGGGGCAGGCCGAGGGATTCCATGCCGTAGGCGAGTTCGTCCTCGACCGTGTCGGTGACGAAGTGGGCCAGCGGGTCCTGGCCGACCGTGCCCACCACGTCGGCCAGGTCGCGCGGCCTGTGCTCGCGCGTGTCGCGGCCCGCGACGGTCACCCGGCCGCGCAGCGTGCCCCCGGTGAAGTGCGGCACGAGCCCCGACACCGCGTTCAGCAGGGTCGACTTGCCGACCCCGGAAGGGCCGACGACCAGGCACAACTCGCCCTCGGGCACGGTCAGGTCGAGCGGTCCCAGCGCCGGTTCCTCCTCCTCGCCGTACCGGACGGAGACCTCGTCGAAACGGATCATGCCGAATCCTCCTCGGCGCGCGGCGCGGCGGGACGCGCGGTGTCGGAACGCGCGCCGCCCGGGCGCGGGGCGACGACGGCGGGCAGCAGCCCGATCAGCACGGCCGCCGCCGCGCCGAGGGGGAACGCGGGCGCGGCCAGCGGAACGGCCGGCGGGTCGAGCGCCGCGGGAGCGGACGCCGCCGCGACGGCCAGCAGGACGGCCGTCGCGGCCCCTGAACCGGCCACGAGCCACGCCCGCACGCCGAACCGGTCCGGCCGGTACCTGGTGCGCGCGCTGCGCCGCCCGCCGAGCAGCAGTCCGCCGAGGGCGGCGGCCACGCCGCAGGCGAGCAGCGGCAGCCCGAACGCCGCCCCCTCGGCGGCCAGCAGCCCGTAGCTGCCCGCGCACACCCCGAGCAGCCCGCCGAGCGTCAGGGCCGCGGTGACGCGCCGCACGGCGCGCGGCACATCGGCCGTGCGCCCGTAGCCCCGCGCGTCCATGGCCGCGGCGAGCGCCACGGAACGTTCGAGCGCCCCTTCGAGCACCGGCCGCGCGACGCTCAGCAGGGCGGCGGGGCCCCGGTCGCGCCGGCCGCGCAGCCGCCGCGCGGCGCGCAGCCGCAGCAGGTCGGTGACCAGTTGCGGCGCGAACGTCATGGCCACCACGACCGCGACCCCCACCTCGTAGAGGGCGGCGGGCAGCGACTTCAGCAGGCGGGCCGGGTTCGCCAGGGCGTTCGCCGCGCCCAGGCAGATCAGGAGCGTCGCCAGCCGCAGCCCGTCGCGGAACGCGAACATCACCGCCTCCGCCGTCACCCGGCCGCCGAGCCGCACCCCTTCGAGCCAGCCGGGCAGCGGCACCTCGGGCAGTGTGAACAGCACGCGCGTGCCCCCGATCGGGGAGCCGAGCAGCACCGCGAACAGCACGCGGAGCGCCACCACGAACGCGCCGAGCAGCAGGAAGAAACCGAAGGCGCGCGCCCACGGCGCGTCCGTGCGGCGCGCGGCCACCACGTAGCCGGCGACGGCCACGATCAGCGCGAGCAGCAGCGGGTTGGTGGTGCGCGAGGCCGCCGCGGCCAGGCCCAGCGCCCACAGCCACCACGCGCCCGCGTGCAGGGCGTTGCCGCGCGTCGCGTACGGCGCGGCCAGGCGCGGCCGCGGGCCGGGTGCCGTCCTCACCGTTCGCACCCGGCCGGTCAGGACTCGCGGCGGCGGGCCCGGACCACGGCGGCCGTGGCCAGCGCGGCGACGGCGCCGGCGCCCACCAGTACGGCGAGGGCCGAGCCGCCGGCCCCTCCGCCGTCCGTGTCGCCGCCGGTGGCGTCCGCGTCGCCGGACTCCGCCGCCGTGCCGCCCGCCTCGTCGCCGACCTCGTCGGCGCAGCCGCGGGCCGGGTAGCCGGCGATGGCGCACAGCAGGGCGCCCGCGTCGTAGCGCAGCGGTTCCGCGACCTCGGCCAGGACCTCGGCGGCCGTGGCGCCCTCGGGCAGCGGGGCGCACTCGGTGCGCGCGGCGGGCGGGGGCGCGCCGTCGGGCGCGTCCCGCGCGGTGCCGAAGTCGATGACCAGCGCGACCCGTTCACCCCCGGCGTCCGCGCCCCCGTCGGCCGCCGTGTCCGCGCCCCCGTCGGCCGCCGTTCCGCACAGGCCGGCGAAGTCACCGGCCGCGCGCGGCGCGGAGGTGTCCGCGCTGCCGCCGCTCTCGGCGAACCGGAAGCCGAGCACGTCGCCGTCGCCCGGGCGCAGCGTGCCGGGGCCCTGCGTCGCGTAGGACCACTGCTCCCCGGCCGCGTCCCAGGTCCAGAACGACCAGTACCGGTACCGGCCGTCATCCGCCGCCGCGCCCGGGGCGAGGCCCGCGCCGGCCAGCAGCAGACCGCACAGCACGGCCGCCCGGCCCGCGGCGCGGGGCACGGCCCGCCCGCGCCGCCGCGCGGCGCCCGGCCTCATGCCCGGCCGGCCTTCGCGCGGCCCCGCAGCAGGACGGCGGTCACCCCGATGGCCACCCCGACGGCGAGCCCGGTGCCGAGGACGAGCGCCACCGGCACGCCGCCGCCGTCGTCCTCGCCCGCCTCCGTGCCGCTGCCGCCCGGGGCCTGGTGCGGGTCGGGGCCGAGTTCGTTCAGCCGGGCGACCAGGTCGGTGCCGCCGAAGTCCTCGGGCGACCTGCCGACGGCGTGCGCCGCCATGATCAGGGTGCCGACCGCGGTCGGGCTGCCGGCGAGGTCGGGCCACTGGCCGTGGTGCTCGCCGAGCCAGTTCAGCGCGCCGGTCGCGGCCTCGCCGTGCCCGGCCGCGGCCAGCGCGAGCACCGCGCGCGCGGTGGCCAGGTAGTCGGGCTGCTCCTCGCCGCCCGCCGGGGTCGAACGCAGGTGCCGTCCGCCCTCGTCGAGCGCCGCGACCAGGTAGGCGGCGCCCGCCGCCGCGGACGCCTCGTACCCCTCGGGGGCGACGGAGCCGCCGGGCGACTCGCCGTCCGCGGGCGTGCCGTCCCCCTCCGCGGCCTCCTCTCCGGTGCCCTCGGTGCCCTCGGTCTCCGTGCCGTCGGTCTCGGCGGTGTCGTCGGGCGCGTCCGTTTCCCCGGTCGCGTCCCGCGCGGTTCCGCCGTCGCAGTCCAGGGGGCGCACGGGGGTCTCCGGCACCTCCTGGCTCACCAGCAGGCCGGCGCCGTGGGCCGCGAGCACCGCGTCGACCGTCGCCAGGTCGCTCGCGTACAGGTCGCCGCTCTCGGGGTCGGGCTGCCACGCGTACGCGCCGCGCTGGTCGTCCAACGGCGCGTCGCAGCCCAGCTGGAACGCGGCGAGCGCGTCGTACGGCGAGTTCCCCTCGCGCCGCACCTCGCCCGGCTCGCGCCCGGCCGCGGCGAAGGCGCCGACGACCAGGGCGGTCGAGTTGGCGTCCGAGGGGCCGCCCGGGTTGTAACTCCAGCCGCCGTCCTCGTTCTGCACGCCTGCCAGCCAGTCGAGCGCCGCGTGGGCCTCGTCCTCGTGCCCGTCGAGCGCCGTCAGCGCCTGCGCCGCGAGCGCGGTCGCGTTGGTGTCGGCGGCGGTCACGTCCTCGCAGGGCCGCCCCGGGTCCGCGCGGTAGGACTGGAACGCGCCGTCGGCGCACTGCTGCCCGGTCAGCCAGGCGACGGCGCCGGCCGCCGGGGTGTAGCCGGCGGTGTCCTGCGCGAGCAGGGCGACGGACTGCCGCCACACCCCGTCGTACTGCGGGTCGCCGTCGCCGAACAGGTCCTCCGGCGGCGCGGCCGCGGGGGACTCGGCGTGCGCGAGCGGCCCGGGGACGCCCAGGGCGAGCGCCGCGCCGGCCAGCACGGCCGCGCCGCGGCGCAGCGGGCGCGAGAGGACCCGGCGCCGCGGGGTGCGGCGCGAGTGGTGTGGCAGGGACACGCTGTTGCCTTTCGGTGCGACGGCGCCCCGCCGCGCGTGCCCCGCCACGGCGCGGCACGCGCGGCGGGGCACCGGGCCGAACGCCGTACTCCTCGACGGTGCCGGCCCCCGCGCGCGGGGGCCGAAGGCCAGTGCGCCGCGCACGTGGTGCTCCGGCTCGCGGGGCCGGGACGCGGCCCTCGCTCACGGTTGCGGGTCAGCGCCGGATTCGCACCGGCTTCTCCCGTTCGCGGCTGACTGAAAAAGACATACTAGTGCCCCCTCGATGCGCCCCCTCCGGTCGCGGCCCGCTTCCGCACTGCCTGGCGCCCCGCGGCCTCCAGGACCCCACGGCGTGCGGGGCCACGTTCGTGCGCGGCGTGACCGAGCGCCTCAGCGAGGAGCGGGCGGCCGGCGACCGGGCCGGTGCCCCCGCCCGAGCGCGCCGTCGGCGGCCGGCTCGGCGGCGTGGTGCCCGGCTCGGCCGGACGGCGGGCGCGGAAGCGGTGCTTCGCGGCGGAACTGCGGTCGCGGCACCGGGAGGTCGGCGGAGGCCCGGACGTCGGAATCCACCAGGGCCCGGGCGCTCTCCGCGATCGGCGCCGGCCACGAGGCCGCGGGAGTTCGGCACCGGGGCGCTGATGGCCGACCACGCCGCCCGCGGCCTCCTCACCCGCCGACCGGCGCCGCCCGACCGCCCCGGCCCGGCGCGGTCGGGCGGCCGTGGGTCATTGCATGGCCCAGCCGAACCGCACGCCCACGGCGGGCAGCCCGCCCTGGCCGGGCTGATGCGTCGTCACGGGCGAGGGCTCGGGCCCGCCGCGGGCGTTGGCCCAGGGCACCGCGTGCATGGCGCCGAAGGGCGCGGGGCCGTAGGGCATGCCGACGTACAGGTGCCGGCCGGTGGCGTGGATGTTCTTGCCCACCTGCTGCCCCGCGCCCGGGCCGCCGGGCAGCCCGGCGAGGCCGGGCTCGACCCAGACGTCGGTGTCGCCGATCACCCCGAGGGGGGCGAACGTCTGGATCGCGCCCGCGTCAACGACCCCGCCGATGTCCTCGCCCGCGGTGCCGACCGCGACCACGAGGTCCGACGCGCCGGTCACCTCCGACGGCCTGAGGTTCGCCGCGGCGAGTGCCGCGCCGAAGCGGTCGCCGTTCTCCTGAGCACCGGTCACGCCGTCCGCGCCCTGCCAGATGGCGCTGTGCTCGGTGATGGCGCCGCCCGCGGTCACCCGGAAGTTGTAGACCCCTCCGGCGTCCGCGCGGTTCGTACCGCCCACCGTGGTGTCCTCGCCCGGCACGCCCACGAAGAAGAACGAGTCGGTCGCCGCGGCCGAGCCGGCCGGCCGGTAGGGGGCCGCCGCGAGGGCGTCGGCGAACCGGTCGCCGGCCTCCGCGGCCCCTCCGACCCAGTCCAGGCCCTGGTTGACGACCCCGATCTCCGCGGGAACGCCGGCCGCGTTCAGCGCGTGGGTCAGCACGTGCACGCCGCCCGCGTCGGCGTGGGCGCCGGCGCCCTCGCCCGGCACGCCGATCGCGAGGTGCTGCGGGCTGGCGGCGAGGGTGGCACCGAAGTCGTCGCCGTTCTCCGGGTCCCCGCCCAACCCGGCCGAGGACTGGTTGATCGCCAGGTTGACCGCGCCCCGCAGGTAGAAGACCGAGCCGGCGTCGACGTCGGTGCCGCCCGAGAACTCGATGTCCTCGCCCGGCACGCCGATCAGCAGATAGGGCTCGCCCGCGGTGGTGTGCCCCGCGGCCAGCGCGGCGCCCATCCGGTCCCCCGTCTCGGACACGGTCGCGGCCATGCCGCCCGTGCCCGCTCCCTGCTCGTGGTTGAGCGCGGGCTGCCCCGTCGCCAGGCCCCCGGGGGCGCCGTAGAGGACGCTGACCATGCCGGCGTCCACGGCGCTGCCGAGGTTCTCGTACGGAACGCCGACGACGAGGTCGGTGCAGCCGTCCTCGTTGTGGTCGAAGGCGGCGAGCGTCTGGCCGAACCTGTCGTTCGCCTCCGCGCCGCCCGGCACGGACTCCAGGTCCTGGGTGAGCTCGGCGGTGCCCCTGCCGCCGCCGTGGACGACGCGCACGACGCCGGCGTTGGCGTGGGCGCCCACCGTGGCCTCGGGATCGGCGATCGCGACGTCCTCGACGCCGTCGCAGTTGAAGTCGGTGATCCGGGTCGTGTTCACCGTGCTGCCGACCCACGCGCGCAGGTCGTCGACGCGGGTGTCGATCGCGGTGTTCTCGGTGCCCTCGGGCGCGTCCACGCCGTAGCAGCCGACCTGGTGGGAGCGGCTGTGCAGGGCGACGAGCTCGGCGCCGGCGCCGGTCGGGCGGAGCGCGGGGCCGCCGGTGTCGCCCATGCACACGGCCGCTTCCCCGTTCCCCGAGATGCCCACGTCCGCGCCGGACACCGAGTCGACGGTGAACGTGCCGACGTGGAGCTTCTCCGGGGACCACTCCTCCGCGGTGCGCCCGTAGCCGGCGACCCGCAGTTCCTCCCCCACGGCGGGCGGCGTGGCACTGATGGCCACGGGGGCGATGTTCGTGACCGGCCTGGCCAGCCGGGCGAGCACCACGTCGCGGTCGGTGCGGGGCACGAGTTCGACGACCGTGCGCACCTCGCCGGTCTGGGTGAGCAGGTCGGTGCGGCCGATGGTGGCGACGGTGGTCAGCGCCGGGCTGCCGGCCGGCACGGCCAGGCTCGTCGCCGGGTCATCGGCGAAGCAACTGGCCGCGGTGAGCAGCCATTCGGGGTGGACGAGCGTGCCCGAGCAGCCGCGCAGTCCGTCGCCGATGTCGATGCGGGCGGTGTGGGTGTAGGAGGTGCCTGAGGTGTCGGGGGTGCCGACGACGGCCTGCGCGGGCGCCGCGGTCACCGCGAGCGGGGCAGCGACACACGCTGCGGTCAGCAGGGCCAGTCGTGCTCGTAACGATCTTGCGGGCCGCTTCATGACGAGTCCTCGGGGAGAAGGGATGGGGGGCCTCAGCGGGAGGTGACCAGCTCGACGAGCAGGTGCTCGCGTCCCTCCGGGTCGGCGCTCTCCCCGACGGGTGTCCAGCTGTTCTCGGCGACGTCGAAGGACTTCTCCTCGCCGTCGACGGTCATGTTCGCGGTGGTGCTGTAGTCGTTGCCCCTGATCGCGTACACCGACGGCAGTTCCAGGCTCAGGTAGCCGTCGGTTCCGGTGGCCTCGAAGCAGACCCGGTCCCTGCTGCGGGCCCAGACCTCCAGCAGCCCGTCCTGGCCGCACTCGGCGAGCGTGATGTGCCCGTTGCCGCGCTTGAGCAGGATGTCGTGCTCGGCCAGGATCTCGTCGGCCCGCGGGTACGCGAAGTCCTCCACCGCGTACGCCGGGCTGCCCTCGGCGACCGCGGCGGCGTCGGTGGCCGCGCCGGCCGCCGACGCGCCCGCGGAACCGGGGGCACCGACCGCGCTGACGGCCAGCACCGCGAGGACGGCCGCGGCGGCGGTGGCCAGCGGGCGGGGTATCAACCTCATGGGTGTCTCACTCCCTGGTGTCGGCGAGATGGTGATCTCTTGCGAACGTGCGCGGGTGCGCGCCCGAGAAGAGAGGCGAGGGCGGGCAGGCATGACGTCCGGCGCCCCGCACGAGCTGCCGACTCCCCCCGTCGCGGCCCGGCCGCCTTCCTCCGGCAATCGGACCGATGGGTATTGCTACCACCCGGCTCCGCGGCGCAGAAGGCCGCGCGCCGCGTGACGGAGGTCACACGCCTTCGCAAACGCGCGCCGACCTCGCGCGCCGCTCGACGGCCGCGACAACTGCGTGCACACACCATGGACGCCTCGTGAAGAAGGCCGTACGCTGACTCACTCGCGCATGGCAAGGACCTGTCGTTCACGGCGCCGCCACCTCCCGTTCAGCGCGGCCGTCATCCGCACCGCCCCGTGCCTCCCCCTCGCTCACCTGCGAAAACGCCGGTACCGGCCGCATCCCTGGCCGTTGTGAAGGAGTACTTTTCGATGCAGACGATGTTCTGGAGCCGGCGCCGTCTCCTCGGAGCCCTGGCTGCCGCGACCGCCGCCACCGCGTTACCCGTCGCCCTGCCGCGGACCGCCCGCGCCGCGGACGAGGCCGCGCCCGACCCGTTCGCCTTCGCGGACACCGAACGGGGAAGGGCGGTGAAGGCGTGGCTGACGGGGGGCAAAGCCACGAAGGTGGCGGCCGCGCACGCACTCAGCGGTACGGACGCCGACATTGCCCGCTTCCTCACCGACCAACTGCCCGCAGTGACCGCCGAGGACAACCGGGTCGCCATCGTCAGCCGCCTGCCCCTCGCCGGAAGTGGGCTGCGCCGGGAGGCGACCGCCGCGCTGAACGGCGGCGACGCGGCCATCGCGGCGTTCCTCGACGGGGGCTATGAGCCGGCCGTCACCGAGGACAAGCGCGTGGCCACCGCCACGGTGATGCACAACGGCGGCGCGGCGCTCCAGCGGGCGGGCGCGGCGGCCCTCGAACTCGGCACGGACGAGGCCTTCGAGGCGTTCCTGCTCGACGAGCAGCACACCGCCCGCGTGGAGGACATGCGGGTCGAGGCGGTCGGCCTGCTGGTCAACGCGGGCCCGCAGGTGCGCCTCTACGCCGAGCGCGCCCTGGACGGCACCGCCGAGGACCTGGAGTGGTTCCTTGAGACCGGCCAGCACATCGCGCGGGCACGCGACCAGGAGTCCTCCACGATCGAGGAACTCGTCGCCGTGGTCGAACGCGAGGGCAGGCGCGCCGAGTCGGAGACCGACTTCGCCGTCGAGGCGTCCGCCCGCGCCCAGGCCGCCGCCGAGAAGGCCAAGGAGGCCGCGCAGCGCGCCGCGGCCGAGGCCGAAGCGGCCCGGAACGACGTGATCAGGGCGGGCGCCGCCGCCCGCAAGGCGGCCGACGCCGCCAGGGGCGCGGCCGACGCGGCGCGCAACGCCATCAGCGCCTCGCGCGCCGCTGTGACCGCCTCCCGGCGCGCGGCCAGCGCCGCCGCCGCGGCCTCCCAGGCCGCCGCACGGGCCGGAAGCGCCGCCTCGCGCGCCTACGTCTCCGCGATCGCGGCCTCCAAGGACGCCTCCCGCGCGGGCGCCGCCAGGGATGCCGCGGTCGCCGCCCGCAACGCCGCCTCCCGCGCCAGGACCGCGGCACAGGCCGCCGATCAGGCCGCCCGCGCATCCTCCGCCGCCGCGGGAGCGGGCTCGGCCGCCGCCTCCGCGGCCCGCAACGCCGCCGCTGCCGCCGGCGCCAGCGCCGACGCGGCCGAGGCCGCCGGTGTGGCGCGGAGCGAGGCGGCCGAGGCCCGCCGGCAGGCGTCCATCGCCAACAGTGCCGCGAACCGCGCCACCAACGCGGCCTCCCGCGCCCAGACGCTGGCCAACCGCGCGGCGACCGCCGCCCGCGCCGCCCGCGACGCCGCCAACTCCGCGGCCGAGCACGCCGAGAACGCGGCGGACGCCGCGGAGGAGGCGGCCGAGCACGCGGGCGAGGCCGTCGACTACGCCAACAGGTCCACCGCCCACGCCAACGCGGCCACCGACGCCGCCAACACCGCGACCGAGGCCGTTCAGGAGGCCATCGCGGTGGCGGAGGACGCCAGGGACGCGGAGCTCGCGAGCCTGGAGGAAGACCGGCTCCAGGGCCTGGCCGACGCCGCCCTGCTGCGCCAGGAGGAGGAGGACAGGCGCCGCGCGACCGAGGGCAGGCGCACGCAGGAGGAGCAGATCTCCCAGGAGGTCAAGGACCTGATCGACCGGGCCGAGCAGGCCCTGGCCGACGACAACCCGTCGCTCGCGGCCACGCTCGGGCGGCAGGCAGCCGTCGGCCTCCTCGACTCCACGGGCGGCTGGACGCAGCAGGCCGCGCAGTTCGCCCTCGCCGGCACGGACGCCGACGTCCACGGCTGGCTTGAGGTCGACCGGGTCGCCGCACAGCACCAGGACGACCGGGAGACCGCCCTCTACCTCGCCGAGGTGTCCACACCGGCCGTCGCGGCGGCCGCGCGACTGGTCCTGGAGAGCGACGACATCCAGGCCACGCACGACTTCCTCACCGGCGGGGCGACCGAGGCCGCCGCGGACGACCTGCGCGTCACCCTCTTCCGCGTCCTCACCGACGACCCGGGCAGCGCCGTGCGGGCCGCGGCCGAGGCCGCGCTCGCGGACGGCAGCCCCCGGGCGCTCCAGCACTTCTTCGACGTCACCTACCCCGAGGCGCTCGTGGAGGACGACGGCGTCCTCACCGCGAGCCTGATCAGCGGCGGCGGCCCCTACACCCGGGCCTACGCCGAGGCCGCCATGGCCGGCACCCCGTGGATGCGCCGGAACTTCGTCGCCAAGGTGAGGTACGCGACCGCGCGGCTCGACCACGACTTCGCCACCCACCGCGAGGCCATCGCCGGAGCGATCGCCGCCGCGGCGAAGATCGCCGAGAAGGCCCAGGAGGACGCGGCGCGCGCCCAGGAGGCCGCGGCGCAGGCGCGTGAGGCGGCGGAGGAGGCCGCGGAGTGGGCGTCGAGGGCCAGGGCCTCGGCGGAACGGGCCGCCGGCCACGCCGCCGAGGCGCGCGAGCACGCCGACGCCGCGGACCGGTCAGCCGCCGCCGCCCGGGAGTCCGCCCAGCGGGCCGCCGCGGCGGCGCGCACCGCGCAGCGCGCGGCCCGCCGGGCGAACTTCTCGGCGAACAGCGCGATGGCCTCCGCCCGCACCGCCCTCCGCCACGCCTACAACGCCCAGGCATCGGCGAACAGCGCCCGCCAGTCCGCCCTCGACGCGGGTCAGGCCGCGCGGGAGGCGGCGACCGCCGCCAGCCAGGCCCGCCGCATCGCCGCGCGCATGCGCCACGCCGAGATGGCGGCGGCGGCACAGCGAGCGGAGGAGGAGGCGAGGCGCCAGCGCGAGAACGGCACCGACCCCTCCGACCACCCCGACCACGACGACATCGACGACAACGACAACGACAACGGCTGGAAGGACCCCGCCTGGTGGGCCGAGACCACCAGCCTCATCAGCAACACCTTCGGCATCATCTCCCTCGGCGCCACCCTCGGGGCCCTGCTCACCTCCCCCACCGGCGTCGGCGCCCCGATCCTCGGGATGACGGCGATCATCACGGGCGGGATCTCGGCCCTGGCCGGCGCAGCCAGCGCCGTCTTCGTCGGCATGGACCAGGGCTTTACCAGCTTCGAGTTCGCGAAGGCCGCCGGCTGGGCCATGATCGGTATCGTCACCTGGGGCCAGGGCAGTGCCCTCACCGCGCTCGGCCGCAACTGGCGCGGCATCAGCAGGGTCGCCTCGACCGTCACCCAGTCCCTCCTCGGCAGCGTCCCCATCGTCGGCGGCCTCCTCGGCTGAGACCCGCCCGCCCGGGCGCGGCATCGCCTCCGGCGGCGACGTCACCGCCCCGGCGCCGTCCTCAACGCGCGGTCAGGCCCGCACACGAGCCTCGCCTCCCGAGTTGGACCAGGAACGGGTGGACAGCACCAGCAGATAGCCGTCGGGGTCCTGGACGGTCACGCCCCAGGTGTCCCAATACGGGTTGTGCGCCGGCACGCGCTTTCCGCCGTGCCGCTCCAACCGCTCCACCAGGGCGTCGGGCACGGGTCCGTCGAGGTAGACGACCAGCAGGTCCTCGACGGTCGGCCGCGGTTCCACGGGGGCGGCGGGGTCGTGCACGAGTTCCAGGTGCCAGCCGGCACCGGGCCACCCGACCATCAGAAGTGAGGCGCTGCCCGGAGTCCCGTCCGACGCGTGCCGGTACACGATGTCGAGGCCGAGGCCGGAGACCCAGAATTCCTCCGCCGCTCGGAGGTCGCGTGAGGGCCGCGCCACGCGGATGTGTGCTGCGGCGTCAGCCGGCATGAGGCCACCTCCTGGAGGAGAACGGAACGGGCGCGCACCGCGGCCGTGTCCGCGGGATCTGTGATCACGAGCCTAGGGATCACGAGGCCGCCCGCCATCGGGCGCTGGTCCTACTCCCGCATACCGAGTACTCAACGCCCGTACCGGCACCGAGGCCGATGCAGGTACCGCGTACCGGAGCACCCGGCCGCTTCCTCCGGTACCCGCGTCAGCGCGGCGGGGGCGGCGGCCCGCCCACCAGCCGGCACGCCGTTTCCACATCCGTGCGGGCCTCGGCCAGCGTGATGGTGCCGGAGAGCCACTGCAACAGGGTGGCGTGCCAGGTGTGCCGGATGACGCGGATCGCGCTGAGGTGGGCGGCCACCTCGGACTCCGGCAGCCCCGAGGCGTCGAGCAGCAGTTCCGTCGTCAGCCGGGAGACCGCGCCCACCTCCGTCTTCGCCGACGCGTCGGCGAACTGGAGCGCCCGCATCATCGCCTCGGCCAGGCGCGGCTCGCGCCGGTGCGAACGGAACGCGCGCTCCAGCGCGTGCGCCAACCGCCGCGCGGGCTCCCGTTCCGGCAGCGGCCGTTCGCGCAACGTGTCGCGCAACCGCCCGAGCTGGTCCTGGAGGACCGCGAGCAGCAGGTGGATCTTGGAGGGGAAGTAGCGGTACAGGGTGCCGAGCGCGACCTGGGCGGTCTCGGCGACCTCCCGCATCTGCACGGCCTCGAAGCCGCCCTCGGCCGCGAGCGCGGTGGCCGCGTCCAGGATCCGCCGCCTGCGCGCCCGCTGCCGCTCGGTCCTCGCGGGGGCGGCGGACACGGGGCGCGGAGGCATGCGGGCCGCCTTAGGAGCCTGACGCTGAAACGGGTTGCAGTTTACTCACGGCGATGCCGTGGTGATAATCACCTGACTCGGGGCATTCCCGTCGCGCGGGCCCGCGTTATCGTCATACTCGCGAGTAACAGCAGGGAGGGGGCGCGCGTGCCAGCCGACGCCGGGGAGGAACGCCCGTTGCGGATCGCGCTGCTGAGCTATCGCGGGGACCCGTTCTGCGGCGGCCAGGGCGTGTACGTCCGCCACCTCTCGCGCGAACTCGCCCGCCTCGGCCACCACGTCGAGGTCATCGGCGCCCAGCCCTACCCCGTCCTCGACGAGGGCGTCCGGCTCACCGAGCTGCCCAGCCTCGACCTCTACCGCGAGCCCGACCCGTTCCGCACGCCCGCCCGCGGCGAGTTCAGGGACTGGATCGACGTGCTGGAGTTCGCCACGATGCGCACCGGCGGCTTCCCCGAACCCCTCACGTTCTCCCTGCGTGCCCGGCGCGAACTCGCCGAGCGCCGCGCCTCGTTCGACCTCGTGCACGACAACCAGACACTCGGCTGGGGCCTGCTCGGCATCCCCGGGCTCGGCCTGCCGCTGGTCACCACCGTCCACCACCCCGTCACCGTGGACCGGCGCCTCGAACTCGCCGCCGCGCCGACCCGCGCCCGCCGGCTGTCCCTGCGCCGCTGGTACGGCTTCACCCGCATGCAGAAACGCGTCGCCCGCCGCCTGCCTACCGTGCTCACCGTCTCGGGCGCCTCGCGCCGCGAGATCATCGACGACTTCGCGGTCCCGCCCGGCCGCGTGCACGTCGTGCCCATCGGCGCCGACACCCGCGTCTTCCACCCCGATCCCGCCGTGCCCCGCGTGCCCGGCCGCATCGTGACCACGTCGAGCGCCGACGTTCCGCTCAAGGGGCTCGTCCACCTCGTCGAGGCGCTGGCCAAGCTGCGCACGGAACACCCGGGCGCCCACCTCGTCGTCGTCGGCACCAGGCCGGCCCGCGGTCCCGTCGCCGACGCGCTGGAACGCTTCGGCCTCGGCCACGCCGTCGAGTTCGTCAAGGGCATCAGCGACGCCGAACTCGCCGACCTCGTGCGCGGCGCCCAGATCGCCTGCGTCCCCTCCCTCTACGAGGGCTTCTGCCTGCCCGCCGCCGAGGCCATGGCCGCGGGCACCGCCCTGGTCGCCACCACGGGCGGCGCCATCCCCGAGGTCGCGGGCCCCGACGGCGAGACCTGCCTGGCCGTACCGCCCGCCGACGCGGGCGCGCTCGCCGCCGCCCTCGGCCGCCTCCTGGCCGACGACGCGCTGCGCGAACGCGTCGCCGCCGCGGGGCGCGAGCGCGTGCTCGGCCGTTTCACCTGGGAACACGCCGCCCGCGCCACCGCCGGCCACTACCGGGCCGCCCTCGCGGGCCCACGGCGCTGAACGCCTCCCGGCCGGACGACCACCGCCCCCACCGCCCCCACGAACGACCGCCCCCACCGCAGCCGGACGCCCGCCGCCGGCCGACCGCACCAAGGAGCTGACCGCGTGCTCACCGTGGACTTCACCCGCTTCCCCCTGGCACCGGGGGACCGCGTTCTCGATCTGGGCTGCGGCGCGGGACGGCACGCGTTCGAGTGCTACCGGCGCGGCGCCCACGTCGTCGCGCTGGACCGCAGCCGCGAGGACGTCCGCACCACCGCCGGCTGGTTGGCCGCCATGCGCGAGGCCGGCGAGGCCCCCGCGGCGGCCACCGCGGCGGCCGTCGAGGGCGACGCCCTCGCGCTGCCCTTCCCCGACCACACCTTCGACGCCCTCATCGTCTCCGAGATCATGGAGCACGTGCCCGACGACAAGGGCCTGCTCGCCGAGGCCGTCCGCGTGCTGCGCCCCGGCGGGCGCATCGCCGTCACCGTGCCCAGGTACGGTCCCGAACGCGTCTGCTGGGCGCTCTCCGACGCCTACCACGAGGTCGAGGGCGGCCACATCCGCATCTACCGCGCCCACCAGCTGCTCGCGCGGCTGCGCGAGGCCGGCCTGCGCCCCTACGGAACCCACCACGCGCACGCCCTGCACGCCCCCTACTGGTGGCTCAAGTGCGCCGTCGGCGTCGACAACGACACCGCCTGGCCGGTGCGCGCCTACCACAAACTGCTCGTCTGGGACCTGATGAAGCGGCCCGTGGTCACCCGCGCCGCCGAACGCGCCCTCGACCCGCTGCTCGGCAAGAGCTTCGTCGCCTACGCCACCAAGCCCCACCCGGCCGCCGCGTGACGGGCGCGGAACGCACCGCGCGCCTGGCCCTGCCCGGCGTCCTCACCGCCGCCGAGGCCGCCGCCACCGCCGCGGGCATCGCCGCCGTCCAGCGCCCCGACGGCGCCATACCGTGGTTCCGCGGCCACCACCTCGACCCGTGGGACCACGTCGAGGCCGCCATGGCCCTGGACACCGCGGGCGAGCACGAACGCGCCGCCGCCGCCTACGACTGGCTCGCCCGCAACCAGCGGCCCGACGGCTCCTGGTACGCCGCCTACGCCGACGGCGACGCCGCCCGCCCCACCGACCTGGCCAGGGAGAGCAACTTCTGCGCCTACCCGGCCGTCGGCGTGCTCCACCACTACCTCTCCACCGGGGACGAGCACTTCAGGCGGCGGATGTGGCCCGTCGTGCACGCCGCGACCGAGTTCGTCCTCGCCCTCCAGCAGGACGGCGGGCAACTCGGCTGGCGCCGCGACCCCGACGGCGCCGCCGTGCCCGACGCGCTCCTGACCGGCTCGGCGTCCGGCCACCACGCCCTGCGCTGCGCCCTGGCGCTCGCCGGCCTCGAAGGCGCCCACCGGCCCGACTGGGAACTGGCCGCAGGACGGCTCGGGCACGCCGTGCGCGCCCACCCGGAGCGTTTCCTCGACAAGTCCCGCTACTCGATGGACTGGTACTACCCCGTGCTGGCCGGAGCCGTGCGCGGCCCCGCCGCGGCCGAACGCCTCGACCGGCACTGGGACGACTTCGTCGTGCCGGGGCTCGGCGTGCGCTGCGTCTCCGACCACCCCTGGGTCACCGGCGGCGAGACGGCGGAACTCGCCCTCGCGCTGTGGGCCGCGGGCCGGGAGGGCCGCGCCGTCGAGGTGCTGCGCTCGATGAGCCACCTGCGCGCCGCCGACGGGCTGTACTGGACCGGGTACGTCTACGCCGACGACGCCGTGTGGCCGCAGGAGCGCACCGCGTGGACCGCGGGCGCCGTGCTGCTCGCCGCGGCGGCCCTCACCGGCGACGCGGCGACCCGCGCCGTGTTCGGCGGCGAGGGCCTGCCGCGCGGCCTCGCCCCCGACTGCTGCCGCGCCGCGCCCTGACCGGCGGGCGGCCCCGCACAACGGCGGTGGCCCCGCCGGGCAGGAGATCCGCCCGGCGGGGCCACCGCCGTCGTACGCGCCGCGCGGGTCAGCCGCGCTGGATGCCCGAGGTGTCCTGGAGCACGCCGCGCCGCCCGTCCTGGGTCTGCGCCACCAGGGCCTGGCCCCGCTGCTCGACCGCCAGGTACCAGGTGCCGGGGGCGAGTTCCGCCACCGGGGTCTGCGAGCCGTCCTCGGCGTACAGCGGGCGCGTGGCCGGGACCGCGAACCAGAACGGCTGGAAGTTCGGGTCGGCCGCGCCGGCGGGCGAGGCCGTCGGCATGGCCTGCGTCGGCTGGTGCGCCACGTTCGGCTGGCCGGGCTGACCCGGCTGGCCCGGCTGACCGGGGCCGGGCTGGCCCGGCTGGCCGCCGAACGGCTGCGGCCCGCCGGCGGGACCCGGGTAGCCGTAGCCGGGCTGACCGCCGCCGTACGGCGGCTGCGCCGCGGCCGGGGGCTTGGGGCCGCCGGTCAGCGGCAGCTTCAGCGCCGGGACCAGCGGCGTGGCGACCGCCGCGGCGGCCAGCAGCAGCGTGGCGAAGAAACCGAGGATCAGACCGATGCCCGAGTCCACTCCGTCCGGGCCGCCGATGAGCGTCCAGAACCCGGCCCAGACCGAGGAGACCGACAGCGCGATGCCCCACTGGTTCAGCTTGAGCCCGAGGAACTCGCGGTCCGGGTTCGGCAGGAAGCGCGAGGCCGCGATCAGCCCGCCCCCGATGATGCCGGCCAGGAACATCGACGGGAGCGCGGGGAAGAAGTCCGCGTCCCATGCGTTCCAGGACTGGTCGCCGTACTCAGTGTCGACCGTGCGCAAATCGAGGAAAGAGAAGATGAAGAGCAGGACCGCTGCTCCGATCACTGCTGCGTCGCCTCGGGAGAGCGATCGGTTGTTCACGTCAGATCCTTCGTCGTACTGGTCGTCATGGTCTGGTCAGATACCGGAGGCCCCATCGTACGGATGAAGCGTGACCCGGCCCCGGCGGGTGGAGACACTGTTTCGCACGCGACACGCTTGTGATGTCGCCGTGACCTGCCGCGCGGCCGGTCACGCCCCCGTGGCGCCGGTCCGTCTCAGCACGCGCAGCGAACGGCACGCGGAGACCTCGGCGAACCCGCCGGTCGCCAGCGCCCGCCGCCATATGCGGTACGGCGCCTGCCCGCCCGCGGCCGGGTCGGGGAACACGTCATGGATCGCCAGCAGCCCGCCCGCGGCCAGCTGCGGCACCCAGCTCTCGTAGTCGGCGTTCGCGTGCTCGTCGGTGTGCCCGCCGTCGATGAACACCAGCCCGAACCGCCCGCCGCCGCCCCCGCCGAGCGCGGACGCCGCCTGCGGCGACCGGCCGACGACGGCGACCACGTACTCCTCCAGCCCGGCCTTCGCGAGCGTCCGCCTGAAGTGCGGCAGTGTGTCCATGCGCCCCGGGAGGTCCGGGTCCGCCAGGACCTCGTCGTGGTACTCCTGGCCCGGCTGCTGCTCCTCGCTGCCCCTGTGGTGGTCGACCGTGACCACCACCGTGCCCGCCGCGCGGGCGGCGTCGGCGAGCAGCAGCGTCGAACGGCCGCAGTAGGTGCCGATTTCGAGCAGCGGCAGGCCCGTCGTCGCGGCGGCCTCGACGGCCGCCGCGTGCAGCGCGCGGCCCTCGTCCGCCGGCATGAAGCCTCTCGCGGCCTCGAATGCGGCGAATACGGCGAAGATCTCCTCGCCCACACGTCCCCCTGTGGTCACCCGGGTCACTCCATGCTGCACCATACGTTCGAGTGCGGCGTGGCCGGGGGAGCGGCGCGGGTCACCCGCCCCGCGCCATCGGCGCCTGCTGGAGCGGCACCGGCTTGGCCACCGCGACCGGCGCGGCGGGGCCCTGCGCCCCCGCGCCCCCGGCCGTTCCGCCCGTCGCGCCCGGCGCGGGCTCCCGCGCCGCCGGGGGCCCCGGCTCCGGCTCGGAGACAGGTTCCGGTTCAGGCTCCGGGTCGGGAACGTCCAGCCTGGCCAGTCCGCACGGCGTGTGCGCCGCCGCGAACGGCAGCAGCAGCCGCCCGTCCGCCCCCCACAGGCCCGCCCCGGCCAGCCACCCCTCCGGCGCCGCGAGGTGCGTCAGCTCCCGCTCCTGCGGACGCCACACCGCGACCCAGTCCGCCACGTTCGTCGTCATCCGCAGCGCCACCGCGCACCGCTCGGGCAGGAGCATCTGCCCCGGCTGCATCGCGAACGGCGTCACGCGCACCCCCTCGGGGCGCAGCGCCTCGGGGAACCGCACCGGCCGGTGGCTCCCGAGCACGCCCCACCCGAGGCGTTCCGTGCCCGGGGCGTCGGAGGACACCAGCAGCAGGCCGCTGTCCGGATCGGCGAGCAGCAGCCGGTCGTTGCTGTCCTCGGCGATCCGCAGCAGCTCGTTCGGCTCGCCGCCGTGCTCCACGTCCACCGTCACGGCGCGCGTGCACCCCGTGTCGTCGGTCCGGTCGAGCGCGAGCAGGCGACCCTCCCGGTCCAGCCACGCCCCGCCCGCGCAGTGCCCGGCGAGCACCGTCACCAGCTCGGGCCCGAACGCCCCGCCGCACACCAGCCACAGCGCCGTCGCGTCCTCGCGCGGCGCGAGCGCGTACACGCGCTCGCCGCCCGGCGCCGGGGGCAGCAGCGTGAGCCGTTCCGACTCCACGGCGCCCAGCGGCAGTTCACCCGTGTCGGGCGTGGACGGATAGAGCAGGGTGAAGTGGTAGCGGCCGTCCGCGCGACGGGCGACCAGGACCCGGCCGTCGGCCAGCGGCTGGATGGGCGTGTCCGCCTCCTCGGGCCGGGCCGAGGGCAGCCGCACCGAGTACGGCTCCGGGCCGTCCAGCGTCCACCGTTCCGGGCACCACCCGCCGTCGCCGTAGCCGGCGATCAGCCGGGCCGCGTAGGCCCCTCCGGCCGCGATGGTCAACGGCACGGGCAGCGAAGCGGGTCGGACCGTCATGAGTCGCTCACCTCCAGCGAGGACGCTCGTTCGACCTGTGCGCCGGGCGGCCCGCGCCGCCCGGCCTCCTGCTCGGGCGGTGACCGCCGCCGCGGGCGCCGGGGCAACCAGGGCCGCCCCGCGGCCCGTTCGCCCCGGCCCGCGCCGCCCGCGGCCCCCGGCCGCGCGCGACCGGCTGCCGTCCGGGCAGCAACCGGTGCGCCCGGGGCCAGGTAGCCTGGGCCCGTGCCCGAACTCTCCGACGTGATCACCGCGCTCGACAGCCTATGGCCCCGCGAGCGGGCCGAGGCGTGGGACGCGGTCGGACCCGTCTGCGGGGACCCCTCGGCCCCCGTCGACCGGGTACTCTTCGCCGTCGACCCGGTGCAGTCCGTGGCCGACGAGGCGGTCGCCCTCGGCGCCGGCCTGCTGGTCACCCACCACCCCCTCTACCTGCGCGGCACCACGTCCGTGGCGGCCGACACGTTCAAGGGCCGGGTCGTGCACACCCTCATCCGCGAGGGGATCGCGCTGTACGTCGCGCACACCAACGCCGACCGCGCCGACCCGGGCGTCTCCGACGCGCTGGCCGCCGCCCTCGGCCTGCGCGTCACCGGGCCGCTCGTGCCCGATCCCGCCGACCCGGCCGGGCGCCGCGGCCTCGGCCGCCTCTGCGAGCTGGAGCGGCCGGTCGCGCTGCGGGAGTTCGCCGCGCTCGCCGCCGAGCGCCTGCCCGCGACCGCGCAGGGCGTGCGGGTGGCGGGCGACCCCGACCGGCCGGTGCGCACCGTGGCCGTGTGCGGCGGCTCGGGCGACAGTCTGTTCGCCGAGGTACGCGCCGCGGGCGTCGATGCCTACCTGACCGCCGACCTGCGGCACCATCCCGTGTCCGAGGCCAGGGAGCACGCACCGCTCGCCCTGCTCGACGCCGCCCACTGGGCGACCGAATCACCCTGGTGCGCCCAGGCGGCGGCACAGCTCGACGCCGTCTCGGCACGTGCGGGATGGCACCTGCGCACCCACGTGTCCCGCCTGGTCACCGACCCCTGGACCACCCACCACACCGCCCCGCGCGCGAGCGAAGGAGCCCCCAACTGAACGCCGCCCCCGCCGATCAGATCCGCCTGCTCGACGTCCAGGCCCTCGACCTCAGGCTGACCCAGCTCGCGCACCGGCGCGAGACGCTGCCCGAGCACGCCGAGATCCGCGCCGTGGAAGCCGAGCTGGCGCAGCAGCGCGACCTGCTCGTCGCCGCGCGGACCGAGGAGAGCGACACCGCACGCGAGCAGACCAAGGCAGAACAGGACGTCGACCAGGTCAGGCAGCGCGCCGCCCGGGACCGGCAGCGCCTCGACTCGGGGAAGATCACCAGCCCCAAGGACCTGGAGAGCCTCCAGAGCGAGATCACCTCGCTCGCCAGGCGGCAGGACGACCTGGAGACCATCGTCCTCGACATCATGGAACGCCACGAGGCGGCCCAGGCCCGCACCAAGGAACTGACCGGCGCCGTCGAGGAGATGGAGGCCAAGCGCGTGGAGGTGGCGGCCCGCCGCGACGCCGCGCTCCAGGAGATCGACACCGAGGCGGAAGCGGTCCGCGCCGAACGCGCCGAGGTGGTGGCCGCCGTTCCCGACGCGCTGCTGAAGCTCTACGACAAGCTGCGCGAGCAGCAGGGCGGCGTCGGCGCGGCCCGGCTCTACCAGCGCCGTTGCGAGGGCTGCCGCCTCGAACTCAACATCACCGAGCTGAACGAGGTCCGCGACGCGGCGCCCGACGCCGTCGTGCGCTGCGAGAACTGCCGCCGCATCCTGGTCCGCACCCCGCAGTCCGGACTGTGACGGGGCGGGGCATGGCGGAGTTCATCGTCGAGGCCGACGGCGGTTCGCGCGGCAACCCGGGCCCGGCCGGCTACGGCGCCGTCGTGCGCGACGCCGCGACCGGCCGGGTGCTCGCCGAGACGGCCGAGTCCATCGGCACCGCGACGAACAACGTGGCCGAGTACCGGGGGCTCATCGCCGGCCTGCGGGCCGCGCACGAGCTGGACCCCGAGGCCGCCGTGCGCGTCCGCATGGACTCCAAGCTCGTGGTCGAGCAGATGTCGGGGCGCTGGAAGATCAAGCACCCCGACATGCGGCCCCTCGCCATGGCGGCCAAGGACGTCTTCCCGCCCGGCGCCGTGCGCTACGAGTGGATTCCGCGCGAGCGGAACAAGCACGCCGACCGCCTCGCCAACGAGGCCATGGACGCCGCCAGGCGCGGCGAGCCCTGGCGGCCCGCCGCGCCGCCAGCGGAGCCCGCCGCCCCGCCCGCGGGGCGGGCGGAGCCGGAACCGGAGCCGGCCGCGCCGCCGCCCGCGACCGGCTGGGGCGCGGGCACCGGCACCGCGACCACGTTCCTGCTGCTGCGGCACGGCGAGACCGCCCTCACCGCCCACAAGCGCTTCTCCGGTTCGGGCGGCGACGACCCCGCGCTCACCCCGGCCGGGCGCGCGCAGGCCGAGGCCGCCGCAGAGGCGATCGCCGCCGCGGGCGGCGTGCGCGCGGTCGTCAGCTCACCGCTGGCCCGCTGCCGCGAGACGGCCGTGATCGCGGCGGCCCGCCTCGGCCTCGACGTCCGCGTCGAACCCGGCCTGACGGAAACGGACTTCGGCGCCTGGGAGGGGCTGACGTTCGCCGAGATCGCGGAACGCCACCCGGCCGACATGGCCGCCTGGCTGGCCTCGTCCGACGCCAGGCCCACCGGCGGTGGCGAGAGCTTCGACGAGGTGGCCCGCCGCGTGGCCGTCGCCCGCGACAAGACCATCGCCCGCAACGCGGGGAGCACCGTCCTGGTCGTCACCCACGTCACGCCGGTCAAGACGCTGCTGCGGCTTGCCCTCGGCGCGCCGTCGGCGTCCATGTTCCGCATGGAGCTGAGCCCCGCGTCGCTGTCCGAGATCGCCTACTGGCCCGACGGCAACGCCAGTGTGCGCCGGTTCAACGACACCGGGCACCTGCCGCTCACACCTCGCTGACCAGCACGTCGAGCCGCCCCGGCGCGTTCTCCTCGACGCGCCACCCCAGCTCGCGCAACGCGTCGGTCAGCCGCTCGGGCGTGCGCGGCAGCGGGCCGGCCTCAAGGAGGCCGCGCAGCAGCCTGCCCTTGGTCGCCTTGTTGAAGTGGCTGACCACGGACCGCTTCTCGACGCCGCCGACCGTCCTGACCTGGAGCACCCGCACGGCGACCGTGCGCCGGCCCAGGTCACCGGCCGGCCGCCACATGCCCGCGTAGGCCGAGGAGCGCAGGTCGAGCACGGGCCCGCGCCCCGCCTCGGCGGGCAGCACCTCGGCCAGCGGGCCGCGCCAGAACGCGGCGGGAGTGCCCGTTCCCGGCAGCCGCACGCCCGCGGGGCAGCGGTAGCCGGGGATGCGGTCGGTGATCCGCAGCGCCCCCCACAGGCCGGAGAACACCAGCACCGACTCCCGCGCCCTGCGCCGGGCGGCCGCGCTCAGCGAACCGAGCCCGAGCGCGTCGTAGAGCACACCGGTGTAGATCTCGCCCGCGGGCGCGGCCGGCGCGGAGCGCAGCGCCGCGTTGCGCGTGACCTCACCACGCAACCTCTCGCCCAGCCCGAGGACTTCCCGCGCCTTCTCCGGATCACCGGAACACAGAGCGGTCAGCTCCTCGATCATTCGTTCCCGCGCGGCGGTCAGCCCCGGCAGTGACAGCGCGCCCAGGTCCACCGGTGCCCCGGCGCTTCCCTCGGCCTTCCCCTCGGACGGCGGCAGCAGTACCCACACGCAGGTCAGCGTACGGCAGCCGGGCCGCCCGCCCCTCCCGCCCCCGGCCGGGCGTAGAATGCGGGACACGGCGGACGAGCCGGCCGGGCGGTCGCGTCGGGGTCCTCGCGACCCCGCCGAGGAACGTCCGGGCTCCACAGGGCAGGGTGGTAGGTAACGCCTACCTGGGGTGACCCACGGGAAAGTGCCACAGAAAACAGACCGCCGGGGGCCGCTGGCCACCCGGTAAGGGTGAAACGGTGGTGTAAGAGACCACCAGCGCCCAGGGTGACCTGGGCGGCTCGGTAAACCCCACCCGGAGCAAGGTCAAGATGGGGCCGCGAGGCCCCGCGCGGACGACTGAGGGCTGCCCGCCCGAGTCCGCGGGTGGACCGCATGAGACCGGTGGTGACACCGGCCCCAGATGGATGGCCGCCTCCCCCTGGGCCGCGAGGCCCCGGGGAGACAGAACCCGGCGTACAGGCCGACTCGTCCGCCGCCCCGCCCGCTGACCAGCGGCGGAGCGTCCTCTTCCATGATCGAAAACCTTTCCGGGGAGTCTCTGGGGGAATCTGGCCGGTGTCCGCTCCCGGGCGCCTCCCCCGGCCGCCGGAATCTCCTCGTCACGCGAAGCCGCCGTCCGGGCGCCGCGATGCCGCGTGTGCCCGCCTCCGGCAGGAAGTGGACGTACGTCCGGAGCGTGAACAGGCGCGGGAGCGGGGGGCTCGGCGCTGGTTGTCACGTTTGCTGTTCGCGCGGTGCGGAGGAGGAGGGCGGGCGGTCGCTCAGAGCGTGCCGCTCACGTGCAGCTCGTCGAACACCACGCCGTTCGCGTCGTAGGCGACGACCCGGAATCCCCCGGTGAACCCGGGCAGGTGGCCGGCGTCGAGGCAGTAGACGCCCCAGCCCGGGTCCCCGGCCGGCGTGATGAGGGTGGCCGGGTGGCCGGTGTCCTGGCCCTCGGGTCTGATCTCGATCCGCGACGGTGTGCCGTCCAGCCGCCAGGCGCCCGTGATCAGCTCGATCTCGCCGTCCCGGCCGTGGATGCCGCCGCTGAGGCTGTTGGGGCGGATGTTGTCGCCGGAGTACCGCTTGGCGGCCTCGACGCTCTCGTCGAAGGACGCGGGCGAAGAGACCACGTAGTTCTGCTCACCCTCGGGCAGCAGGCCCATCACGAAGTCGTCGTTGATCTCCACGCGCTCGTAGGGCCGCACCTCCACCGGCCCGCCGCCGCCGTCCGCACCGCGCGGGGACGGCGCCTCGCGTGTGGCCGCGGGCGGCGCGGTGCCGCCCGACTCCGGCCCGGTCCGCGGCCACGCGAGACCGGCCGCCAGCACCGCCGCGAGGACGCCCGCCGTCCCCGCGCCCGTCACCACCGCGCGCCGCCGGGCCCGCAGCGCACGGCCCCGCCGGATCATCTCGTCCACCGGCGCGGGCCCGGCCTCCACCGACTCCGCCGCCCGGCGCAGCTCCTCAACGAACCTCGGGCCGTTCCTGCGCTCCGGCACGGATCGCCACCTCCTGTCCTTCCTCCGGCACGCGCAGGTCCCGGACCGCCGGGTCGGCGCGCAGCTTCTCCAGGCCGCGCGCCGCCCGGCTGCGCACCGTTCCCACCCGGGTACCGAGCAGCGCGGCGACTTCGGTCTCGGTGCGGTCCTCGACGTAACGCAGCACGACGGCGGCGCGCTGCCGCGGCGGAAGCCGTTGCAGCGCGCCCGTCAACACGTCCCTGGCGAGGACGTGGTCGGCCCGGTCCCGGACACTCCGCTCCGGGAACCGGGTCGTCAGCCACTCGGGCACCCGCAGCCGGCGGATCCGCTCGCGGTGGGCGTTGATCATGATCCGCCACACGTAGGCGTCCGGATCGGCCGCCCGCGTCACACGGTCCCACCCCGCGTACGCCTTGGCCAGCGCCAGCTGGGCCAGGTCCTCCGCGTCGTGGTGATGGCCGGTCAGCAGGTACGCGGTGCGCAGCAGCCGGGCCCAGCGGCTGAGCACGAACGACCTGAAGTCGGCGTCACGGGCTTCGGGTGCACAAGTCATCTGATGCGTCGGCGGCCTTCGGCGTCGTGGGGGCGTCCGGGGCGTCGGGTGCGGGGGTCAGGAGCCGAGGGAGACCTCCAACTCACTGAACACCTCGCCGTCCTCGTCGGACGCGGTGATCGTGTACGAGTCGACACCGTCGACCTCCCACGCGGCAGGGTCGAAGTAGAAGGTGCCCCACCCGTTCTCGTCCTCCAGGGCCACCGGCTGAGCCCCGTAGCCCCAGTCCTGGCCCTCCGGGGTGACCGTGATGTGCGGCACGCCCTCGTCCAGCCGCCAGACGCCCTCGACCAGGATGATTTCGCCGTCCTGGCCGTGGATGCCGGCACCGATGCTGTTGGGGCGGATGTTGCTGCCGGGGTACTGCTTGGCGGCCTCGATGCTCTCGTCGAAGGACGAGGGCGAGGAGACCACGTAGTTCTGCTCGCCCTCGGGCAGCAGGCCCATCACGAAGTCGTCGTTGATCTCCACGCGCTCGTAGGGGGCCACCTCGACGAGATCCATCCCGCCGGCCTGGGCTCCCTGCGGGAGGAGCACCACCATCGCGGCGGTGGCGGCGGCGCCGGTGAACAGGGCGCGCTTGAAGATCGACTGTCCGGTCATGAACCCTCCAAGGGTCTGGTTTCGCTCGGTCATGACTCAGACGCCGTCCGTGGGCCGGATCTATCCACCCCTCGCGGAACACGAACGCCAACTCCCGTGCGAAGACCGGCTGTCGCGGGTGCGCGGGACGCCGTCGCAGGCAGGGCGCCGGTCACGCCGCGCCGGGCCCGGCGCCCGGCTCGTCGTGGGGAGCCGTCGGCCGGTATTGCCAAGAACCTTCCAGCAGGTGTGGAGCAACGACCTCACCCGACGGCGCGACCACAGCAGCACAGTCCGTGGACGCACGTTCGTCTCATTCGACTTGATAGTTAGCGGCCCACTCCGCGCCGTGCCCACCGATAAGGTGGCGGCGTCGGAGCGAGGAGGAAAACCATGGCGCTGACTACGTCACTGGCCGGCCGGGTCCGGAACACGAGCCTGCCGAAAAGCCATGCCCTCCTGCCGCTGCTTGAGGCCGTCGTCAACGGCATCCAGGCGATCGACGCCCGGTTCGGCAACGACGTCGGGCGTGGTCGCCTGAGCGTCAGGATTCAGCGCAGCCCGCAGGAGGAACTCGACCTCGGCCCCGTTGGCCCTGGACGTGTGGCGCTCAAACCCATCGTCGGCTTCAGCGTCGAGGACAACGGGGTGGGCTTCACCCCGGAGAACATGATTTCGTTTGAGACGCTGGACAGCGACCACAAGGCTGACATCGGCTGCCGTGGCGTGGGACGCCTGCTCTGGCTCAAGGCGTTCGAAAGGGTCTCGATCCGCAGCGCCTATGAAGACGAAGTCGGGGGCCTCCACGGACGACAGTTCCGGTTCTCCGTCGAGGGGGAGGTCGAGCCGGACGGGGAAGCGGACAGCCTGGGTGCTGTCGGCACGATCGTGAGTCTTGACGGATTCAAGAAGTCCTTCCAGCAGAGCGCGGCGAAGTCTGTCGACGCCATCGCTCGTGAGATGTTCGAGCACTGCATCTGGTACTTCCTTCGCCCAGGTGGGGCGCCTGACATCACGGTCACCGACGACGACGAGACCGTCTCGCTCAACCACCTCATGGACGACTTCGTCTTCTCCGAGATGCCGACGACTTCGATCGACGTCAGGGGAGAGAAGTTCGACATGGTGAACCTCTGCCTCAAGTCCTCGACGCGCAATCTCGCGCCACGGCTGTACTGGTGCGCCGCGAACCGCGTGGTCATGGAGGAGAACCTCACGAGCAAGGTGCCAGGGCTCTACGGGCGGCTCAAGGACGAGACGTCGTCTCCCTTCACGTATGTCTGCTACCTGTCCTCGACCTACCTGGACAACCACGTCCGCGCCGACCGCACGGCCTTCGACATCGCCGAGCGGGTGCCGGGCGCGGCTCTGATCGAAGACCTGTCGCTGGACGACATCCGTGTGGGCGTGCTGAAGGAAGTCGAGAGGATCCTCGCCAGCCCGCTCAGCGCGGCGCGGGAGGAGGGCAAGGCGCGGGTCCACGCATTCGTGAGCAACAGGGCGCCGAGGTACCGGCCCGTTCTGTCGCGGCTTGAGTCGCTCGGCGTGACCGTGGATCCGTCCATCAAGGATCACGACCTTGAGTTGTTGCTGCACAGCAGCCTCCAGAAGCTCGAAGCCGCCGCGATCGCCGAGGGCCAGGCCGTCTTCGCCGAGGAAGGCTCTGCTCAGCCGGAGGACTATGCCGAACGGCTCGCCCGGTACCTGGACACGGTGACCGACATCAACCAGTCCGACCTGGCCGCGTACGTCTCGCGCCGGAGGGCGATCCTCGATGTGCTCACCAGGCTGATCAGGTCCGATGACCAGGGCAAGTACAGCAAGGAGGACGCGATCCACTCGCTGCTCATCCCGATGCGGACCGACTCGAACGAAATCGGCACGGACGCGTCGAACCTGTGGATCATCGACGAGCGGCTTGCGTTCCACGATTACCTCGCCTCCGACAAGACGCTCAAGAGCATGCCGATTACCGGATCCGATTCGACAAGGGAGCCCGATGTGCTCGCGACTCGGCTTGTCGGCTCCCCGGTGCTGGCCGCGGAGGGCGAAACGCTGCCGCTGCCGTCCATCGTCGTGATCGAGATCAAACGACCGATGCGTAATGACGCCTCGGAGGACAAGGATCCGATCCAGCAGTGCTTGGAGTATGTGAAGCGTGTGCGCGCCGGTGGCGTGAAAACCGCATCGGGGCGGCAGATCCCCGAGACGCATGAGGCACCCGCTTTCTGCTACGTCATCGCCGATCTCACGCCGACGATGGTGGACAGATGCAAATATGCGAGCCTGCGTCCCACCCATGACGGAATGGGTTACTTCGGCTTCAACGAGCCGTACAAGGCGTACATCGAAGTGGTCAACTTCGACCGTCTCGTCAACGCCGCTACCGAGCGGAACCGGGCGTTCTTTGACAAGTTGGGGCTCCCATCCAGTTGAGGCACGATGCGCACCGGCGCGCGGTTGTGTGCCTGCCGCGCCGGGCGGGTCCGGCGGGTCCGGTGGCTAGCCGGTGGTCCTTCCGCGCCTCCACGCCAGCAGTCGGCGGTACGCCTCCAGCCCGTCGGGCACCCAGTCCCACTCGGTGAGCCGCCGGTCCAGTTCCTCCTGCGTGAGGAACGCGTGCCACGCGACCTCGGACGCCTGCGGGTCGACCGGCACGCCGCAGTGGATCTCGTAGACCGCCGACCACCAGCTGTGCTCCGGGGTCCGGTAGAGGAACGTGAACAAGTGGGTCGGAGCGGCCAGGCCCGATACGCCGAGCTCCTCCTCCGCCTCGCGCAGCGCCGCCTCGTCGTACGACTCGCCCGCACCCACCACCCCGCCGACGAACATGTCGTACAGCGAGGGGAAGGTCAGCTTCCACTCGGTGCGGCGGTGCACGAAGATCTCGCCCGCGGTGTTCCGCGCCAGGACGAACGCGCAGCGGTGCCGCAGTCCGCGGGCGTACACCTCGCCGCGCCGCGCCTGTCCCACCACGCGGTCGTGCTCGTCCACGATGTCCAGCAGTTCGTCCGCGGGGAGCGGTGTCCCATGTGCCATGCGGCCACCCAATCAGCATGCCGGGCGGGGCAGTGCGGTTCGGGTGAGGAATGCACCGGAACGAGGTGGGTTCCCGCCGAGCCATGCGGCATCTCACGGGCCCGGAACAGCTGCTGGCCCGCGTGGTGCGGGCCGTCGCAGGACTCCTCGCGGCAGACGGGCCCCTTCGGTGGGGCCGTGCGGGGCGCGTCGTAGGCTGGTCGGGCCAGTCACGCTCCCTCGTGGAGTCAGGGAATCCGGTGCGAGGCCGGAACTGACGCGCAGCGGTGTGGGGGACGGGCGCGGCGACATGCCACTGGAACGGCACCGTTCCGGGAAGGCGCCGCGCACCGGACGATCCCGAGTCCGAAGACCTGCTGGCCCTGGTGGCGACCGCCGCCAGGTCGAATGCGGGCTCCGCGCATGGGCCCCCGACCTCGAAGGACCGCGCCAGTGCTGACCCCCTCCGTCGTGCGGGACTCCGTCGCGCGGGACCGGCCCGACCGGTGCCCTGGCGCCCTGCGGCCGTGGCCGGCCGACGACGGGCTGCTGGTCCGCCTCCGGCTGGTCGGGGGGCGGCTGACCGCCCGCGGCCTGCGGGCGCTGCTCGCGCTCAGCGAACGCTGGGGCGACGGCCGCGTGCACCTCACCTCGCGCGCCAACCTCCAGGTGCGCGGCCTGCCCTCGGACGGCGGCGCGCTCGCCCCCGAGGTGCTGGCGGCGATCGAGGCCACCGGGCTGCTGCCCTCGCGCTCGCACGAACTGGTCCGCAACATCATGGTGTCGCCGCAGACCGGCCTGGCCGGCGGGCGGGCCGACCTGCGGGGTGTGGCCGCGGGGCTCGACGCGGCGCTGCTCGCCCGTGAACGGCTCGCCCACCTGCCCGGCCGGTTCCTGTTCGTGCTCGACGACGGCCGCGGCGACCTGCTCGACCGCCCCTGCGACCTGGGCCTGGTGGCGTTGAACGGCACGACGGCGCAACTGCGCGTCGGCGACGGCTGGGGCCGGACGCTGCCGCTCGGCGAGGCCGCCGCCGCGCTCGCCGACCTCGCCCTGGCCTTCCTGCGCCTGCGCGGCGAAGGGCCGGCGGCGCCGTGGCACGTACGCGAGCTGCCGAAGCCGCCGGTCCCGCCGGCCGAGCCCGACCCGGCCCTGCCGCGCGCGGGCGCGGCGCTCCCGTACGGCGACGTTCCCGGCGGGCGGCACGTCGGGATACCCGGCGGCACCCTCACGCGCGAGCTGGTGGAGGAACTGACCGCCGCCGGCGCCGATCTCGTCGTCACGCCCTGGCACGGTGTCCTGGTCCCCGCGGGAGCCGCCGCGTGAACGCCCCGGAACGCCCGCGCCGCCACTACGACTATGTCGACCACGGCCCCGACATCTACCTCGACTCCTTCGCGACCATCCGGCGCGAGGCGCGGTTCGACGGACTCCCCGCCGACGCGGAACGGCTCGCCGTCCGCATGATCCACGGCAGCGGCCAGGTCGACCTGGTGGACGACCTCGTCGTCCACCCCCGGCTCGTCACGGCCGCGCGGCAGGCGCTCGAAGCGGGCGCGCCGATCCTGTGCGACGCCACGATGGTCGCCTCGGGAGTCACCGCGAGCAGGCTGCCCGCGGGCAACCACGTGCTCTGCCACCTGCACGACCCCCGGGTGCGCCCGCTCGCCCGCGCGTGGTCGACGACGCGCAGCGCGGCGGCGGTGTCGCTGTGGGAGCCGCGCCTCGAAGGGGCCGTCGTGGCGATCGGGAACGCGCCCACCGCCCTCTTCCACCTGCTGGAGATGCTGATCGACGGCGCACCGCGGCCGGCCGCGATCCTCGGCTGCCCGGTCGGTTTCATCGGCGCGGCCGAGTCCAAGGAGGCGCTGGCCCGCCTCGCCGCCGACCACGGCATCGACATCCCGTACGTCACCGTGCGCGGGCGCAGGGGCGGTTCCGCCATGACGTCGTCGGCCCTGAACGCGCTGGCCCAGGAGGAAGAGTGAACGACGCGACGGCAGGCCGTTTCCACGGCGTCGGCGTCGGCCCCGGCGACCCCGAGCTGATCACGCTCAAGGCCGCGCGCCTCATCGCCGCGGCCGACGTCGTCGCCTACCACTCCGGCGTCGGCAAGCGGTCCAACGCGCGCCGCATCGCCGCCGGCCTGATCCCCGCGACGGCCGTCGAGGAGGAGCTGGTCTACCCCGTGACCGTGGGGACCACCGACCATCCCGGCGGCTACGAGGGCGCGCTCGCCGACTTCTACGAGGAGTCCGCCGCGCGGCTCGCGGCGCACCTCGACGCGGGCCGCGACGTCGTCCTGCTGGCCGAGGGCGACCCGTTGTTCTACGGCTCCTACATGTACATGCACGACCGGCTGGCGGAACGCTACGCCGCCGAGATCGTGCCCGGCGTCCCGGCCTACGCCGCCGCCGCCGTCGCCACCGCGACCCCGCTGGTCCGGCAGACGGACGTGCTCACCGTGCTGCCCGGCACGCTGCCCGAGGCCGAACTCGCCCGGCGCCTGGCCGACACCGACGGCGCCGTCATCATGAAGCTCGGCCGCACCTTCCCCGCCGTGCGGCGCGCCCTGGCCACCGCGGGCCGCCTCGACCACGCGCTGTACGTCGAACGCGCCTCGATGCCGGAGGAACGCTGGCTGCCGGTCGACGAGGTCGATCCCGCGACCGTTCCCTACTTCTCGCTCATCGTCGTCACCGGCGACAGCCGCAACGGCCGCCGCTCGCGCACGGCCTCCCCGGCCCCCGCGCCCGGGAGCGGCGCCGCACCGAGCGGGCCGTCCGCCGGGCCCGCCGAACTCCTCGTGGTCGGCCTCGGCCCCGGCCCGGGGGAGTGGCTGACCCCGGAGGCGAACGCGGCCCTCGCCTCGGTCGACCACGTCGTCGGCTACCGCGCCTACGTGGACCGGGTGCCCCAGCGTCCCGGCCTTGCGCGGCACGCCTCGGGGAACACCGTGGAGGTGGAACGCGCCAGGTTCGCCCTCGGCCTGGCCCGCGACGGCGAGCGGGTCGCCGTGGTCTCCGGCGGCGACGCCGGGGTGTTCGGCATGGCAGCGGCCGTCTTCGAGGCGGCGGAGGACCCCGCCTACGCCGACGTGCCCATCCGCGTCCTGCCCGGCGTCAGCGCCGTGCAGGCGGTCGCCGCGCGGGCCGGGGCGCCCATCGGCGCCGACTTCGCCGTCGTCTCCCTCTCCGACCGGCTCAAGCCGTGGCAGGTCGTCGAACGGCGCCTGCGCGCCGTCGCCGAGGCCGACCTGGTGCTCGCCGTGTACAACCCCGCCTCCCGCTCCCGCACCACCCAGGTCGCCGAGGCCCGGCGCGTGCTGCTCGAACACCGCGGGCCCGGCACGGTGGTCGTCGTCGGCCGTGACATCGGCCGTCCCGGGGAGACCCTCACGGTGACGACTTTGGGCGAACTCCGGCCCGAGACCATCGACATGAAGTGCCTCCTGCTCGTCGGCGCCTCGGCCACCCGCCTCACCCCGTCCGGCCGGGTCTGGACGCCGAGGTGGGTCGCGTCGTGACCGTCCACTTCGTCGGCGCGGGTCCCGGCGCGGCCGACCTGCTCACGGTCCGCGCGACCCGGCTGCTGGCCGCCGCCGACCTCGTGCTCTACCCGGGGACCTACCTCGATCCCGGCGTGCTCGAACACTGCGGCCCCGCAGCCGAGTTGGTCGACACCCAGCACCTCGACCTCGACCGGATCACGCACCTCCTGGTCCGCGGGGTCGCCGGGGGCGGGAACGTCGTGCGCCTCACATCGGGCGACCCCTCCCTCTACTCGGCCCTCGCCGAGCAGACCCGCAGGCTGACGGCCGCAGGGGTGGCCTGGGACGTCACGCCCGGCGTTCCCGCCTACGCCGCCGCGGCGGCGCTCGTGGGCCGGGAGCTGACCGTTCCGCTCGTCGCGCAGTCGGTGGTCCTCACCCGCACCAGGGCGCGTTCGACGCCCATGCCGGAGAGCGAGTCGCTCGAACGGTTCGCCGCGACCAGGGCCACGCTCGTGCTGCACCTGGCGATCCGGCGCGTGCGCGAGCTGATGGCCGAGATCGAGCCCGAGTACGGTGCCGACTGCCCCGCCGTGGTGGTGCACCGGGCCAGCCAGCCGGGCGAACTGGTCCTGCGCGGCACCGTCGCGACCATCGCCGACGCCGTGGAACGGGCCGGGCTGCGCCAGGCGGCCGTCGTGCTCGTCGGGCGCGCGCTGGCGAACGACGGGGGCGAGTCGTTCCTCTACGCCCCTTCCAGGGACCGGTCGGAAACGCGCGGACCCGGCGCGGCCGGTGGCGGAGGTTGAGGAACAGCGGAACGAAAACAGGACCTGAGCCCGTCGCGCTCCTGAGAGCGCTTTGACCTGGGCTTGGTGGGGGCGGAGCCTTCGGCAGTCGTGTTGATCACTGACTGTCCGGAAACCCGGGGTGCCAGTCGGGTTTCTGACGGGTGAGCAGGCCGCGAAGCTCGCCAGGATCGAACGGCACTGGGAGGACATCCCTCGGACCATCGGCTCCATCCACACCGGAGCCGTGCGGGCGTACGACGTGATCCGGATGCTGTTCCGCGACGGCCGCCCCACCCCGCTCGGCGACGCCACCGCCCACTACGGGCGGATCGTCGAAACCCCGCACATCCTGCGCCTGGCCGACGAGCCCTGCTACCGCAGGCAGATCAAGAGCCGGGCGAACCTCCAGGAGGGCCGCCACTGCCTCGCCCGGAAGATCTTCCACGGTCGCTCAGGGCAGCTCCACAGCGCTACCAGGACGGCATGGAGGACCCAATCGGCGCCCTGGGCCCGGTCCTCCATGCCCCCGTGCTGTTCCACACCAGGTACATGGCCGCCGCCGTGCACCGGCTGCGCGCGGACGGCTTCGACGTCCGCGACGAGGACGTCGCCCGCCTCTCCCCGAGCGTCGTCTGCTCGACCGGGAACTTCCTGCTGACCCTCGCCCCGGGGGGACTGGCAGTCGTCACGCCCGCCGGGGCATGACGGCTTCGCGGACCTCTTCGCCCACCTTCCGGTGGGCCCCGATTCGGTCTGTGTCCTGTATCACATCCAGCCCATGTCACGTTCAGGCCGCCTGCTCCCATCTGGTGGGCGTCAGCAAGCGAGCCGAGGAGGACGGAACGATGAGCGCACAGCAGGAGACCGGCACGGCGACCGCGCACCGCGTGGTGATCCTGGGGGCGGGATACGCGGGCATGGCCGCGGCCATCCAGCTCGCGGCCCGGGTGAAGCGGCGCGAGGACGTGCAGGTGACCCTGGTGAACGCGCAGGAGCGGTTCACCGAGCGTATGCGCCTGCACATGACGGCGACCGGGCAGCAGCTCGCCGAGCTGAGCATCCCCCAGCTGCTGGAGGGTACGGGCGCGCAGTTCGTGCGCGGCTGGGTGACGGCGGTGGACGCGGACGCGAAGACCGTGCGGATCGACGACGACCGGGTGCTGCCCTACGACACGCTGGTGTACGGGCTGGGCGGCGTCGCCGACACCTCGGCGGTGCCGGGGGCCGAGGACCACGCGTACACCCTGAGCAGCGCCCAGGACGCCGAGCTGGTGGCCGACCGGCTGGCGCGGCTCGGCAGCGGCACGGTGGTGGTCGCGGGCAGCGGGCTGACCGGCATCGAGTCGGCCGCGGAGATCGCCGAGAGGCACCCGGAGTTGAACGTGGTGCTGCTGGGCAGACAGGAGCCCGGTGTGGGCATGGCCCCGAAGGCCAAGGCGTATCTGCGCGCCGCGCTCGACCGGCTGGGCGTCCAGGTACGCGCCGGCGTCGAGGTGGTGAAGGTGCTGCCCGACGCGGTGGAACTGGCGGGCGGGGAGAGCATCGCGGCCGACGCGGTCCTGTGGACGAGCGGCACGCGGGTGTCGCCGCTGGCGGCCGCCGCCGGGCTGGCTGTCGACGGGCACGGACGCATCGTCACCGACGCCGCGCTGCGGTCGGTGTCCCACCCCGAGGTGTACGCGATCGGCGACGCGGCCGCGATCCGCCAGGGCTACGGCGTCATGCACGGCACCTGCCAGGGCGGCATGCCGACCGGGGTGCACGCCGCGCTGTCGATCGACCGGGTGCTCAGGGGCAGGCGGCCCAAGGCGTTCCGCTTCGGCTACTACCACACGCCGGTGAGCCTGGGACGCGGTGACGCCATGGTGCAGTTCACACGGCCCGATGACAGCCCGCGCCGGGTCTGCCTGACCGGCCGCATGGCCGTCCGGTACAAGGAGACGGTGACCGCCTCGCCCTGGCCGACCTACGGCCGTATGAAGAAGATGCCCGCCTCGGGCGCGTTCTGGCCCCGCGGGGGCCGTTTCACCCGCATCCGGAGGGCCAAGTGACCGACCTGCCCGCCCACCCCGACCTCGACCCCGACCAGGAAGTCTTCCACGAGCACCGGCGGCTGCTGTTCTCCGTGGCCTACCGCATCCTCGGCAGCGCGGCCGATGCCGAGGACGCGGTCCAGGACGTCTGGATCAAGTGGTCTGCCGCGGACCGCTCGCAGGTGGCCGACCCCAAGGCGTACCTGACCCGGATCGTCTCGAACCTGGCGCTGGAACGGCTGCGCTCCACCCGGCACAAGCGGGAGACGTACGTGGGGCCGTGGCTGCCGGAGCCCATCCTCACCGGAGGGGATGCCTCCGAGGTCGTCACGGACGCCGAGTCGGTGTCGATGGCCATGCTGGTGGTGCTGGAGACGCTCAGCCCGCTGGAGCGCGCGGTGTTCGTGCTGAAGGAGGTCTTCGACTTCACCTACGCCGAGATCGCCGAGGCGGTGGAGCGTTCCGAGGCCGCGGTGCGGCAGGCCGCGCACCGGGCCCGCGAGCACGTACGGGCCCGGCGGCCGCGCTTCGCCGCCGACCGGTCGCGGCAGCGCGAGGCCACCGAGCGGTTCTTCGCCGCCGCGACCGGCGGTGACGTCAACGCCCTGATGGAACTGCTCTCCCCGGACGTCACCCTGTGGACCGACGGCGGCGGCAAGGTCCGACAGGCTCTGCGCCCGGTCGCGGGCGCGGCCACGGTGGCCGCCTGGTTCGCGGCCATCGGCACCGTCACCTACCAGGGCGTCGAGCCTGCCGACATGCGCGCCGCACTCGTCGAGATCAACGGTGGGCCGGGCATCGTGTTCAGCGGGCCGGGACGCGTGATCGCCACCGTCACCTTCGACTTCGACGCCGACGGTCGTATCACCGCCATCCACAACGTGGCCAACCCGGACAAACTCCAGGCCGTCGCCGACGGCACCGCTCACGACCTCGGAACGCGGTGAGCGTCGTCACCGCATGCCGCCACCGGGCGCGAGCAGGCTGGTGAGTTCGGCGATTGCCTCGGGAGGCGGCTGAAGCAGCGGCGGATGTTCTCCGGCCCGGCCAAGTCGAAGTTCTCGATATTCGGCCCGAGGATTTCCTCGGCCCGGGCGGCCGTCTCGTAGAGCATCCGTCAGCCGCCCACAAGGGCCGACGAACCCCCAGCACCGGTTTTCGTTCCGATGTTCCTCAACCCCCGTGGCCGCCCCGGCGGGCTCAGTGGCGGCGCGTCCACGCCCACTGGGTGACGGTCCGCGCCGGGGTCCAGCCCGTGAACGCGCCCAGCGGCGCGGCGCTCTCCGCCGTCAGGCGGGACAACTCGCCGCCGTGCGCCAGGTAGGCGTCGGCGAGCGCCCGTTCGGTCTCCAGCGTCACGCCGTGCACCACCAGGCGCCCGCCGGGGCGCAGCGCGGCCAGGCACGCGTCCAGCACGCCCGCCCGGCTCGCCCCGCCCCCCACGAAGATCGCGTCCGGCGCGGGCAGGCCCGCGAGCGCCTCGGGCGCCGTGCCCTCGACCACGGCGAGCGCGGGAACGCCCAGCCGCCGCGCGTTGCGCCGGACGCGCGCCGCCCGCTCTGGCCTGGCCTCGACCGCGCTCGCCCGGCAGGCCGGGTGGGTCCGCAGCCACTCGATGCCGACGGAACCGGCCCCCGCGCCCACGTCCCACAGGTGCGCGCCCGGCGCGGGCGCGAGCCGCGCGAGCGCCGCCGCGCGCAGGTCGCGCCGGGTGAGCTGGCCGTCGTGCTCGTACGCGTCGTCCGGCAGCCCGGTGGCCCAGCTGACGCCGGGACCGCGCAGGTCGAGGGCGAGCACGTGCAGCGCGGGTACCTCGGGCGGCGGGGCGGCGAGCCAGTCGGCGGCCGTCGCCGCCCTGCGCGACTCCGTGTCCGCGCCGAGGTCGCCGAGGAGCGTCATCGTGCTCGCGCCGTACCCGGCGCCGGCCAGGAGGCCCGCGACCGCGGCGGGGCCGTTCCGGTCGGGGGAGAGGACCAGGAGGCGGTGGCCGGGGGCGAGCGCGCGCAGCAGCAGGTGCGGGTCGCGGCCGACCAGCGTCAGCACGTCCGCGCTCTCGGCCGGCCAGCCCATGCGGGCCCGTGCCAGGGCCACGGAGGAGACCGCCGGCTCGATCGAGACCGCGTCCGCGCCGAGCAGGTCGACGAGCGTCGAGCCGACGCCCGACACCAGCGGGTCGCCCGAGGCCAGGGCGACGACGGGCCCGGCCCCGAGCGCGTCGAGCAGGGCGGGAAGCCCCTCGCGCAGCGGCGTGGGCCACGTCTCGCGCCGCTGCCCGGGAACGGGCGGCACCAGGCCCAGGTGCCTGCGACCGCCCAGGAGGACGCGGGCGTCCCGCACGGCGGCCCGCAGCCGCGGCGGCAGCCCGTTCCAGCCGTCCGCGCCGATGCCGACGACCGTGATGCGCGGCCGGTCCTCCGGGTCCGCGGGCACTCCCCTGGCGTCCGTCATGGGGCGAGAGGCTATCGTGAACGCCGAAAGGCACGAGGTGCCCCAGTGGTCCAGCCGTCGGAAACGGCGGGGCAGGCCGGTGGGGAGAATCTGGGAAGCCGGTGAGATTCCGGCACAGGCCCGCTGCGGTGAACCAGGCCCGCTCACGTCGAGCAGGGACCCGGCAAGTCCGAAGACCGGCCTCGCGCCGACCACTTGAGGATGGCGAAGCGAGCGGGAGCCTCACATGCCGACGCAGTACCCCTTTTCCGCGGTTCTCGGCTGCGACGCCGGGCACCCCGGCGGACTCGACGACATGGGTCTGGCGCTGATCCTCACCACCGTCTCCCCGGACATCGGCGGCGTGCTCATCCGGGGCGAGAAGGGCACCGCCAAGTCGACCGCGGTGCGCGCGCTCGCGGCCGTGCTGCCGCCCATCGACGTCGTGGCGGGGGACCGCTTCTCCAGCGACCCGCACGACCCGGGCGCCGCCTCGCCCGACGGCCCGTTCCCCGCGGACGCCGCCACCGAGACGCGGCCCGTGCGGCTCGTCGAACTGCCGGTGGGCGCCACCGAGGACCGCGTCCTCGGCTCGCTCCACCTGGAGCGCGCGCTGGCCCAGGGCAAGGTCGAGTTCGAGCCCGGCCTGCTCGCCCGCGCCCACCGGGGCATCCTGTACGCGGACGAGGTCAACCTGCTGCACGACCACCTCGTCGACCTGCTGCTCGACGCCGCCGCGATGGGCCGCGCCACGGTCGAACGGGACGGCGTCTCCGTCGAGCACGCCGCCCGGTTCGTGCTCATCGGCACGATGAACCCGGAGGAGGGCGAGCTGCGACCGCAGTTGCTCGACCGGTTCGGGCTGACCGTCGAGGTGGCGGCGCCCAGGGAGCCGCGGCTGCGCGCCGAGGTGGTCAGGCGGCGGATCGCCCACGACACCGACCCCGGCGCGTTCGCCGCGCGCTACCGGGCGGCCGACGCCGCGCTCACGGAACGGATCGAGGCGGCGCGCGCGCACGTCGGGAACGTGCGCCTTGGCGACGCGGCGCTGCTGAAGATAGCCGAGGTGTGCGCCGCCTTCGACGTGGACGGGCTGCGCGCCGACATCGTCACCGCCAGGACCGCCGTCGCCCACGCCGCGTGGGAGGGCAGGGACGAGGTGACCCGCGCCGACATCCGCAGGGCCGCGGTCCTCGCGCTGCCGCACCGGCGGCGGCGCAAGCCGTTCGACGCCCCGGGGCTCGACGAGGACCTGCTGGACGAACTGCTCGGCGACGCCGACCCGCCGCCACCGCCACCGGGCGGCCCCGCGCCTGGCGACGACCCCGAGCCCCCGGGGCCGGGGGACGGCCGGGACGCGCCCGGCGAGCCCGCCCCGGCGGACCGGGGCGACGGCGCGGGCGAGGGCGACGGGCCGGGCGGGGGCGCCGCGCACCACGACGCGGAAGGGAACGCGCCGGGCGCCCCCGCGGCCACGCCGCCGCAAGGCCAGGACGAGAGCGGGTCGACGACCGTGCGGGCCGCGACGCCCTACCGGCCCCGGCTGCTGACCGTGCGCGGCCTCGGCGACGGCGCCGCCGGGCGGCGCAGCCGGGCGCGCGCCGAGACCGGCACCCGGGTCGGCGCGCGCCGCGCCGACGGAACGCCGGGATCCCTGCACCTCGTCGAGACGCTGCGCGCCGCCGCCGGCGCCCAGCCCGCGCGCGGGCCGGCCGGCGGGCGGCCCAGGCTGCGCGCCGAGGACCTGCGCCACGCCGTGCGCGAGGGCCGCGAGGCCAACCTGGTGCTGTTCTGCGTCGACGCGTCCGGCTCCATGGCCGCGCGCAAGCGCATGACCCAGGTCAAGACCGCGATCCTCTCGCTCCTCCTCGACGCCTACCGGCGCCGGGACAAGGTCGGCCTCGTGACGTTCCGCGGCCCGCGGGCCGACCTCGTCCTGCCGCCGACCCACTCGGTGGAGATCGCCGCCCTCCGCCTCGACGAACTGCCGGCCGGGGGCCGCACGCCGCTGGCCGAGGGCCTGCTCGAATCCGACCGGGTCCTGCGGCGGGAACGGCTGCGCGATCCGCGCCTGCGCCCCCTGCTCGTCGTCGTCACCGACGGCCGGGCCACGGGCGGCCCCGACGCGCTCGCCCGGTCGCGCCTGGCGGCGGAGCACGTCGCCGCCTCCGGCGTCACCTCCGTGGTCGTCGACAGCGAGACCGGCCCGCTGCGGCTCGGCCTCGCCGCCGACCTCGCGCGCCGGCTCGGCGCCGAGCACCTGCCCGTCGCCGAGGTCGGCGCGGACGTGCTCGCCGGGACCGTCCGCGACCGCACCGGCGGCCTGAGGGGGGCGGCCTGATGCCCGAGGGCAGGCCGGTGAACGTCCCCGACGACGGACTGACCACGCGGCAGCGGCGCCAACGCCCCCTCGTCGTCGTGCACACGGGCGACGGCAAGGGCAAGTCGACCGCCGCGTTCGGCCTGGCGCTGCGCGGCTGGAACCAGGGCTGGCGCATCGGAGTGTTCCAGTTCGTCAAGTCCGCGAAGTGGCGCGTCGGTGAGCAGACCGTGCTCGAACGGCTCGGCCGGCTGCACGAGGAGACGGGCGAGGGCGGGCCCGTCGAGTGGCACAAGATGGGCTCCGGCTGGTCCTGGGCCCGCAAGCGGGGCGACGCCGAGGACCACGCCGCTGCCGCCGCCGAGGGCTGGGCGGAGATCAAGCGCCGCCTGGCCGAGGAGACCCACGACCTGCTCGTGCTCGACGAGTTCACCTACCCGATGGCCTGGGGCTGGGTCGACGCGGAGGACGTCGTGCGCACCCTGGCCGCGCGGCCGGGGCACCAGCACGTCGTCATCACCGGGCGCGGGGCCGACCCGCGGCTGGTCGCCGCCGCCGACCTGGTCACCGACATGACCAAGGTCAGGCATCCCATGGACGCGGGGCAGAAGGGGCAGCGGGGCATTGAGTGGTGAGCCCGGGGCCCGGCGGCTGCCGCGCCTGATGGTCTCGGCCCCCGCCTCCGGGCAGGGCAAGACCACCGTCGCCACCGGCCTGATGGCCGCCCTGCGCGCGGCCGGGCACGAGGTCAGCGGCCACAAGGTGGGCCCCGACTACATCGACCCCGGCTACCACGCGCTGGCCACCGGCCGGCCGGGCCGCAACCTCGACCCGCACCTCGTCGGAGCGGAACGGGTCGTTCCGCTTCTGCTGCACGGCGCGGCGGGCGCCCATGTCGCCGTGGTCGAGGGGGTGATGGGGCTGCACGACGGCCGGCTCGGCACGGACGGCTTCGCGTCCTCCGCCCACGTCGCGGCGCTGACCCGCACCCCGGTGGTGCTCGTCGTCGACATCGCGGGGCAGTCCCGTTCCGCCGCCGCCGTGGCGCTCGGCATGGCCGCCTACGACCCCGGCGTCGACGTGGCCGGCGTCGTGCTGAACCGGGCGGTCTCGGCCCGCAACACCGCCGAGATCCAGCGCGCGCTCGAACGCGCCGGGCTGCCCGTCCTCGGCGTCGTGCCGCGCGAGGACGGGCTGTTCACGCCCTCGCGCCACCTGGGGCTCGTCCCCGCGGCCGAACGCGCGGCCCCCGAGGAGCTGGTCGCGCGCCTCGGCGAGCGGATGGCCCGCCACCTCGACCTCGACGGGCTGCTCGCGGTCGCCCGCGCGGCACCCGGGCTCGGCGCGACGCCCTGGGACCCGGGCCGCGAGGTCGCCGCGCCCGGGGGAGGGCGGCCCGTGGTCGCCGTGGCGGGCGGGCGCGCCTTCACGTTCCGGTACGCCGAGACCGAGGAGCTGCTGACGGCGGCCGGCTGCGCGGTCGTCCCGTTCGACCCGCTCACCGACACCGCGCTGCCCCCGCACACCCGGGGCATCTACCTCGGCGGCGGCTTCCCCGAGGTCTACGCGGCCGACCTCGCCGCCAACCGCGCCCTCCTGCACGACCTGCGCGCCGCCGTGCGCGGCGGCGTCCCCACGGTCGCGGAGTGCGCGGGGCTGCTCTACCTCGCCGCGTCCCTCGACGGCGCCCCCATGGCCGGGGTGCTGCCGACGGAAACGGCCATGACCGACCGCCTCACCCTGCGCTACCCCGTCGCGACGGCCGCCGCGGACAGCCTGCTCACCCGCGCGGGGGAGCAGGTCACCGGGCACGAGTTCCACCGCACGCGGGCCGTGCCCGCGGCCGGCTCCGCTGCGGCCTGGCGGGTCGACGGCGAGGCCACGGGGTTCGCGTCGGCCACGTGCCACGCCTCGTACCTGCACGTCCACTGGGCCGGCCACCCGCGGCTCGCGCAGCGGTTCGCCGACGCCGTCCACGCCGCCTCGCCGCACGCCACGGCCGCCGCGCCGCCCGAGCCGACAGCCGGGAGCACTTCCGCGCGGCCACGCGGCGACGAGCGGGTGCCCGACCCGCTGCGCCACCACGGGGACAGGGAAACGGCCCCCGGGCTGCTCGACTTCGCCGTCAACGTGTACGAGGGCGCGCGGCCCGCGTGGCTGGACCGGGCGCTGCGGCGCAGCCTCGACCGGGTCGCGGAGTACCCGGACCCGGCGCCGGCCAGGGCCGCCATCGCCCGGCACCACGGGCGCGAGGAGCGCGACGTGCTCCCCACGGCGGGCGCCGCCGAGGCGTTCACCCTCGTGGCGCGCCTGCGCGAGTGGCGGCTGCCCGTGGTCGTCCACCCGCAGTTCACCGAGCCGCACGCCGCGCTCGAACAGGCGGGCCACCGCGTCACCGGCGTGCTGTGCCGTCCCGGCGACGGGTTCGCGCTCGACCCGGCGGACGTGCCGGAGGAGGCGGACCTCGTCGTCATCGGCAACCCGACCAATCCGACGGGCGCGCTCCACCCGGCCGGGCTGCTGCGCGGCCTGCGGCGCGCGGGGCGCCTCGTCGTGGTCGACGAGGCGTTCATGGACGCCGTTCCCGGCGAGCCGCAGTCGCTGGTCCGCGAGCGCCTGACCGGGGTCGCGGTGATCCGCAGCCTCACCAAGCACTGGTCCATTCCCGGCGTGCGCGCCGGGTACGTGGTCGCGGACCCCGGGGTGATCCGCGAACTGGCCGCTCTTCAGCCGCCCTGGTCGGTCTCCACGACCGCCGTCGACGCGATGGTCGCCGCCTGCTCGGACGCGGCGGCGGCCGACGCCCGCGACCGGGCCCTGGCCCTCGCCCGGTGGCGCGACCTGCTCGCGGACGGCCTGCGCGACCGGGGCTTCGACGTGGTGGCCTCGTCGGCGCCGTTCGTCCTCGCCCGGCTCGGGGAGGGCACGCGCCCGCTGCTGCGGGAGCGCGGCATCGCCGTGCGCAGGGCCGACACCTTCCCTGGACTCGGCGGGGACTGGGTCCGCGTCGCCGCCCGGCCGCCCGAGCGCACCCGGCGGCTCCTGGCCGCCATCGACTCCCTGAACGGCCGGGCGGGCCAGGACCGTTCACCGCGGGAGCCGCACGCGTGACCCCCGACCCGACCGCCGCGCCGCAGTCCGCCACCGAACGGCTCGCCGCCCGCGCCGCCGGGCTGCTGCTCGGCTTCGCCGCCGACCGGCTGCTGGGCGACCCGCGCCGCCGCCACCCGGTGGCGGGCTTCGGCGCGGCGGCCTCGGCCCTGGAACGGCGCATGTGGGCCGACAGCCGCGCGCGCGGCGCCGCGTACGCCGCCGTGCTCGTCGGGGGAGCGGCACTGGCCGGGCGCGCCGCGGCCCGCGGCAGCGGACGCGGCCCGCTCGCCCACGCGGCGGTCACCGCCGCCGCGACCTGGGTGGTGCTCGGCGGCCGGTCGCTGGAACGGGAGGCGCTCGCCGTGCACGCCCACCTGGTGCGCGGCGACCTGCCCGCCGCGCGGCAGCGGCTCACGCACCTGGTCGGGCGCGACACCACGGGGCTCGACGAGGGCGGCATCGCAAGGGCCGTGGTCGAGTCGGTCGCCGAGAACACCTCGGACGCCGTCGTCGCCCCCCTGGTGTGGGGCGCGTTCGCCGGTGTCCCCGGGCTGCTCGGCCACCGCGCCGCCAACACCCTCGACGCGATGGTGGGGCACAGGAACCCCAGGTACGAGCGGTTCGGCTGGGCCTCGGCCCGGCTCGACGACGCGCTCAACCTGCCGGGTTCGCGGCTCAGCGGCCTGCTCGCGGCGGCTGCGGCCGGGGCGCCCGCCCGCACGCGCCGGGCGCTGGCGACCTGGCGCGCGGACGCCGCCGCCCATCCGAGCCCGAACGCGGGCGTCGTCGAGGCGGCCTTCGCCGGGGCGCTCGGCGTCCGGCTCGGCGGGACCAACCGCTACGGAACGCGCACCGAGCACCGGGCGGTCCTCGGCACCGGGCGCGAGGCGCGGGCGGCGGACATCCCAAGGGCCGTGGCGCTCGCGCGGCGGGTCGACGCGGGCGCGGCCCTGCTGGCGGCCGGCGCCGCCCTGGCCGGGGCGCGGGCCGGGGCCAGGGCGCGGGTCACAGCACGAGCACGCGCCCCGCGATCACCAGGTGGACCTCGTCGCACGCGTCGGCGACGCGCTGGTTGACGGTCCCGAGCAGGTCGCGGAACAGCCGGCCCGAGCGGTGCGAGGGAACGACGCCGAGCCCGACCTCGTTCGTCACCAGCACGATGTCGGTGGCGGCGCGCACCGCCTCGGCCACCTCGTCGACCAGCGCGTGCACGGCCTCGGCGGCGCGTTCGCCCGGCGCGTCCCACAGGCCGCGCCCGTCGATGACGCCGGTGAGCCAGGTGCCGAGGCAGTCGACGAGCACGGGGCCGGGCGCCGCGCGGAGCACGCCCGCGACGTCCCGGGTCTCGTGCGTGCGCCAGCCGGGCGGGCGCCGCGCGCGGTGCGCGGCGACGCGGGCGGCCCAGTCGGGGTCGCGGTCCTCCTCTGCCGTGGGCCCGGGGGCCACGTAGGCCACGTCCGCGCGGCCCGCGAGCAGCGCCTCGGCGTGCCGGGACTTCCCCGACCTGACGCCGCCGGTCACCAGCACCCTCACGGCAGCCCCCGCACCCACGCGACCGCCGCGTCCACGTCGTGGACCGCGGGCACGCCCGGCGGGCCCTGCGGGCGGCGCACGACGACCACCGGAACGCCGAGCCGCGCGGCGGCGGCCATCTTCGGCCACGTGTACGTGCCGCCCGAGTCCTTCGTGACGAGCACGTCCGCTCCGTGCCGGCCCATCAGGTCGAGTTCCCCCTCCAGGCGGTAGGGCCCCCGGCTGGTGACCAGCCGCCACGGCGCGGGCAGCGGCACCTCCGGGCGGTCCACCACGCGGGCGAGCGCGGACCGCTCCGCGAGCGCGGGCACGAAGCGGGCCAGCTCCTGGCGGCCCACCGTCAGGAACGGGCGCGCGCCGAGCGCCGCGGCCAGACCGGCCGCCTGCTCGTGCGTGTCGACATACCGCCATTGCGGCGCGGGCTCCCACGCGGGCCGCTCAAGCCGCAGCAGGGGCAGGTCGGTGCAGGCCGCCGCCGCGTTGGCGGTCATGCCCACGGCGAACGGGTGGGTGGCGTCCACCACCGCGTCGTACGCGGCGAGCGCGGCCCGCAGCCCCGCCACCCCGCCGAAGCCGCCGATCCGCACCTTTCCGACGGGCAGCCGCGGCCGTGCCACCCGGCCGGCCAGGGAGGTCGTGACGTCGACGCCCTCATCGACGAGGCGGGCCGCGAGCGCGCGGGCCTCCGCCGTGCCGCCGAGCAGCAGCAGCCTCACCCGGCACCTCCGGGCGCCAGGACCGGCAGCCCAGCGGGCGCGCCCCGCCGGGCCAGCGACAGCAGCGCGCCGACGTCGAGATGCTCCTCGACCAAGTCCGCGATCAGCTCGATCCTGCGCTCGCGCGCCGCGCCGAAACCCACCCCGGACGGCGCGCGGCCCAGCGTTTCGGCCAGGAACGCCGCACGCAGCTCGTCGCCCTCAAGCGCGCCGTGCCACAGCGTGCCGAACACGTTGCCCGCCCGCACCCCGCCGAGGAACTCCTCGCCGCCGCCCCCGCGCGTGACCCGGCCGTGGTGGATCTCGTAGCCGGAGGCGGGCGCGCCGAGCGCCGTCCCGGCCGGCAGCCGCAGCGTCTTGGCCGCCGCGAACTCGGTGCGCGCGTCGAGCAGTCCGAGCCCCGCCACGTCGGCGCCCGCCGGCCCCTCGACGCCGTGCGGGTCGGTGACGCGCCGCCCGAGCATCTGGAACCCGCCGCAGATGCCGAGCAGCGGCTTGCCCCTGCGGGCGTGCTCGACGACGGCGCGGTCGAGCCCGCGGGCCCGCAGCCAGGCCAGGTCGGCCAGGGTGGCGCGGGTGCCGGGCAGCACCAGCAGGTCGGCGTCCGCGAGGTCGCGCGGCCGCGAGGCGAACACGACGTCGAGGCCGGGTTCGAGGCCGAGCGCGTCCACGTCCGTGAAGTTGCTGATCCTGGGCAGCCGCACCACCACGACGCGCCGCGCGCCCTCATCGGCGGAACGCCTGCCGCTCAGGTCCAGGGCGTCCTCCGAGTCCAGCCACAGGCCGGGGGCCCACGGCAGGACGCCGAACACCCGCCGCCCGGTGAGGCGTTCCAGCGCGTCGAGCCCCGGCCCGAGCAGGCCGCGGTCGCCCCTGAACCTGTTCACCACGAACCCCGCCACCAGCGCCTGGTCGGCCGCCCCGAGCAGCCCCACCGTCCCGTACAGGGCGGCGAACACCCCGCCCCTGTCGATGTCCCCGACGACGACGGCCGGCAGCGCGGCGTGCCGGGCGAGCCCCATGTTCACGTAGTCGCTCGCCCGCAGGTTGATCTCGGCAGGCGAGCCCGCGCCCTCGGCGACCACGACCTCGTGCCGCCCGGCCAGGTCGTCGAACGCGCGGTGCGCCGCCTCGGCGAGGTGCCGGCGCCCCGTCGCGAAGTCCGCGGCGGCGACCTCACCCGCCGGGTGCCCCATCAGCACGACGTGGCTGCGCCGGTCACCGCCCGGCTTGAGCAGCACCGGGTTCATCGCGGGCTCGGGCGCCACGCGCGCCGCGAGCGCCTGCACCCACTGGGCGCGGCCGATCTCGGCGGGCCGCCCGTCGGGGCCGTGGCAGACCATCGAGTTGTTGGACATGTTCTGCGCCTTGAACGGGGCCACCGCGACGCCCCGGCGCGCGAACGCCCGGCACAGGCCGGTCGTCACCACGCTCTTGCCCGCGTCCGAGGTGGCGCCGGCGACCAGGAGCCCGGCCATCAGCGCTCCCGGCGCAGCAGGCAGATGTCCATGACCCAGCCCGCCGCGGCCCTGGCCCGCTCCCGTGCCGCGCCGAGCCCCGGCAGCACGTCTCCGACGCGGCCGTGCGCCAGTTCCTCGCCCGCGGCGCCGAGGTTGGCGCCCCACCAGATCGTCCAGTCCGCGAGGCCGGACAGGTCTGGCTCGCCGCCGAGGAGGACGACGATGGTGTCCTGGCCGGCCGCGACCGCCTCGGGCAGCCGCCTGGCCGTGGTGATGTGCACGGGCCTGCCGACCTCGTGCAGCACGATCCGGTGCCTGGCGGCGAGCAGTTGGGGCGCGCTGATACCGGGCAGCACGTCCCAGTCGGCGCCCAGGCGGCCGGCGACCCGCCGCACGACGCGGATCGTGGAGTCGTACAGCGACGGGTCGCCCCACACCAGGAACGCCGCGGTGCCGCCGCGGCGCGCCAGCACCCGCTCGTACGCGGCGGCCCGTTCCTCGTGCCAGGCGGCGACCGCGGCCGGGTAGTCGGCCGGGTCGTCGCGGTCGCGCGGCGGGTCGGGCACGACGGCGAGTTCGACCCCGTGCCGTTCGCAGATCGCGCGCCTGACATCGAGCAGCGGGTCGTGCTCGGCCTTCCGGGCGGCCAGCACGTAGTCGGCGCCGCGCAGCGCCTCGGCGGCCTCGGGCGTCACGTGCTGCGGGCCCATGCCGACGCCGAGGACCCTGATCCTCACTGCTCGTCCTCCAGGTCGCCCTCGACCTCCAGGTAGACCTCCCGCAACGCGGCCAGCAGCTCGGGGTCCGGGTGCGCCCACAGGCCGCGCTCGGCCGCCTCGTGCAGCCGTTCGACGATGCCGCGCAGCGCCCAGGGGTTGGACGTGCGCAGGAACCGCTGGGTCGTCTCGTCGAGCACGTACTCCCTGGCCAGCGACTCGTACATGCCGTCGTGCACGACGCCCGCGGTGGCGTCGAACCCGTACAGGTAGTCGACCGTGGCCGCCAGTTCGAAGGCGCCCTTGTAGCCGTGCCGCCGCATGGCAGCGATCCAGCGCGGGTTGACCACGCGGGCGCGGAACACCCGGGAGGTCTCCTCGGCCAGCGTGCGGGTGCGCACCGCGTCCGGCGAAGTCGAGTCGCCGACGTACGCCTTGGGGTCGCTGCCGGTCAGGGCGCGGACGGTCGCGATCATGCCGCCGTGGTACTGGAAGTAGTCGTCGGAGTCCGCGATGTCGTGCTCGCGGCTGTCGACGTTCTTGGCGGCGACCTTGATGCGCCGGTAGTTGGCCCGCATGTCGTCGGCGGCGGGGACGCCGTCGAGGCCGCGCCCGTAGGCGAAGCCGCCCCACGCCGTGTAGACCTCGGCCAGGTCGTTGTCGTCGCGCCACGACCCCGACTCGATCGCCTGGAGGATGCCCGCCCCGTAGGCGCCGGGCCGGGAGCCGAACACCCGGGTGGTCGCGCGGCGTTCGTCGCCGTGCTCGGCGAGGTCGGCGCGGGTGTGGGCCCGCACGAAGTTCTGCTCGTCCGGCTCGTCCAGCGCCGCGACCAGGCGGACGGCGTCGTCGAGCAGCGCGACGACGTGCGGGAACGCGTCGCGGAAGAACCCCGAGATGCGCACGGTCACGTCGATGCGGGGCCGGCCCAGCTCGTCCGGGGGGACGACGGCGAGCCTGCTGACCCGGCGCGACTCGGCGTCCCACTCGGGGCGCACGCCGAGCAGCGCGAGCACTTCGGCGATGTCGTCCCCCGAGGTGCGCATCGCGGAGGTGCCCCACACGGACAGGCCCACGGACTCCGGGTAGCGGCCGGTCTCCTCCAGGTAGCGCGCGACCAGCGAGTCCGCCATGGCCTGCCCTGCCTGCCACGCGAGCCGCGAGGGAACGGCGCGCGGGTCGACGGTGTAGAAGTTCCGGCCGGTCGGCAGCACGTTGACCAGGCCGCGCAGCGGGGAGCCCGAGGGCCCGGCGGGCACGAACCCGCCGTCCAGCGCGTGCCGGACGGCGGCCAGTTCGTCGGTCGTGCGGGCCAGCCTCGGCACGACCTCGGCCGCCGCGAACTCCAGCACCCGCCGCACCTCGGGCGCGTCGTGCAGCCCGGCCGCGGCCGAGGGCTCCCAGCCGGCCGCCTCCATGGCCTCGACCAGCTCGCGGGCCCGTGCCTCGAACGCGTCGACCTCCGCCGTGCCGGCCGACGCCGCGTCCTTCAGGCCGAGCGCGGCCCGCAAGCCGGGAACGGCGCCGTCCGCGCCGCCCCACACCTGGGTGGCGCGCAGGATCGCGAGCACCAGGTTGACGCGGGCCTCGCCGGTAGGGGCCTCGCCCAGCACGTGAAGACCGTCCCGGATCTGGGCGTCCTTCACCTCGCACAGCCAGCCGTCGACGTGCAGCAGGAAGTCGTCGAACTCCTCGTCCCCCGGGCGCTCCTCAAGCCCCAGGTCGCGGTGCAGCTGGGCGGCCTGCATCAGCGTCCAGATCTCGCCCCTGACGGCCGGCAGCTTCGCCGGGTCCATCGCCGCGATGTTGGCGTGCTCGTCGAGCAGCTGCTCAAGCCGGGCGATGTCGCCGTAGCTCTCCGCCCGGGCCATCGGCGGCACGAGGTGGTCGACGATCGTGGCGTGCGCGCGGCGCTTGGCCTGCGCGCCCTCGCCCGGGTCGTTGACCAGGAACGGGTAGACCAGCGGCAGGCTGCCGAGCGCCGCGTCCGTCGCGCAGGCCGCGGAGAGCGCCGCGTTCTTGCCCGGCAGCCATTCGAGGGAGCCGTGCTTGCCCAGGTGGACGATGGCGTGGGCGCCGAAGCCGTGCTCGATCCAGCGGTAGGCGCCGAGGTAGTGGTGGCTGGGCGGCAGGTCAGGGTCGTGGTAGATCGCGATCGGGTTCTCGCCGAAGCCGCGCGGCGGCTGGATCAGCAGCACGACGTTGCCGGCGGACAGGGTGGCGAGCACCAGCTCACCTGCGTCGTTGACGAACAGGCTGCCGGGCGCGGGGCCCCACTTCTCCGCCATCGCGTCGCGCAGCTCCGCCGGCAGGTCGGCGGTCCACGCCGCGTACTGCTCCGCGCCGATCCGGACGTGCGCGTCGGTCAGCTGCGCGGACGTCAGCCACTCCTCGTCCTGGCCGCCCGCCGCGATGAGGGCGTGGATGAGCGCGTCGCCCGCCTCGGTGTCGCCGTGCCCGGCGTCCAGGACGCGCACGACGGCGTTGTCCTCGCCGAGGTCGTAGCCGTCCTCCCGCAGCCGGCGCAGCAGCCGGACCGCCGACACCGGGGTGTCGAGGCCGACGGCGTTGCCGATGCGCGCGTGCTTGGTCGGGTACGCCGAGAGCACGATGGCGAGCCGCTTGTCCCGGTTGGGCACCGACCGCAGGCGGGCGTGGTTGACGGCGATGCGCGCGACCCGGGCGCAGCGCTCGGGGTCGGCCACGTAGTGCGGCAGCCCGTCGGCGTCGAACTCCTTGAACGAGAACGGCGCGGTGATGATCCGGCCGTCGAACTCCGGGATCGCGATCTGGCTGGCCGAGTCAAGCGGCGTCACCCCGTCGTCCGACGCCTCCCACTCGGCGCGGCTCGACGTCAGGCACAGCCCCTGGAGCACGGGGATGTCGAGCGCCGCCATCCGCCGCACGTCCCACGCCTCGTCGTCCCCGCCCGCGCTCACGCCCGCGGGCACGGTGCCGCCGGCCGCGAGGACCGTGACGATCAGCGCGTCGAGGGTGCCGAGCGCGGCGTACAGCTCCTCGGGCGCCGAACGCAAGCTCCCCGCGAACACGGGCACCCCGACGGCCAGGCCGGTCGCGTCGATCGCGTCGGCGAGCGCGTGCGCGAACGCCGTGTTGCCGCTGGCCTCGTGGGCGCGGTAGTACAGCACCCCGACCCGGGGCAGAGCGCCTTCGGGCGCCTGCGGCCTGGCGGCCAGCCCCCACTCGGGGATCGCCGCCGGCGGCTCGAAGCCCTCGCCGGTCAGCAGCACCGTGTCGGAGAGGAACGCGTGCAGTTCCGCCAGGTTGGCCGGGCCGCCCTCCGCCAGGTACCTGTGGGCCTCGGCCGCGACGCCCGTCGGCACCGTCGAGCGCTCCATCAGCTCGGCGTTCGGCTGCTGCTCCCCGCCCAGGACGACCAGCGGCGTGCCCCGGCCGCGGACGGCCCCGAGCCCGTGCCACAGGTCGTCGGGCGAGCCGAGGAGGCGGACGAGGACGAGGTCCGCGCCGTCGACGGTCGCGGTCAGTTCGGCGTCGCCGGCGCGCGCCGGGTTGGCCCACCGCCAGGCCGCGCCACTGGCCCGGGCGGAGAGGAGATCGGTGTCGGACGTGGACAGCAGCGCTATGCGCTTGGCGGGCTCGGCCATCGCCAAGTTCCTCCTCCGGGGTTCTCGCCCCGTGTGACGGTCGGACGGGCCCGCGGCCAGTGTCTGGCTGAGCCGTCGGCCGGCGACGGCGTCACAGTGGCGGAACCGCCCCGGAATCACACCGGGTTCCTGTCACCGCGGGCGCCGGTCAGCCTACGCGACTTCCCCGCCCACCGGACCGGCGCCGTCACGCGGGCGGGAGGGTGCCGAGGAACCGGATGTGGGGACGGCCGCCGGGCCCGGACGCGGTGACGTCGGCCCGCACCCGGTACACGTGGGCGATGAGGTCCTCGGTGAGCACCTCCCCCGGGGTGCCGCGGGCCACCACGCGGCCCTGCCCGAGCACCAGGAGGTCGTCGCAGTACATCGCGGCGAGGTTCAGGTCGTGCAGGGCGACGACCGTGGTGAGGGGCAGCGCGGCGACGAGGGCGAGCAGGTCGAGCTGGTGCTGGATGTCGAGGTGGTTGGTCGGCTCGTCGAGCAGCAGTTCCCGCGGCTCCTGCGCCAGGGCGCGCGCGATCTGCGCGCGCTGGCGTTCGCCCCCGGAGAGCGTGTGCCAGGCGCGTTCCGCGTGCCCGGTCAGCCCGGCCTGCGCGAGCGCGGTGCGCACGGCCCGTTCGTCGGCGGCCGAGGCCGGGGCCCAGGGCCGCCGGTGCGGAACGCGGCCGAGGCGCACCACGTCGGCGACCGTCAGCTCGACCTGGGTGTCGGCCTGCTGCTCGACGACGGCCACGCGCCGGGCGACCGCCCTGCGGGGCAGCTCGCCGATCGGGCGCCCGTCGAGCGTGACGACCCCGCAGGCGGGGGAGAGGATGCCGGCGAGCAGGCGCAGCAGGGTCGACTTGCCCGACCCGTTCGGCCCCAGCACGCCCGTGGTCCGCCCGGGGCGGGGCGCCAGGTCGACCCCGTCCAGGATCAGCCGCCCGCCGGCGGAGCGGGACACCCGCTCGGCGCGCAGCGTCATGACGCCCTCCGCACGCCGCGGCGGGTGCGGTACAGGACGAGGACGAACGCCGGCACGCCGACCAGCGAGGTCACCACCCCCACCGGCACCTCCTGCGGATCGAGGACGGTGCGCGCCAGCGTGTCCGCCCACACCAGGAACACCGCGCCCGCCAGGGCGCAGGCCGGCAGCAGCCGCCCGTGCCCCGGCCCCGTCAGCGCCCTGGCGGCGTGCGGCAGCACCAGGCCGACGAAGCCGATGGCCCCCGCGGTGCTGACGAGCGCGCCGGTCAGCAGCGCCGTGGCGCACAGCAGCACCAGCCGCGTGCGGGCCACCGACACCCCGAGCGAGGCCGCCGCGTCCTGCCCGAACGCGAACGCGTCCAGCGCCCCGCCGTACCCCAGGCACACCACGAGGACCGCGAGCAGCACCGCGAGGCACAGCCACACGTCCGCCCAGGCCGCGCCGCCGAGCGAGCCGAGCAGCCAGAACAGCACGCCGCGCGTGGTCTCCGCGTCCGCGCTCGTCATCACCACGAAGGAGGTGAGCGCGGAGAACAGCTGCATCGCCGCGACACCGGCGAGCACCACCCGGTCCTGCGTGCCGCCCAGGGTGTGGCTGAGCAGCAGCACCAGCGCGAACGAGCAGACCGCGCCGAGGAACGCGCCCCCCGACACCGACAGCGCGCCGCCCCCGGCCCCGAGGACGACCACCAGCACGGCACCGGTCGAGGCACCCGAGGACACGCCGAGCACGAAGGGGTCCGCGAGCGGATTGCGCAGCAGCGACTGCATCACCGCCCCGCACACCGCGAGCCCCGCGCCGCACACGGCCGCGAGCAGGACCCGGGGCAGCCGCAGGTTCCACACGATCTCGTCCCTGAGCCTGCCGAGGTCCGAGGTGCCGAGGCCCAGGCGGGCCGCGATGGCGGACCAGACGTCCCCGACGCCGATGCTCGCCGGGCCGATGGTGACGGCCAGGGCGACCGAGCCGCACAGCGCGGCCAGCCCCGCCGCCCACAGCGCACCGCCGCGCGTGTGCGCGCGTATCCGGTCGTTCACTCCGCGAGCCCGTGGTCGCGCAGCGCGGCCGCCACCTGCTCCAGGCCCTCGACGGTGCGGATGGAGGGGTTCATGGCCTGGCCGCTGAGCAGCACGTAGCGCTGCTCGCGCACGGCCGTCATCGTGCGGGTGACCGGGTGCGACTCAAGGAACGCGATCTTCTCGGCCGCGCTCTCGGTGGTCTGCGACCTGCGGGTGAGGTCACCGATCACCAGCACGTCGGGGTCCCGGTCCGCGACCGTCTCCCAGTTGATCTGGGGCCACTCCTGGCGGCTGTCGTCGAAGACGTTCTCCGCGCCGAGCGCGTCGGTGATGACGCCGGGCGCGCCGCAGCACCCCGCCATGTACGGGGACTCGGAGTTGGCGAACCAGTACAGGAGCGTCGCCCCGGACGCGTCGATGCCCGAGGCGGCCCGCTCCGCGCGCGCCCGCAGGCTCGCGACCAGTTCGTCGCCGCGCTCCTCGACGCCGAAGATCCTGGCGAGGTCGAGGACTTCGCCGTAGACCGTCTCCATGGTGAACGCCTCGGTGCGCGTCCCGTCGCCCTCGCCGCTGTTGTCCTTGCCGACGCAGTCGGAGGGGGAGAGGTAGGTGGGCACCCCCAGCTCCTCGAACCGCTCGCGCTCGGCCACGCCTCCCGTGCCCAGCGTGGAGGCGAAGGACGCGGCGACGAAGTCGGGCTCGGCGTCCAGGACCCGTTCGAAGGACGGGGCGTTGTCGGCGAGCCGGGGCACCGGGGCGTTGGCCTCTTCGAGCTCCGGCGGCAGCGGGTCGGTCCAGGTGGCCGTGCCTGCCATCCGGTCCGCGAGCCCGAGGGACAGCAGGATCTCGGTGGTGCCCTGGTTCAGCGAGACCGCCCGCCGCGGCGGTGCGGTGACCTCCACCGTCCGCCCGCAGTTGTCGAGCGTCAGCGGGTAGCCGTTCTCTCCGGGCACCGCGGACGGCGGTGGCGGGGAGTCGTCGGCGCCGCAGGCGGTCAGGAGCAGGGCTCCGGTGAGGGCCAGGACGGAGAAACGGCGGACGTGCGCGACCGGCATGGGCGTTCCCGGGTGTCGAGGGCTCGTACGCGGAGCCCTGTCGGACGGTGTCCCCCCGCAGCACGGCATCGTGCGCGGAGGCCGCCAGCAGGTCTTCGGACTCGGGATCACCCGGACGAGGCGCCTTCCCGGACCACGCCGTGGTCCAGTGGCTGCTGCCCCGCCCGTCCCCCTCACCGCTGCGCGTCAGTTCCGGGTTCGCACCGGATTCCCTGACCCACGCACGTGGGTTCGACTGGCCCGGGCAAGCTACCACAGCGCCCCGCCGCACCCGACGGCCCCGGCGGCCCGGGGCCGCACCGGCACGTCGTCGCCTCCGCGCCGAGTGGCACGGTGGCGATCAGTCCGTCCTGCGTGCGCCCTCGCGCGCCGGGGGCGTGCCGAGCCGGACCAGGCGGCGGCCCGCTGACCGTCGAACAGGTGCGCGGCGCCCCGGCCTTGGCCGGAAAACGCCGCGTCGTCCCGGTCATGTACGGGGAGACATGACCTCGCCACACACGGCGACGGACCGAGGGGGATACGTGACGTTCGGCGCGAAGAACCTTAAAACGGCGATCGAACGGCTCGAAAAACAGATCAGCACGCTCACGCAGGCGGTCGGCGCCCTCGGCGCCACGATGGGGCAGGCCGGGCACCACCCCGTCACCGTCGGCACGGCACCGGACCAGGAGGACCACGGCGGCCTGCTCGACCGGGCCGCAGGCATCTCCTACGCCACGATCGTCTGCCACCGCGACACCTGGTCGTTCCTCGTCGAGCAGGCTGCCCGCACCGAGCACTTCCGGCTTCCCGCGGGCATCAAGGAGGACGAGCACGGCCTCATCGAGGCCGATGTCTCGGCCCGAACCCTCCTCGCGGCCATCGACGCGCTCCGGCAGGCCGCGCACGACGCGCGCGCCTCCGACATCACCAGGGCGCTCGCCCGTCGCGTGCACCACCGGATCGGCGACGCCCTCAAGGAGCTGGAACCGCCGGCGGGCGGGCAGTCGGCCGTCGCCCGTATCGTCATCGACGACCGCCCGCCCCGCGCCGCGCTTCATCCCGCAGGGGGCGCCCCGGCGCATCCGGGTCCCGCGGGCCCCTAGGAGCAGACGCCCGCCACCCGCGTGGCCGGGCCGGTGGACTGGGCCCGGCCGTCCTCGGCCGTCCAGTGGACCTCCTGGCCGTCGGCCGAGATGTCGATGGCGCTGATGCTCGTGCTCCCGAACGAGTGGGAGTAGGAACTGGTCACCGTCGGGTCCGCGCACCCGTCGCGGCCCTCGAAGACCAGGGACGACATGCCCCTGGCCACGTTCAGGTCCGTCGCGGACGTGCGCGGGGCCATGAGGAAGCTGACGCCGTGGTCGTTCAGGTCGGACGCGTCCTCGCGGCTGACGTTGGGGAACTGGCTGGTGTGCCCGCTGTGGTGGACGACCTGGACGATCGGGTTCACACCGGAGCTGAACCAGGTCGCGATCCCCTGGTTGCCCGTCATGGGATAGGTCGGCACGGTCCGCCAGCTCCACTCGGTGATGGCCACCCAGCGGTCCCTGCCGTTGACCTCGGTGATGACGTAGACGGACGGCGCGGTGACGTCCACGGGCGCGTCGGGCAGGGCGGCGGCCCGCGCGGAGACCGGCTCGCCGGTGGTCGTGGGAACGCGCGTCATGCAGGCCAGGTCGGCCAGGACGGCGTCGATCTCCGCCCGGCCGTGGCCGCTTTCCCTGAGGTCGTCCATCAGGCCGAGAACGCGGCCCATCCCGCTCTCCGTGCCCGCGTCGACAGCGGGCGTGCAGGGGGCGGTCTCCGGAACGGCCCGGGCGGGCGCGGCCAGCGAGAGCGACGCCGCGGCGGCGACGACGGCGGTGAGGCATGCGGATCTCGTGCGACGCACTGGACATGTCCTCCGTCGGGACGCGCGGCGGGTGCGGATTTCGTGACCAAGGCGTGTACACGGTAGTTGACGTGTGTGGGCCGCGCCAGAGCCGGCCCGGCGCGCGTCACCGCCGCCCGCGCCCCGGGCGGGGGCAGGCGGCGGTGACGCGGTGGCTCAGAAGGTCACGTCGCTGCAGAAGAAGTAGATCTGGTCCGCGTGCGACGCCTTCCATATCGTGTAGACGACGTGGTGCCCGCTGCGCCCCGGCGCGCTGACGTCCACGGTGTAGTGGTTGGCGGGCGCGTACCTGCCGGTGCTCGCGACCCGTTCGAGGTCGCCCCAGTCCAGCGCGTCGGTCTGGGCGTTGTAGCCCTGCCGCGTCACGTAGACGTGGAGGTAGTCCGCGCCGTGGTACGCCTGGTCGAGCACGTCCACGGTGAAGTCGGTGCCGATCCTGGACGTCTTCCACGCGCCGGGCGTGTCCATGGAGTTGTACCGGCCGTCCCCGGTGCGGCCCGCGCTGCACAGCTGGTTGTCGGGGATGAACGCCTGGAAGTTGCCGCCGGTGCCCTCGCGGTACAGGCCGTTCCAGTTCCACATGGCGTTGGTGTCGTGCTGCCACGCCTGCCAGCACATGGGGTCCTGCTGCGCCATGGCGGGGTTCTGGAAGTCGTTGCCCCAGCGCTGCCAGCAGCCGTAGTTGCGCGAGACGGGGTCGGCGGTCGAGCCGTGGGCGGAGGCGGCCGGGGTCGACCAGGGCGTCATCATGAGCAGGGCGGAGGCCAGAACGGCCAGGACGGCGCGGAACGTCCATCCGCGCGCGTCGGTGCGTTGGCGCACAAAAGGCAACACTGCGACTCCTCGTCCGGAAGACGGTGGGGGGTGTCCGGTTGGGAGCGCTCCCGATGTCAGGGCTGTCCCCCCGCGGTGGTCGAGTGAAACGACTCAATCCGGCCATGCTCGGCGCCCGGCCGAACGGGGCGCTCACCCGGTCGGCCCGCGGTCCCCGCGCGCTCGGGCCGGCGTTCGCGCTGGCCCACCGCCCGCCGCGCGCGGACCCCCGATGGCGAAAACCGGAATTTCCCCGCACAGTGGTGCAGAACCATGGAAAGGGGATGTCGTGATCGTCAAGAAGCTTCACGAGGCCGGAGTCCGCAGCGAGCACGCCTACTGCGCGGCCTTCGCCAGCATCGGTCTCACGGTGGTCAGCTGGGTCACCTCGCTCAAGGCGGAGCCGGGCGCCGATGTCGCGCGCGCCGACCGGTGGGGCCTGTTCGTCGGCGAGTGGGCGCCGACGTTCTTCGGCCTCGGTGTCGCCCTGGCGATGTACGAGAAGCACGGCTGACCCGCCCCGGGGCCGCCCGGACGGGCGCTCGCGCACCGGCCGACGCCACCTCGCCGCGCCCGGGGGGCCGCCGTCCTGTCATGCTTGGCAGCGGCAGGTTCCCGTACACAGGAGTGGTTCGCGAAGATGGTGGAGCAGGTCCGGTCCCTGGCCGGTGAGGTGGAAGCGGCTGTCCGAGCGGCGATGGCGGAGGTGCTGCCTCCGGAGTTCGCGTCCGAGGACCCGCTCGTGCGACGCTCCGACCGGGCGGACTACCAGGCGAACGCTGCCCTGTCGCTGGCCAAGCGCGTCGGCACCAATCCGCGCGAGCTCGCGGGCCGGCTGCGGGACCTCGTGGCCGGGGCCGACGCGCTGGCGTCCGTCGAGGTCTCGGGGCCCGGCTTCCTCAACATCACGCTGGCCGACGCCGCCCTCCTCGACCGCCTCGCGGCGCGGGCGGCGGCCCCCGGCCTCGGGGTGCCGCGCAGCCAGGCCGCCCAGACGGCCGTCATCGACTACTCGGGCCCGAACGTGGCCAAGGAGATGCACGTCGGCCACCTGCGGTCGACCCTGATCGGCGACGCCCTGGCCCGCGTGCTCGGCTTCCTGGGCGCGCGCGTGGTGCGGCAGAACCACGTGGGCGACTGGGGCACCCAGTTCGGCATGCTCATCCAGTACCTGTTCGAGCACCCGGACGCGGCGTGGCGCGACAAGGAGATCGGCGCGGACGGGACGGGCGGCGCGGTGTCCGCGCTCGACGCGCTGTACCGCACCGCGCGGCAGGAGTTCGACCGGGACGCGGAGTTCAAGCAGCGCGCCCAGCGCCGGGTCGTCGCGCTCCAGAGCGGGGACGAGGAGACGGTGGCCGCCTGGCGGGAGATCGTCGGCGAGTCCGAGGCCGCCTTCCAGCAGATCTACGAACGGCTCGGGGTGCTGCTCACGCGCGACGACGTGCTGGGGGAGTCGTTCTACAACCCCTGGCTCCAGGGCGTCGTGGACGAGCTGCGGGACAAGGGCCTGCTGGAGGACAGCGAGGGCGCCAAGGTCGTCTTCCTCGACGACCAGCCCGTCCCGATGCTGGTCCAGAAGTCCGACGGCGGCTTCGGATACGCGGCCACCGACCTGGCCACCATCCGCCACAGCATCCGGGAGCTGGGCGGGAACCGGCTGATCTACGTGGTGGACGCCCGCCAGGCCCAGCACTTCGCGATGATCTTCGAAACGGCGCGCAGGGCCGGGTGGCTGACCGAGGGCATCGAGGCGGTGCACGCCGCGAACGGCACCATCAACGGCCCGGACGGGCGGCCGTTCAAGACGCGCTCCGGCGGCACGGTGCGGCTCGCGGACCTGCTGGACGACGCGCTGCGGCGCGCCCGCGAGGTCGTCGCGGAGAAGGACCCGGCGCTCTCGCCGGATGAGTTGGACGAGATCGCGCGCGTCGCGAGCATCGGCGCGGTCAAGTACGCCGAGCTGTCCACCTCGCGGGCCAAGGACTACTCCTTCGACGTCGACCGCATGGTCAGCTTCAACGGGCAGACCGGCGTCTACCTCCAGTACACGCACACCCGCATCGCCTCGATCCTGCGCAAGGCGGCGGAACAGGGCGCGGGCGAGGGCGCGTTCGACCCGGCGGTCGCGCTCGAACCGGCCGAGCACGCGCTGGCCCTTGAGCTGGACGAGTTCGGTGCCGCGCTCGAAGGGGTCGCGGCGACGCTTGAGCCGCACCAGCTCGCGGCCTACCTCTACGGTCTGGCGAAGGCGTTCACCGCCTTCTACGAGTCCTGCCCCGTGCTGCGCGAGGACGTGCCGGCCGAGGTGCGCGCCAACCGGCTGGCGCTGTGCGCGCTGACGCGGGCGACCCTGGCGCAGGGCCTGCTGCTGCTCGGCATCGAGGCCCCGCAGCGCATGTGATCCCGGGCCCGGCGCGGGCGGGCGCGGCCCCCCGCCCGCGCCCGCCCGTTTCCGGGTCGTTCCCCGTGGTGTCGCAGGACTCCTCCGCGGCCCTGCGCTCACCGAGGACGTTAGGCAAGCGAGGGCCGCCGTACCACCGTTCACGGTGCTCAGAATCGGCGGCGAAGTGTGCACGGTGCGCAGTGCGCCGACCCGCGGGCGGGGCGCGCGGCCGGAACGCGGCGGCGCCCGGCGCCGCCGTGTCGGGCGGCGCCGGGCGCGAGCGGCGGGGCCGGAGGGGAAGCCGAACGGGACGGGCCCCGGCCGGGGGGCGGGTCAGCCGTTGGCCTGGGCCTGGAAGACCGCGTTGCTGAAGTAGGAGCGGACCTCCTTGATCATCCCGTCCTCGGCCAGTTCGTAGATGTTGATGCCCGCCCAGTTCACCGGCTTGCCGTCGCCGGTGACGGCGGCGGCCCGCCAGGACACGGCGACGGAGTCGGCCACGTAGTACGCCTCGACCGGGGTGAGGCCGAGGAACGGCTTGAACGCGGGCAGCGCGTCGGCTATGAACTTGCGGATCGCCTCGCGGCCGACGACCGGCGGGTCACCGACCGGGTCGTGGAAGATGCCGTCCTCGGTCCACGTGTCGGCCCAGGCGTCGGGGTCGGCGTCGATCGACGCGCGGAACCAGGCGTCGACGTAACGGGGCATGGCGGGGAAGGTCATCGGTATCCCTTTCGTGGCGCCGCCGGGAGGTCCGGCGGCGAGGCGGCCCGGACAGAACCGGACCATCGGTTTCTTCCGGGGAGCGGCACCGGCCCCGGGGGGCGGCCGGTGCCGCGGTCGGTGGGCGGAGCGTCAGGCGGTTTCCGTCTCCGCGGTCCAGATGCGGCTGTGCAGGTCACGGCCGCGCAGCACCTGCACGCGCCACGGCTCGATGCGCAGCACCTCGAACTTGGGGTCCGTGGGACCGCCGCTCCAGTACGCGCGCGGGTTGTAGCCGACGCCGGGCGGGCTGCCCTTGGTGTAGAGGTCCCAGGCGTAGCGCTTGGTCTCCATGTCCTCGACCCACGTGGTGACGCTGTCGACGAACACGCAGTTCTGCCGCTGGTTCCAGTACGAGTAGGTCGTGTGCGGGTTGTTGGCCAGGTGGGCGGCCTTCACCGGCGTCTTGAACACGGCGAGCCAGCCGAGCGGGCGGTCGTCGACGACCTCCCAGATCGGCAGCAGGACGCGCGCGCGGGGGCGGCCCTTCTTGTCGACCGTGATCATCGTCGCGTAGACGATGTCCTTGATGTAGTCGAAGAACGAGTCCTCCAGGTCGGAGAACTTCTCGACTTTCTGCGCCATGGGTGTCTCTCCGGTCAGGTCGGGCAGGTCAGCTGGGCCGGCGCCCTGTGCCGCGCACGCCGTGCGCGGCCTCCGGCCGGGCTCCCGCGGGCCGGGGCGGGCCGTGCCTCCGGCACCTCACCCACCCGGGCGCGGCGCGGCGGAACGGGGGCGCGGCGCCGAGTGCGTACCGGACGGTCCGTTCGCGCAGCGTTCCGGCCGTCGGCGCGCCGGGCGCCGGGGCGCCGCCAGCGGGCCGCGGCGACGGTGGTCCGGACACGGAAACGTCTCCTCGCGGGCGTGGGCGCGGTGGGCGGCCAGGGGAACGGCGCCGGTCCGGCCTGCGGCCGACGGCGGTACCACCTGATCGTCCGCCATCCTGGGGCGTGGCGGAAGAGGGCACTTCGATGTGACCAAGTCACCGTGTGAGAACCGGGGCTGACGGCACGTCAGTGCCACCCGCGGTCGTCGCGCACGCGCGCGGCCGGGAAACGGACCGGTGGGACGGTACTGGCCGGCCCGGGGGCCGCGCGCGGGTCTTGGCACCCGGATCACGCGGACTTCGGCAGCCGCGGGGACGTCACCTGCCGGAACGCCCCGTCGAAGAACAGCAGCCCTCGCCCGCCCTCGGCGCTCTCCGCGCTGAGCACCGTGCCGATGAAGATCGTGTGGTCGCCGAACACGTAGGCCTCGGTCAGTTCACATTCCAGCCAGGCCAGCGACCCGGACAGCACCGGGGCCTGGGTCCTGGGCCCGGGGCGCCACGCGACGCCATCGAACTGGGCCCGGCCCAGCGTCCGGTTCTTGTCGGCGAAATGCCGGGCGAGCTTCTCCTGCTCACCGCCGAGAATCGACACGGCGAACGCGCCCGCCGACGTGATCGCGCCGTGCATAACCGCGCTGTGGGCCACGCTGCACAGGACGGACGGGGGTGCCAGGGAGACGGAGGTAAAAGCGTTGGCCGTCATGGCGTGAATGTGGTCTCCGCCGACGGTGACTACCGTCACACCGGTTGCGAACCGGGACATCGCGGCCCGAAGCGTCGACGGCTCAACGGTATACGACTCACTCTGTGCGGCTGTCGTGGAATTCATTGCACCTTCTCCGGTGGGCGGCACATCGCAATCACTCGGCCAGAATCACAAGATACTCAGCCCGCGTGTCCCCGCCCCCACCGTGCGGTAATCAGGCGCTCACCCACCGGCACCGGCGGCGAGTGACCTGCCCGTTACTGGCCCTTGGCACACCTCAAGGCCGCCGCCATTATCGTTGCCCAAGGTCCTGTTCCGCCGCCGAGAAAGGCATCAATTACATGTCGCCTGAACGCGAACTGGCCGAACCGCATCTGCGGCAAGTGCTCGCCATGGCGGGGCTCGATGTCGAGTACACGCGTGCCGAGGGCAACCTAATGTACTGGACGGACGGGAACGGCGCGGAGGTTCCGGTACTGGACTTCGCCGGCGGCTACGGTTCCCTCATGCTGGGCCACAATCCTCCGGAGATCATCGCCTACGCCAAGGAGCTGCTGGAACGCCAGGTGCCCGTGCACGCCCAATTCTCCCGCCATCCGTGGGCGAACGAGGTGGCCACCGCCCTGAATCGCGTCATCCACCGCGAACTGGGCGGCGACGAGCCCTACTACGCGATCTTCGCGAACACCGGCGCGGAGGCGATCGAGGCGGCTGTCAAGCACGCGGAAATGGACAGGGGGCTGAAGGCCGCCGCCGCGCTCGACGCGGTCGCGCGGCACGTGGAGGAGGCCCGCGCCGCCGTCGCGGCCGGCACGGCCGCGCTCGACGCCGCGGCGGACGGGGCCGCGACCGGCGGCTTCGACGCGCTCGCCGACCGTGTCGCGCGGGAGAACGCGGAACGGCTCGCCCGCCCCCCGCTGTTCCTCGCGCTTGAGGGCGGTTTCCACGGCAAGCTCCTCGGCAGCGTCCAGCTGACCCACAACGAGTCCTACCGCCTGCCGTTCCCCGAACTGGCCGCGCGGACCCGTTTCGTGCCGCTCGGTGAACCCGCCGTGCTCGAAAAGATCGTGGCGGAGGAGTCGGGACGGCTGCTCGACGTCGAGATCGCGGACGGGCGGGTGCGGCTGACCGAGCGCGCGTTCCCGGTTTTCTGCGCCTTCGTCCTCGAACCCGTCCAGGGAGAGGGCGGTATCCGGGCCGTCACGCCGGAATTCGCCGCAGAGATCCAGCGCGTGGCCCGCGCAGCCGACTTCCCGGTGATCGTGGACGAGATCCAGACCGGCATGGGCCGCAGCGGAGCGTTCTTCGCGAGTTCACATATCGGCCTGCGCGGGGACTACTACGCGTTGGCCAAGAGCCTTGGCGGCGGCATCGCGAAGACATCGGTGATGCTGGTGCGGCAGGAGCGCTACCGGCCGGAATTCGAAGTCGTGCACAGTTCGACGTTCGCGAAGGACGGCCTGTCGTCGCGCATCGCCCTCAAGGTCCTCGAACTCCTGGAGGCCGACAACGGGCGCGCCTACCGCACGGCCGCGGAAGTCGGGGCGCGCCTGCGCGCGGTTCTCGAATCGGTCGCGGCGGAATTCCCCGGCGTCGTCAGGGAGGTGCGGGGCCGCGGGCTCATGCTGGGATTCGAGTTCTTCGACCAGTCGGACGCGGAATCCGGAACGCTCCGTGAACTGTCACGCCAGGGATTCCTGGGTTACGGCCTCGCGGGATACCTGCTGCGGCGCCACCGCATCAGGACGTTCCCCACGGCGAGCGCGGTGAATACGCTCAGGTTCGAGCCGTCGATATTGCTGGGCGACGCCGAGATCGACCGGCTCGGCACGGCGCTGCGGGATGTGTGCGCGGTCGTCCGCGACCAGGACGAGCAGCGGTTCACCGGCGCGAACGACCACGACTGACACCCGGGCCGGAGGGCGACCGGTGCGGTATCAGGCCATGACCATGGGGCCTCGTTGACAAACCATCTTGACGGTTTGTAATTTTGAGTGGGGGAAGGCCTGTGCGCTGTGCATATTCAGGCGGCGCTCACGAAGCAGGAGACGACCGTCACGCCTAGCACCGGAGGTAGCTATGCATTTTCGCGTCCTGGGGCCTTTAGAGGTCGTTTCCGACGGTGAGCCGGTCGCGCTCGGTGGCACGAAACAGCGAGCGACACTCGGCTCCTTGTTGATGCGCATGAATCAAGTGGTGTCCACCAGCCAGCTGATGCAGGCGCTGTGGAGCGACGAGGAACGCCCCGTCACCGCCCGCAAAATACTCCAGAACGCCGTGTGCGGCCTGCGTGTGGTGCTCGCCGCCACTCCCGACGCGGCCGAGGAGCCGGTGTCCCTGCTGACCCGCGCCCCCGGCTACATGCTCAAGGTCACCCCGGACCGCGTCGACCTGCACCTCTTCCGCCAGAAGGTCATGGCGGGCCGGGCCGCGCTCGCCGCCGGATCCCATCGGCATGCCGCCGACTCGCTACGCTCCGCACTCGCGCTGTGGCGCGGAGCGGTCCTCGCGGACCTGGTGGAGACCGGCGTGCTGTGGCCCGAGCTCGCGGCCATGGAGAGCACGCGACTCGACGTCCTGGAGGACTACTTCGAGGCGGAACTGGCCTGCGGCCGGCACTCCGCGATCCTCGGGCAGTTGGAGACGATGGTCGAGACCGAACCCCTGCGGGAACGGTTCTGCGGCCAGTTGATGCTGGCGCTCTACCGCTGCGGACGGCAGGCCGACGCCCTCGGCGTCTACGCCCGCGCCCGCGGCGCCCTGGTCGAACTCGGCCTCGAACCGGGCCGGGACCTGCAACTGCTCCAGCGCTCCATCCTCAACCACGACGCCACGCTCCACCTGTCGGGCGTGACCGCGCCCGCCGCCCCGCGCGACGCCGCGCGGCTCCTGCCCGAGTCCGCGCGCCGCCCGCCGGCCACCGCGGGCGCGGGCCCGCACCGCGCGGAACCGGCCGAGCGGCCGGCGGGAGCGCCCGCCGAGGAGCACCGAATACCGGCCCGCACCGCGGCCGAGGCCGAACGCCGCGACGTCAGCGCGGTCCTCCTGCGCACCCAGCTGGGACCTGGCTCCGACGTCTTCTCCGCCGAGGACCTCGACGAACTCATCGAGGCCATGTCCGCCGTGTTCAGGGAGCAGATCGAACGGTTCGGCGGAACCGTCGCCGCCTCCATCGGGTCCCACTGCCTCGGCCTGTTCGGCGTCGACCGGGACGGCGCGGGCGCCGCCACCGCGGCGGTGCGCGCGGCCCTCGCCATCCGCGAGGCCCTCACCCCGCCGGCCGGCCTGGCCGACGGCCGCGCCGCCGCCCGGCACGCGCCGACGCTCCACGCGGCCGTCGTCACCGGCAAGGCCCTGCTGCGCCGCGCGCCCGGCGACCGCGCCGCGACCCCGTCCGTCAACGGCGCCCTCCTCGACAAGGGCCGCCGCCTGCTGTCCGACGTGCCCGCCGGCGCCATCCACGTCTGCGACCGCACCCACCGGGCCACCACGGGCTCGGTGTCCTACCAGCGCACGGAAGGAGCGGTCGCCGACTGGCGGGTCAGCGGCCTCCAGCCCGTGCCCAGGGCCGCCGCCCCGGGCGGCCAGCAGCCGCCGCGCCTGGTCAACCACGAACTCCAACTGCTCGGCTCGCTTCTGGAACGCACCACGCACCAGCGCACCGCCCACCTGGTCACCGTGCTCGGCGACTCGCAGATCGGCACCACCAGGTTCCTCCAGGAGTTCCAGCACCTCGTCACCAGGGAACAGGCGAACGCCCCGGGGGACCGGCGCCGCGACGTGCGCCTCCTGCCCGTCGAGGACGTCTCCCGCACCCAGGCCACCGTGCTCGCGCACTACTGCGCGATCCAGCCGGGCGACGCGCCGCACACCGCGCGCGACAAGCTCACCGCCGCGCTCGACGCCCTCGCCACCTCCCCGGCCGAGGCCGCCTGGCTGACCTCCCGCCTGGGCCCCCTGCTCGTGCCCGCGTGGGACGTGCCCGCGGACCAGACCGCCGACGCCTGGCGGCGCTTCCTCCACCTGGCCGCGCTCGAACGGCCCCTCGTCCTCACCGTCACCGGCCTGCACACCGCCGACGACGCCCTGCTCGACCTCGTCGAGAACCTCACCGAATCCTCGTCCGGCATCCCCCTGCTCGTGGTCGCGGGAGCCGGGCCGCACCTCCTGCGGCGGCGGCCCGAGTGGGCCGGCGGCAGGAGCCACACCACCATCACCCTCGACCCGCTGTGGGGCACGGCCGCCGACCGGCTGCTGGAGACGTTCCTCCTGACCGGGCCGGTCGGCGCCCGCCGCGCCGCCGACCGCGACGCCCTCGTCCTGCGTGCGCTCACCGCCGAGCGCGAAGAGGAACCCGAAGCCTGTTCCGCGTGACCCCCGCACCCCCACCGCCACCCGGCTCCCGCCGCCCCCCACCCCCGCGTACCCCGCCCCCGCCGTTCGCCGTGCGCGCCCGGCCGCGTTCCCGCGCCGCCCCGAGCCCCGGCGAACAACCGACCGCGCGACCCGTTCCGTGACATTTGATAGGGTGCTCGCGCTGGACTGGGGGTACAGATGCGCGTACTTGTGGTAGGGGGCGGCGCGGAGTCCGTTGCCCCTCTGATCCGCAGACTCCGGGCCCACGGCTACGACACCGTCCACGTCGACACCGGCGCACGCGCCCTCGCCGCGTACCGCGGCACGGACCTGGTGCTGCTCGACCTCCAACTGCCCGACATCGGCGGCCTCGAAGTCTGCCGCGGCATCAGGTCGAGCGACGACGTCCCCGTCATCGCCTTCGCCGCCCCCGACGCCGAACACACCCGCGTCCTCGCGCTGCGCGCCGGCGCCGACGACTGCATGGACAAGCCGTACCGCCTTCCCGAACTCATGGCCAGGATCGACGCCGTCATGCGCCGCTCCAGGCCCTGCCCGAAGGACGAGTTCCCCACCGTGTCGTACGGCCCGTTACGCATCGACGTCATCAGCCGTGAAGTCCGCCTGCACGGCCGGCCCATCGCCCTGACCCGCAAGGAATTCGACCTCCTCTACCGCCTCGCCCTGCACCGCGGCGAAGTCGTCTCACGCCAGCGCCTCATGGCCGAGATCTGGGGCGACCCCCTGAACCACCCGGCCGGGCGGCAGGCGACCCGCACCATCGACACCCACGTGAGCAAGCTCCGCGGCAAGCTCGGCGTCAACAGCTGGATCGAGACCGTCCGCGGCGTCGGCTTCCGCCTCGGCCACGACTGACCCGCCACCCGGCCGCTCCCCCACCCCGTCACGCGGCGGGCACCCGCGCGGGACCGGCACCACCCCCGGCACCGGCATCCCCTGGCACCGGCGGGAAGAACCCGGCTTCGACGAAGAACCGCACGTAGCGCTCGAACAGTTCACCCGTCAGCTCGGGGCAGTCCACGCCCGTGCCCGCGAGCGCGTCCTCCGTCCCGCCCGTGTCCAGCCGCGGATAGAACGCCGCGCCGTTCGACGCCATCATCTCGAACGCCTCAAGCAGCGGCAGCAACTCGTTGTCCGGCGCCGAACGCACCCGCTCCCGCCACGCGTCCCACCCCAGCTCCTCCAGCACGTACCCCGCCGCCCGCAACCGCGCCACGAACTCCCCGAACCCCATGCGGCTCCGGTTGTGCAAGTGGAACGTGCCGCCCTCGGCCCCCGCACGCCGCGACAGCGCGACCACCGCCGCGCTCACATAGTCGACCGGCGTCAACGGCACATCACCCGCGAGACCCACAGGCGCCGCCCCCGCCTGAAGCATCCCCTTCAGACTCAGCCACACGAAGTCCCGCGTCTGGCACGCCCCGTTGCGCACATCCCCCGACACCACGTCCACCCGGTACACCGACACCGGCAACCCCCGGTCCCTGGCCAGCCCGATGACCTGCTCGGCCACCCACTTCGTCGCCAGGTACCCGCTCGGCAACTCCTCGGCGGGACCCGTCGGATCATCCGCGCGCAGCGGCCTGCCCTGCCGCTCACCACCCGCGAACACCCCGACCGTCGACACGTAGTGCACCGGCACCGTGCGGTGCCTGGCCGCAAGCCGCAGCACCTCCTCGGTGCCGCCCACGTTCGGCCCGCGCAGCGCCGCGTAAGGACGCAGCCAGTGCACCGAAGCGCCCGCGTGGTAGACGACGTCGACCGTGCGCGCCAGGGCGTCGAACGCCTCCTCCGACAACCCCAGCCGCGGCGCGCCCAGGTCCCCGACCACGACCCGCAACCGGCTCGCGTCCACCTCGCCCCACACCCGGTAGGACTCCAGGTTCGCCCGCAGCCGCGCAAGCCCCTCCGCCTCGTCCCCGGCCCGCACCAGGCAGTGCACCGTGCCCCGGAACGCGCGCAGCAGATCCCGCACCAGGAACGCCCCGAGGAAGCCCGTCGCCCCCGTCAGCAGCACCTCCCGCGCGTCGTCCACCCGGCGCACCACCTCGGCCGCCGGCCGCACATCCTCCGCAAGCCGCACCTCGGCCGCGAAGTCCACGCCCCCGTGGGCCCGTTCCCCGCCCCCGCCGCCGGCCCGCACCGCGTCGAGCACGAACGCGGCCAGCGCCGCCGGCGTCGGATGGTCGAAGATCACCGTCGCGGGCAGCGTCAACCCGACGTCGGAACCCAGCCGGTTGCGCAACTCGACCGACGTCAGCGAATCGAACCCCAGCTGAGCGAACGGCTCCTCGGCACCGAGCCCCGACGGGTCCGCGTGCCCCAGCACCGCACCCATCGCCTCCCGCACCACACCGAGCACCGCGTCGAGCCGTTCCCCCTCGTCCAGCGCGTCGAGCCGCTGCGCGAGCCCGGCCGCCGACACCCCCGGCGTGTTCCGCGCGACCCGGCGCACCGCGCCGCCCGCCAGCCCCCGCAGCACCACGGGCGCCTGCGCCGGCCGCTCCCGCAGCGCCGCCACGTCGAGCGGCGTCAGCACCGGAGCCGCGAACGGCGACTCCAGCGCCCGGTCGAGCAGCGCCGGGCCGCTGCCCGCCTGCACGGGCCGGAACCCGGCCCTGGCGATCCGCGCCAGATCCGCGTCCGACAACTCGCCCGTGATCCCGGAGGATTGTTCCCACAGCCCCCAGGCCGCCGACGTCGCCGGCAGCCCGAGCCGCGCCCGGTACGCGGCCAGGCCGTCGAGGAACGCGTTCGCCGCCGCGTAGTTGGCCTGCCCCGCGCCGCCGATCACCCCCGCGATGGACGAGAACAGGACGAACGCGCTCACCTCGCCGTCCCTGGTCAGCTCGTGCAGGTGCCACGCCGCGTCCACCTTCGGCCGCAGCACCGCCGCGAGCCGCTCGGGAGTGAGGGCCGCGACCAGCCCGTCGTCGATGAGGCCCGCCGCGTGCAGCACCCCGCGCAGCGGACGGTCCGCGGGAACGTCCGCCAGCACGGCCGCCAGCGCCTCCCGGTCCGCGGCGTCCACCGCGGCGACCGTCACCCCCGCGCCAAGACCGCGCAATTCCGCGACCAACTCCCGCGCCCCCGGCGCGTCCTCGCCTCGCCGGCTCAGCAGCAGCAGGTGCCGCACCCCGTGCCGCTCCACCAGGTGCCGGGCGAACAGCCCGCCGAGACTGCCGGTACCACCCGTGATCAGCACCGTCCCGTCCGGGCGCCACCGCCCCCCGCCCGGCCCCGCCGCACCGCGCGCCGCGGCACGCCGCACGCGCGGCACGGACACCCCGCCACCGCGCACCGCGCTCTGCGGCTCCGCCGTGGCCAGCACCGCCGACAGCACCTCCGGGTGCAGATCCGCCTCGCTCTCCAGATCGACGAGCACCAGCCGGCCCGGCGACTCGGACTGGGCCGAGCGCAGCAGGCCCCACACGGCCGCGGCCGCGACATCCGTCACGCCCGCCGCGCCCGCCTCGGCGCCGGGGGCCGACGCGTCGACCCCGCGCCGCGTCGCCACCACCAGCGGCACGCCGGCCAGCCGGTCCTCCGCCAGCCACTCCCGCACCAGCGCCAACGCCGCACGCGTGGCGTCGTGCACCGCTGGCACCACGCCCCCGGAGTCCGCCTCCGCGCCCGCGTCGAGCGAGAACGCGACCGTCGAGAGCACAGCGTCAGGCCCCGCGCCCGCGGCCACGGCCGCCGCCACGGCGGCGACATCGGGGAACCGCGTCCCGGAGAACTTTGAGGCGGCCTCCCCGGTCGCGCCGAGCACGCCCCAGCGCAGCTCCTCACCGGCGCCGAGCGGCGCGACCGGCTCCCACCGCACGTGGAACAGCGCCTCGTCCGTCCGGGACACCGCCGCCGCGATCTGCTCCTGACCGACCGGCCGGAACCCGATGTCCACGATCTCGGCGACCGCCTCCCCCGACTGATCCGCCAGCCGGGCCGCCAACGAGCCGGAGTCGGTCACGGTCAGCCGCACCCGAACGGACGTGGCGCCCGTCGCGAACAGCCGGAACCCGCGCCACTCCGCCGCCACCGGAGCCCGCCCGTCGAGCGCCGCCCCGGCCGGCCCGCCGGCCAGCGCGGCCGCGTGCAGCGCGCCGTCGAGCAACGCCGGATGCAGCCCGAACTCCGCCGCCTCGCCGCGCATCTCCTCCGGCAGCTCCACCTCCGCGAACAGGTCCTTGCCCCGCCGCCAGGTCGCCTTCAACGTGCGCAGCCGCGGACCGTACGACAGCCCGGACGCCGTGAACCGCTCGTACGCCTCGTTCACGTCGATGCTCTCCGCGCCGTCGGACGACCACGGCGCCGACTCCTGGACCGGACGGCCGGCCAGGCCGCTCAGGAGTCCTTGTGCGTGGGTGGTCCATTGGTGGTGGGTGAGGTGGGTGGTGTCGGGGCGGGTGTGGAGGGTGAAGGGTCGGTGTCCTGTGGGGTTGGGTGGGTGGATGGTGAGTTGGAGGTGGAGTGGGGTGTTGTCGGTGGGGAGGGTGATGGGGGTGTGGGTGGTGAGGTGTTCGAGGGTGTGGGTGCCGAGTTGGTCGCCTGCGTGGAGGGTGAGGTCGATGAGTGCGGCGGTGGGGAGGACGGGGGTGTGGTGGAGGGTGTGGTCGGCGAGCCAGGGGTGGCTGCGCAACGACACCCGCCCGGTGAAGACGAACGCGTCCTGCCCCGCGGTGTTCATGGCGGCGGCCAGGAACGGGTGCTCGGTGCCGCTCAGCCCCATGCTCGTCGCGTCCGTCTGCGGACGCGGTTCGAGCCAGTAGCGTTGGCGTTGGAAGGGGTAGGTGGGGAGGGGGGTGTGGGGGTGGGGGGTGGTGTGGTGGTTGGTGGGGGTGCCGTGGGTGTGGGTGGTGGCGAGGGTGGTGTGGAGGGTGTGGTTTTCGGGTTGGTTGGTGCGGAGGGTGGGGGTGGTGGGGATGTGGGGGGTGGTGTGGGTGGCGAGGGTGGTGGGGCCTATTTCGATGAGGTGGGTGATGCCTTGGTTCTTCAGGTATTGGATGCCGTGGTGGAAGCGGACGGGTTGGCGGATGTGCTGGGTCCAGTAGTCGGGTGAGGTGAGTTGTTCTTCGGTGGCGAGGGTGCCGGTGACGTTGGAGACCACCGGGATCGTCGGCGGGTGGTAGGTGACCTCGGCGGCGATGGTGCGGAATTCGTCGAGGACGTGGTCCATGTGGGGGGAGTGGAAGGCGTGGCTGACGGTGAGCGGCGTGGCGCGCAGGCCCTGCTCCCGCCAGCGGGCGACGAGGGCTTCGACGACGTCGCTGTCGCCTGAGACGACGACGCTTTCGGGGCCGTTGATGGCGGCGATGGCGATGGTGGCGGGGTCGTGGTCGGCCAGGGTGGCGCGTACTTGCTCTTCGGTGGCTTGGACGGCGGCCATGGCGCCGCCGGTGGGGGCGGCTTGCATGAGGCGTCCTCGGTGTGCGACGAGGTGGAGTGCGTCGGTGAGGGTGAGGACGCCGGCGATGTGGGCTGCGGTGAGTTCGCCGAGGGAGTGGCCGATGAGGTAGTCGGGTCGTATGTCGTGGTGTTCGAGTAGTCGGTGGAGGGCGAGGTGGGTGGCGAAGAGGGCGGGTTGGGTGATGTGGGTGTGGTTGAGGAGTTGGGCGTGGGGGGTGTGGGGTGGGGCGTGGAGGATGTCGCGGAGTGGGTGGGGGAGGTGGGGTTGGAGGTGGTCGGTGAGTTGGTCGATGGTGTGGGCGTAGGTGGGGTGGGTGTGGTAGAGCTGTTGGCCCATTTGGGGGTGTTGGGAGCCTTGGCCGGTGAGGGTGTAGGCGGTTTTGGGGTGGGGGTGGGTGGTGCCGGTGGTGAGGTTGGGGTGGGGGGTGCCTTGGGTGAGGTGGTGGAGTGCGGTGCGGAGCAGGTCGGGGGTGGTGGCGTGGATGGCTGCGCGGTGGGTGAAGTGGGTGCGGGTGGTGGCGAGGGTGTGGGCGATGGCCCGGTCGTTGAGGTCGGGGTGGGCATCGAGGTGATCGGCCAACTGCCGCGCTTGGGCGCGCAAGGCTTCCTCGGTCCTCCCGGACAGCAGCCACACCACCGTGTCGTCACCAGAGCCAGAGCCAGAGCCAGAGCCGGAATCGGCGCCGCTCTGTTCCTCGGGCGTGGAGGCCGTTTCCGGTCCCTCGGCACCGTCCGCGCCCTCGGGGGCCTCGGAGGGTTCCTCGGGGGCCTGCTCCACGATCACATGCGCGTTCGTCCCACTCACCCCGAACGCCGACACCCCCGCCCGCCTCGGCCGCCCCGTCTCCGGCCAGGTCCGCGCCTCGGTGAGGAGTTCGACCGCGCCGGCGTCCCAGTTGACGTGGTCGGTCGGCTTGTCGACGTGCAGCGTCTTCGGCAGCACACCGTGCCGCATCGCCTCGATCATCTTGATCACGCCACCGACACCCGCCGCCGCCACGGTGTGCCCGATGTTGGACTTCAACGACCCCAGGTGCAGCGGCTGCCGCGCGGGGCGGTTGGCGCCGTAGGTGTTCAGCAACGCCTGGGCCTCGATCGGGTCACCGAGCCGCGTGCCCGTGCCGTGCGCCTCGATCACGTCGATGTCGGCCGCCGTCAACTGCGCGCTGGCCAGGGCCTGGCGGATCACGCGTTCCTGCGAGGGGCCGTTGGGCGCGGTCAGGCCGTTGCTCGCGCCATCCTGGTTGATCGCGGACCCGCGGATCAGGGCGTGCACGCGGTGGCCGTTGCGCCGGGCGTCGGAAAGCCGTTCGAGCACGAGCAGGCCGACACCCTCCGACCAGCCGGTGCCGTCGGCGGACGCGGAGAACGACTTGCACCGCCCGTCCGCCGCCAGCCCGCGCTGCCGCGAGAAGTCGACGAACCCGTTCGGCGACCCCGAGACCGTGACACCCCCGGCCAGCGCCAGCGCCGACTCCCCCGACCGCAGCGACTGCATCGCCATATGCACCGCCACCAGGGACGACGAGCACGCCGTGTCCAGCGACACCGCCGGCCCCTCGAACCCGAACGTGAACGCCACCCGGCCCGAGGCGACACTGCTGAGCTTGCTCGTCATGAGGTAGCCCTCAAGCTCCTCGGGCCCCTCGCGATTCAGATAGCTCTGCTCCACGATCCCGGCGAACACCCCCGTCCGGCTGCCCTTCAACGACTCCGGCACGATCCCCGCGTGCTCGAACGCCTCCCACGCCGTCTCAAGCAGCACCCGCTGCTGCGGGTCCATGCCGAGCGCCTCGCGCGGCGAGATCCCGAAGAACGCGGCGTCGAACGTCGTGGCGTCCTCGATGAACCCGCCCTCCCTGGTGTACGAACGCCCAGGAACGCCCGGCTCGGGATCGTAGAGCCCGTCCACGTCCCAGCCGCGGTCGTCCGGCCACTCGGTGATGGCGTCCTCTTCGTTCAGCACCAGCTGCCACAGATCGTCGGCCGACGCGACACCGCCCGGATAACGGCAGGCCATGCCGACGACCGCGATGGGCTCCTCCCGGCCGCCTTCGAGTTCCTCCACGCGCTGACGCGACTTGTGCAACTCGGCGGTGACCCACTTGAGGTAGTCGACGAGCTTCTCTTCGTTGGACATGCGTACTCGATCTCCCTCGGTACGGACGGGCAGTGTGGCCGCTCCGCTGCGGCCGGATCAGTTCGCTGAACGGCCGAGCTGCGTGTCGATGAAGTCGAAGATCTCCGAGGCCGAGGCCGACCCCAGCGTCTCCGCGACCTTGGCCTCCTCCTCGGCCGCGTCGCCGCCGGCCCCGTTGAGCCGCGACAGCAGCACCTGGAGCCGGGCGGCCACCGCGTCGCGCGTCCGCTCGTCGTCGGCGGCCACTCCCGACAGCGCCGACTCCAACGCGTCCAGCTCGGCCAGCACACCGCGCTCGCTCGACCCCCCGGTCAGCGACATCAGGAACTCGGTGAGCGCCGCGGGCGTCGGGTGGTCGAAGACCACGGTCGCGGGCAGCTGGCCGTCGATCGCGCCGCTCAGCCGGTTCCGCAACTCGACGGCGGTCATCGAGTCGAAGCCCAGCTCCATGAAGCTGCGCTCGGCCGTCACCAGATCCGTGTTCGTGTGCCCGAGGACCGTCGCCACCTCCGACGAAACGATCCGCAGCAACGCCGGGCGCCGTTCCTCATCCGGGAGGGCCGCCAGCCGGGTGGCCGGCGTGTCGCTCTCGCCCGCGCCGGACCGCGCGGCCGGCCGGAACCTGCCACCGACCAGCCCGGTCAACACGTGCGGCACGCGGCCGTGCGCCCGCATCGCCGCCGCGTCCACCGGCAGCGCCACCAGCTGCGGATGCCCTTGCGCGAGCGCCGCGTCGAGCAGCGCCGCGCCCTGCTCGGGTGCCACGGCCCTGAAGCCCTCCCTCCGGTACCTGAGCAGGTCGTTCTCCCCGAGCCCGGCGTTGAGCCCCACGCCGCCCAGGTCCCACAGGCCCCACGCGACGGCCGTGGCCGGCAGGCCGTGCGCCGCGCGGTGCGCGGCCAGGGCGTCGAGGAACGCGTTCGCCGCCGCGTAGTTGGCCTGCCCGGGGCCGCCGATCACGCCGACGCTTGAGGAGAACAGGACGAACGCCGCCAGCTCCCGGTCCCTGGTCAGCTCGTGCAGGTGCCACGCCGCGTCCGCCTTCGGCCGCAGCACCGCGGCCACCTGCTCGCGCGACAGCGACGACACCAGCCCGTTGTCCAGCACACCAGCGGCGTGCACGACCCCGGTCAGCGGCTGATCGGCCGGGATCGCGTCGAGAACAGCCGCCAGCTCCTCCCGGCGCGACACGTCACACGCGACAACGGCGACCTCCGCGCCCAACCCGCGCAGTTCCTCGACCAGTTCACCGGCGCCGGGCGCCTCAGGGCCGCGACGGCCGAGCAGCAGCAGGTGCCGCACACCGTGCGTGGTCACGAGATGCCGGCTCACCAGGGCCCCCAGGGCGCCCGTTCCCCCGGTCACCAGGACCGTGCCCTCCGCCAGCGGAACGGCAGCCGGCTCCGCGCGTCCGGCCGGCTCCTCCGGCGACCGCCTCAGCCGTGGCACGTGCACCTCCCTGTTCCGGATCGCGGCCTGCGGCTCGCCCGAGGCCACGACGGCGGCGATCACGTCGAGCGGAGGCGTCGGCGCGTCGTGGTCGATCAGGACGACCCGGCCGGGCACCTCGGCCTGCACCGAACGCAGCAGACCCCACACGGCGGCGCCGCCCAGCGCGGGCACGTCCTCGCCGGCCGAGGCCGCGACGGCGCCGCGCGTCGTCACCACCAGGCGCGTCTCGGCGAGCCGTTCGTCCGCGAGCCACGCGCGCACCCGTTCAAGCACCTGTCCCGCGCTGTCGTGCGCGGCCCGCACCGGGTTCTCCGCCGGTCCTTCACCGGCCCCGGCGGGACCGGCCGCCATCAGAACGGCGCCGACGGACGCGCCGGAACCGACGAAGTCGGCCAGCTCGGGCACCCCGTCGAACCGCGGTCCCGCCCCGTCCGGGCCCTCCCCGAGCAGCGCCAGGTCCAGCGGCTGCGCGCCGCCCTCCGGCAGCGGCAACGGGTCCCACTCCAGGCGCAGCAGCGGCGGCCGGGACGTGCCGGCCACCGGCACGACCTCCTCCTCGCGCACGCCGCGGAACTCGACCCGCTCGGCCGTGAGCACCGGCTCCCCGGCGCCGTCGACCAGGCGCAGCCGCACCGCGTCCGCGCCCTCATCCGCGATCCACTGGGCCGACACCGCGGTGGCCCCGGTGGCGTGCAGCCGCACGCCGTGCCACTGCGCGGCGAACGGCGACGAACCCTCGGGCAGCGCGGCCTGCCGGGCCGCGTCCGCGACCACGGCGTCGAGCAGCGCGGGGTGCACCCCGTAGCGCGTGACCTCGGGGGCCAAGTCCTCGGGCACCTCGTAGGCGCCACCCGCCGCGTCCTCGTTCGCGAACGGCGCGGTGCCGCCGCCCGACGGCCCGAGGAGTCCTTGTGCGTGGGTGGTCCATTGGTGGTGGGTGAGGTGGGTGGTGTCGGGGCGGGTGTGGAGGGTGAAGGGTCGGTGTCCTGTGGGGTTGGGTGGGTGGATGGTGAGTTGGAGGTGGAGTGGGGTGTTGTCGGTGGGGAGGGTGATGGGGGTGTGGGTGGTGAGGTGTTCGAGGGTGTGGGTGCCGAGTTGGTCGCCTGCGTGGAGGGTGAGGTCGATGAGTGCGGCGGTGGGGAGGACGGGGGTGTGGTGGAGGGTGTGGTCGGCGAGCCAGGGGTGGCTGCGCAACGACACCCGCCCGGTGAACACCGTGCGGTCCCCGTCCGCCAGCCGGATCGGGGCACCGAGCAACGGGTGCCTGTCGCCACCGGAGCCCGTGCCCACGCCTCCGGTCACTGCCGGTTCGAGCCAGAACCGCTGCCGCTGGAACGGATACGTGGGGAGGGGGGTGTGGGGGTGGGGGGTGGTGTGGTGGTTGGTGGGGGTGCCGTGGGTGTGGGTGGTGGCGAGGGTGGTGTGGAGGGTGTGGTTTTCGGGTTGGTTGGTGCGGAGGGTGGGGGTGGTGGGGATGTGGGGGGTGGTGTGGGTGGCGAGGGTGGTGGGGCCTATTTCGATGAGGTGGGTGACGCCTTGGTTTTTGAGGGTTTGGATGCCGTGGTGGAAGCGGACGGGTTGGCGGATGTGCTGGGTCCAGTAGTCGGGTGAGGTGAGTTGTTCTTCGGTGGCGAGGGTGCCGGTGACGTTGGAGACCACCGGGATCGTCGGCGGGTGGTAGGTGACCTCGGCGGCGATGGTGCGGAACTCGTCCAGCACGTCGTCCATATGGGGGGAGTGGAAGGCGTGGCTGACGGTGAGCGGCGTGGCGCGCAGGCCCTGCTCCCGCCAGCGCGCGACCAGCGCTTCGACGACGTCGCTGTCACCCGACACCACGACGCTTTCGGGGCCGTTGATGGCGGCGATGGCGATGGTGGCGGGGTCGTGGTCGGCCAGGGCGGCGCGTACTTGCTCTTCGGTGGCTTGGACGGCGGCCATGGCGCCGCCGGTTCGGGCGGCTTGCATGAGGCGTCCTCGGTGTGCGACGAGGTGGAGTGCGTCGGTGAGGGTGAGGACGCCGGCGATGTGGGCTGCGGTGAGTTCGCCGAGGGAGTGGCCGATGAGGTAGTCAGGGCGTATGTCGTGGTGTTCGAGTAGTCGGTGGAGGGCGAGGTGGGTGGCGAAGAGGGCGGGTTGGGTGATGTGGGTGTGGTTGAGGAGTTGGGCGTGAGGGGTGTGGGGTGGGGCGTGGAGGATGTCGCGGAGTGGGTGGGGGAGGTGGGGTTGGAGGTGGTCGGTGAGTTGGTCGATGGTGTGGGCGTAGGTGGGGTGGGTGTGGTAGAGCTGTTGGCCCATTTGGGGGTGTTGGGAGCCTTGGCCGGTGAGGGTGTAGGCGGTTTTGGGGTGGGGGTGGGTGGTGCCGGTGGTGAGGTTGGGGTGGGGGGTGCCTTGGGTGAGGTGGTGGAGTGCGGTGCGTAGGAGGTCGGGGGTGGTGGCGTGGATGGCTGCGCGGTGGGTGAAGTGGGTGCGGGTGGTGGCGAGGGTGTGGGCGATGGCCCGGTCGTTGAGGTCGGGGTGGGCATCGAGGTGGTCGGCCAGTTGCCTGGCTTGGGCGCGCAAGGCTTCCTCGGTCTTCCCGGACAGCAGCCACACCACCGTGTCATCGGCGACGCCGCCGTCCTCCGGGGCGTTGTCGTCGGTGTTGGTGCTGGTCTGGGCGGGGGGTTGTTCGATGATGAGGTGGGCGTTGGTGCCGCTGATGCCGAAGGAGGAGATGGCGGCGCGTTTGGGGTGGCCGGTGTCGGGCCAGGGGCGGGTGTCGGTGAGGAGTTCGACGGTGCCGGCGTCCCAGTTGACGTGGTCGGTCGGCTTGTCGACGTGCAGCGTCTTCGGCAGAACGCCGTGCCGCATGGCCTGGATCATTTTGATGACGCCGCCGACGCCGGCCGCGGCTTGGGAGTGGCCGATGTTGGACTTCAACGACCCCAAGTGAAGGGGCTGCTGTTCGGGGCGGTTGGCGCCGTAGGTGTTGAGGACGGCCTGGGCCTCGATGGGGTCGCCGAGTTTGGTGCCGGTGCCGTGGGCTTCGAGGACGTCGATGTCGGCCGGGGTGAGTCGGGCGTTGGCGAGCGCTTGGCGGATGACGCGTTCCTGGGAGGGGCCGTTGGGTGCGGTGAGGCCGTTGCTCGCGCCGTCCTGGTTGATGGCGGAGCCGCGCAGAACGGCGAGGACGGGGTGGCCGTTGCGCCGGGCGTCGGAAAGCCGTTCGAGGACGACGAGTCCCACGCCTTCTGACCAGCCGGTGCCGTCGGCGGACGCGGAGAACGACTTGCACCGGCCGTCGGGTGACAGGCCCCGTTGCCGCGAGAACTCGATGAAGGCCGTAGGCGTGGACAGCACCGTGGCGCCGCCGGCGAGGGCGAGGCCGCATTCGCCGGAGCGGAGGGCTTGGGCGGCCATGTGCATGGCCACGAGTGAGGAGGAGCAGGCCGTGTCGACGGTCACGGCCGGGCCTTCGAGGCCCAGCGTGTACGCGATGCGCCCCGAGGCGACGCTGCCCGCGTTGCCCGCGGCGACATATCCCTCAAGCGCTTCGGGAACGTGGTGGGCCGCGCTTCCGTAGTCGTGGTACATGAGGCCGGTGAAGACGCCGGTGTCGGTGCCGTGGAGTGTGGTGGGGTCGATGCCGGCGTTTTCGAGGGTTTCCCAGGCGGTTTCGAGGAGGAGGCGTTGTTGGGGGTCGGTTGCGGTGGCTTCGCGGGGTGACATGCCGAAGAAGTCGGGGTCGAAGAGGTCGGCGTCGTGGAGGAAGCCGCCGTGGCGGGTGTAGCTGGTGCCGGGTTGGGTGGGGTCGGGGTTGTAGAGGGTGTCGAGGTCCCAGCCGCGGTTGGTGGGGAACTCGCTGACGGCGTCGATGCCGTTGGCGACGAGGTTCCACAGGTCTTCCGGGTTCCGGACCCCGCCGGGGTAGCGGCAGGCCATGCCCACGATCGCGATCGGCTCCTCCGCGGCGTCTCCCGTGCCCTGCGCCACGACCACGACCTCGTCCTCGTCACCGAACATCTCGTCCAGTAGGTGGGTGGCGAGGGTGGTGGGGGTGGGGTGGTCGAAGATGAGGGTGGGGGGGAGGGGGATGCCGGTGGTGGTGGTGAGGTGGTTGCGGAGTTCGATGGCGGTGAGGGAGTCGAATCCGAGTTCTTGGAAGGGGCGGTTGGGTTGGATGGTGGTGGGGTTGGGGTGGCCGAGGATGGTGGCGGCGTGGGTTTGGATGAGGGTGGTGAGGTGGGTGTGGCGTTGGTTGGGGGGGAGGTGGGTGAGTTGTTGGGTGAGGGTTTGGGTGGGTTGGGGTGTGGTGTGGGTGGGTTGGGGGGTGGTGGTTTTGGGTGCGAGGTTGCGGAGGGTGGGGGGTGTGGGGTGGTGGGGGGGTGAGGTGGGTGGTGTTGAGGGTGGTGGCGGCTTGGAGGGGGTGGGGGGTGGTGTGGGCGGTGTCGAAGAGGGTGAGGGCGTGGGGGGTGGTGAGGGGGGTGATGCCGGTGCGGTTGAGGCGTTGGTGGTCGGTGGTGTGGAGGGTTTGGGTGATGGTGCTGGTTTCTTGCCAGAGGCCCCAGGCGAGTGAGGTGGTGGGTTGGTTGTTGGCGTGGCGGTGGTGGGCGAGGGCGTCGAGGAAGGTGTTGGCGGCGGCGTAGTTGGCTTGGCCGGCGTTGCCGATGAGGCCGGAGAGGGAGGAGTAGAGGGTGAAGGTGTGGATGGGGTGGTTTTGGGTTTGGTGGTGGAGGTTCCAGGCGGCGTTGATTTTGGGTTGGAGGACGGTGGTGAGGCGTTGGGGGGTGAGGGTGGTGAGTGGGGTGTCGTCGGTGGTTCCGGCGATGTGGATGATGTTGGTGAGGGGGTGTTGGGGTGGGATGGTGTTGAGGGCTTGGGTGAGTTGGTGGGGGTTGGTGGTGTCGGTGGCGAGGAGGGTGATGGTGGTGTTGGTGGTGTTTTGGAGGTTGGTGAGTTGTTGGGCGGTGGGTGCGTTGGGGCCGGTTCGGCTGAGGAGGAGGAGGTGGGGTGTGTGGTGGTGGGTGGCGAGGTGGGTGGCGAGGAGGGTGCCGAGGGTTCCGGTGGCGCCGGTGATGAGGGTGGTGCCGTGGGCGTAGGGGCTGTCGGTGGTGTCGGTGTCGGTGGCTTCGGTGGTGGGGGTGAGGCGTGGGGTGAGGAGTTGGTTGTTGCGGTGGGCGAGTTGGGGTTCGTCGGTGGTGTGGGCGAGGGCGAGGGTGTGGGTGAGGGTGTGGGGGGTGGTGGTGTCGGTGTCGAGGAGGGTGATGCGGTGGGGGTTTTCGGTTTGGGCGGTGCGGAGGAGTCCCCAGGTGGGTGCGTGGGGGAGGTCGGTGATGTCTTCGGTGGGGTGGGTGGCGATGGCGTGGTGGGTGAGGGCGATGAGGTGGGTGTGGGCGAGGTGTTCGTTGGTGAGGAAGTCCTGGATCAGCGCGAGGGTGCGGATGAGCACCTCATGCGCCGCAGCGGGGACATCGATCTTTCCGCCGTCGGTGGTGTCGCCGATGAGCGGGAGGATGAGGACGCGGGGTGGGTTGGTGGCGGCGCTGGCGAGGTCGGGGTGTGAGGGGAGGTCGGGGAGGAGGTCGGGGTCACCGAGTACGGCCCAGCCGTCCGTTCCGCTTCCCTTTTCGTCCGTGCCGTCGGATGTGTTCGTTGCCTCTGCCTGTGGGGTGACGGGTTGCCATTGGAGGTGGTAGAGGCCGTGGGGGGTGGTGGGGGTGAGGGGGCGGAGTTGGAGGTTGGTGAGGTGGGCGAGGGTGGTGCCGGTGGGGGTGGTGAGGGTGAGGGTGGCGGTGTCGGGGGTGGGTTGGGTGAGGTGGAGGTGGAGTTGGGTGGTGGGGGTGGTGGTGGGGGTGAGGTGGAGGTTGGTGAGGGTGAAGGGGATGCGGGGTGGGGTGTTGGGGTTGGTGGTTTCTGGGAGGAGGGGGTGGAGTGCGGCGTCGAGGAGTGCGGGGTGGAGGTGGAAGCCGGTGGTGGGGGTGTTGTCGGGGAGTTGGAGGGTGGCGTGGAGGTCGCCTTGGGGGGTTTGCCAGAGGTGGGTGAGGGCTTGGAAGGTGGGGCCGTAGTGGTAGCCGTGGTGGGTGAGGCGTTGGTAGAGGTTGTCGAGGGGGATGGGTTGGGTGTTGGGGGGTGGCCAGGTGGTGTGGGTGGTGGGGGGTGGTGTGGGGTTGGGGGGTGTGGGGGTGAGGGTGCCTTGGGCGTGGAGGGTCCAGGTGGCGGGGTGGGTGTGGGGGTCGGTGGTGGTGTGGATGCGGAGGTTGCGGTGTCCGTCGGGGTTGGGTGCGGTGAGGGCGAGTTGGATGCGGGTGGTGGTGTGGGGGGTGAGGGTGATGGGGGTGGTGAGGGTGAGTTCGGCGAGGTGGGGGGTGTTGGTTTGGGTGCCGGCGGTGATGGCCATTTCGGCGATGGCCATGCCGGGGAGGAGGGTGGTGTCGCCGATGGTGTGGTGGGTGAGCCAGGGGTGGGTGGTGAGGGAGAGGCGGCCGGTGAAGAGGTATTCGTCGTTGCCGGCGACCTCGACTCCGACGCCGAGGAAGGGGTGCTGGGTGGCGGCGAGTCCGAACGCTGCCGCGTTTCCCGCACCGGCCGACTCCTCCAACCAGAACCGCTGCCGCTGGAAGGGGTAGGTGGGGAGGGGGGTGTGGGGGTGGGGGGTGGTGTGGTGGTTGGTGGGGGTGCCGTGGGTGTGGGTGGTGGCGAGGGTGGTGTGGAGGGTGTGGTTTTCGGGTTGGTTGGTGCGGAGGGTGGGGGTGGTGGGGATGTGGGGGGTGGTGTGGGTGGCGAGGGTGGTGGGGCCTATTTCGATGAGGTGGGTGACGCCTTGGTTTTTGAGGGTTTGGATGCCGTGGTGGAAGCGGACGGGTTGGCGGATGTGCTGGGTCCAGTAGTCGGGTGAGGTGAGTTGTTCTTCGGTGGCGAGGGTGCCGGTGACGTTGGAGACCACCGGGATCGTCGGCGGGTGGTAGGTCACCTCGGCGGCGATGGTGCGGAACTCGTCCAGCACGTCGTCCATGTGGGGGGAGTGGAAGGCGTGGCTGACGGTGAGCGGCGTGGCCCTCAGGCCCTCCTCCCGCCAGCGCGCGACCAGCGCTTCGACCACGTCGCTGTCACCCGACACCACCACGCTCTCGGGACCGTTGACGGCGGCGATGGCGATGGTGGCGGGGTCAAGGTCGGCCAGGGCGGCGCGCACCTGCTCCTCCGTCGCTCGCACGGCCGCCATCGCGCCGCCCGGACGGGCGGCCTGCATCAGTCTCCCCCTGTGTGCGACGAGGTGGAGTGCGTCGGTGAGGGTGAGGACGCCGGCGATGTGGGCTGCGGTGAGTTCGCCGAGGGAGTGGCCGATGAGGTAGTCGGGTCGTATGTCGTGGTGCTCTAACAACCGGTGGAGGGCGAGGTGGGTGGCGAAGAGGGCGGGTTGGGTGATGTGGGTGTGGTTGAGGAGTTGGGCGTGGGGGGTGTGGGGTGGGGCGTGGAGGATGTCGCGGAGTGGGTGGGGGAGGTGGGGTTGGAGGTGGTCGGTGAGTTGGTCGATGGTGTGGGCGTAGGTGGGGTGGGTGTGGTAGAGCTGTTGGCCCATTTGGGGGTGTTGGGAGCCTTGGCCGGTGAGGGTGTAGGCGGTTTTGGGGTGGGGGTGGGTGGTGCCGGTGGTGAGGTTGGGGTGGGGGGTGCCTTGGGTGAGGTGGTGGAGTGCGGTGCGGAGCAGGTCGGGGGTGGTGGCGTGGATGGCTGCGCGGTGGGTGAAGTGGGTGCGGGTGGTGGCGAGGGTGTGGGCGATGGCCCGGTCGTTGAGGTCGGGGTGGGCATCGAGGTGATCGGCCAACTGCCGCGCTTGGGCGCGCAAGGCTTCCTCGGTCCTCCCGGACAGCAGCCACACCACCGTGTCGTCACCAGAGCCAGAGCCAGAGCCAGAGCCGGAATCGGCGCCGCTCTGTTCCTCGGGCGCGGAGGCCGTTTCCGGTCCCTCGGCACCGTCCGCGCCCTCGGGGGCTTCGGAGGGTTCCTCGGGGGCCTGCTCCACGATCACGTGCGCGTTCGTCCCACCGAAGCCGAAGGAGGAGACCGCGGCGCGTTTGGGGTGGCCGGTGTCGGGCCAGGTCCGTGCCTCGGTGAGGAGTTCGACCGCGCCGGCGTCCCAGTTGACGTGGTCGGTCGGCTTGTCGACGTGCAGCGTCTTCGGTAGAACGCCGTGCCGCATCGCCTCGATCATCTTGATCATGCCGCCGACGCCGGCCGCGGCCTGGGAGTGGCCGATGTTGGACTTCAACGACCCCAGTTGAAGAGGTCGTTCCTCGGGGCGGTTGGCGCCGTAGGTGTTGAGAACGGCCTGGGCCTCGATCGGGTCGCCCAGTCGCGTGCCGGTGCCGTGCGCCTCCAGCACGTCGATGTCGGCGGGGACGAGCTGGGCGTTGGCCAGGGCCTGGCGGATGACGCGTTCCTGGGAGGGGCCGTTGGGCGCGGTCAGGCCGTTGCTCGCGCCATCCTGGTTGATCGCGGACCCGCGGATCAGGGCGTGCACGCGGTGGCCGTTGCGCCGGGCGTCGGAGAGCCGTTCCAGGAGAAGCAGGCCGACACCCTCCGACCAGCCGGTGCCGTCGGCGGACGCGGAGAACGACTTGCACCGCCCGTCCGCCGCCAGCCCGCGCTGCCGTGAGAACTCGATGAAGGCGGTGGGGGTCGCCATGACGGTGGCGCCGCCGGCGAGGGCGAGGCCGCATTCGCCGGAGCGGAGGGCCTGGGCGGCCATGTGCATGGCCACGAGCGAGGACGAGCAGGCCGTGTCGACGGCGACGGCCGGCCCCTCGAAGCCGTACGTGTAGGCGAGCCGCCCCGCCGCGATGCTGCCCGCGCTGCCGCTGAAGAGGTAGCCCTCGTTGCCCTCTCCCGGGATGCCGGGGCGCGAGCCGTAGTCGTGGTACATGAGGCCGGTGAAGACGCCGGTGTCGCTGCCCTGCAAGGAGTCGGGAGTGATGCCGGCGTCCTCCAGCGCCTCCCAGGCGGTTTCGAGGAGAAGGCGCTGCTGCGGGTCGATCGCCGTGGCTTCCCGCCGGGACATGCCGAAGAACTCGGGGTCGAAGAGGTCGGCGTCGTGGAGGAAGCCGCCGTGCCGGGTGTAGCTCGTTCCCGTCCGGCTCGGGTCGGGGTCGTAGAGGGTGTCGAGGTCCCAGCCGCGGTTGGTGGGGAACTCGCTGACGGCGTCGACACCCTCGGCGACGAGGTTCCACAGGTCTTCCGGGTTCCGCACCCCGCCGGGATAGCGGCAGGCCATTCCCACGATCGCGATCGGTTCCTGCGCGCGGTCCTCCATTTCGCGCAGGCGGCCACGAACCTCGCGGGCATCCGCGATGGCCCGCTTGAGGTATTCCCGGAGTTCTCGCTCATCGGCCACGTGTGCTCAGCTCCCCGAATGCATGGGTCGGATGGTGAAGGGCTCGGTGAAAGATCAGTTGAGGTCGTCGACGAACGCGAACAGCTCTTCGTCGCTGGCGTCGTCGAGGTCGCTGTCCGCCGGGGTGTCGCTGCTGCCGGCTCCGTCGACCAGGTCGAGCAGCTGTCGCAGGCGGTCGGTGATCCGGGCCTGTGCGTCCTCGTCGGCGAGCGCGGAACGGATGTCGGCCTCGATCCTGTCCAGCTCCGCGAGGACCTGGGGCGCGGCGGAATCGTCGATCTCGACGAGTTCGAGTAGGTGGGTGGCGAGGGTGGTGGGGGTGGGGTGGTCGAAGATGAGGGTGGGGGGGAGGGGGATGCCGGTGGTGGTGGTGAGGTGGTTGCGGAGTTCGATGGCGGTGAGGGAGTCGAATCCGAGTTCTTGGAAGGGGCGGTTGGGTTGGATGGTGGTGGGGTTGGGGTGGCCGAGGATGGTGGCGGCGTGGGTTTGGATGAGGGTGGTGAGGTGGGTGTGGCGTTGGTTGGGGGGGAGGTGGGTGAGTTGTTGGGTGAGGGTTTGGGTGGGTTGGGGTGTGGTGTGGGTGGGTTGGGGGGTGGTGGTTTTGGGTGCGAGGTTGCGGAGGGTGGGGGGTGTGGGGTGGTGGGGGGTGAGGTGGGTGGTGTTGAGGGTGGTGGCGGCTTGGAGGGGGTGGGGGGTGGTGTGGGCGGTGTCGAAGAGGGTGAGGGCGTGGGGGGTGGTGAGGGGGGTGATGCCGGTGCGGTTGAGGCGTTGGTGGTCGGTGGTGTGGAGGGTTTGGGTGATGGTGCTGGTTTCTTGCCAGAGGCCCCAGGCGAGTGAGGTGGTGGGTTGGTTGTTGGCGTGGCGGTGGTGGGCGAGGGCGTCGAGGAAGGTGTTGGCGGCGGCGTAGTTGGCTTGGCCGGCGTTGCCGATGAGGCCGGAGAGGGAGGAGTAGAGGGTGAAGGTGTGGATGGGGTGGTTTTGGGTTTGGTGGTGGAGGTTCCAGGCGGCGTTGATTTTGGGTTGGAGGACGGTGGTGAGGCGTTGGGGGGTGAGGGTGGTGAGTGGGGTGTCGTCGGTGGTTCCGGCGATGTGGATGATGTTGGTGAGGGGGTGTTGGGGTGGGATGGTGTTGAGGGCTTGGGTGAGTTGGTGGGGGTTGGTGGTGTCGGTGGCGAGGAGGGTGATGGTGGTGTTGGTGGTGTTTTGGAGGTTGGTGAGTTGTTGGGCGGTGGGTGCGTTGGGGCCGGTTCGGCTGAGGAGGAGGAGGTGGGGTGTGTGGTGGTGGGTGGCGAGGTGGGTGGCGAGGAGGGTGCCGAGGGTTCCGGTGGCGCCGGTGATGAGGGTGGTGCCGTGGGCGTAGGGGCTGTCGGTGGTGTCGGTGTCGGTGGCTTCGGTGGTGGGGGTGAGGCGTGGGGTGAGGAGTTGGTTGTTGCGGTGGGCGAGTTGGGGTTCGTCGGTGGTGTGGGCGAGGGCGAGGGTGTGGGTGAGGGTGTGGGGGGTGGTGGTGTCGGTGTCGAGGAGGGTGATGCGGTGGGGGTTTTCGGTTTGGGCGGTGCGGAGGAGTCCCCAGGTGGGTGCGTGGGGGAGGTCGGTGATGTCTTCGGTGGGGTGGGTGGCGATGGCGTGGTGGGTGAGGGCGATGAGGTGGGTCTGGGCGAGGTGTTCGTTGGTGAGGAAGTCCTGGATCAGCGCGAGGGTGCGGATGAGCACCTCATGCGCCGCAGCGGGCACGTCCACGTCCACGTCCCTGACCGCGTCCGCGCTGCCGTTCGCCCCTGCCGCCGCTTCCGTTTCCGCCGTGGTGTCCTCGTTCCGGCCGGCGTCCGCGTCCGCGTCGGTGCCCGTCCCTGTCCCGGCCATGAGCGGGAGGATGAGGACGCGGGGTGGGTTGGTGGCGGCGCTGGCGAGGTCGGGGTGTGAGGGGAGGTCGGGGAGGAGGTCGGAGTCACCGAGTACGGCCCAGCCGTCGGTGTCGGTCTTGGTTTCCTCGGGGACCGGCACGGGTTGCCATTGGAGGTGGTAGAGGCCGTGGGGGGTGGTGGGGGTGAGGGGGCGGAGTTGGAGGTTGGTGAGGTGGGCGAGGGTGGTGCCGGTGGGGGTGGTGAGGGTGAGGGTGGCGGTGTCGGGGGTGGGTTGGGTGAGGTGGAGGTGGAGTTGGGTGGTGGGGGTGGTGGTGGGGGTGAGGTGGAGGTTGGTGAGGGTGAAGGGGATGCGGGGGTGGGGTGTTGGGGTTGGTGGTTTCTGGGAGGAGGGGGTGGAGTGCGGCGTCGAGGAGTGCGGGGTGGAGGTGGAAGCCGGTGGTGGGGGTGTTGTCGGGGAGTTGGAGGGTGGCGTGGAGGTCGCCTTGGGGGGTTTGCCAGAGGTGGGTGAGGGCTTGGAAGGTGGGGCCGTAGTGGTAGCCGTGGTGGGTGAGGCGTTGGTAGAGGTTGTCGAGGGGGATGGGTTGGGTGTTGGGGGGTGGCCAGGTGGTGTGGGTGGTGGGGGGTGGTGTGGGGTTGGGGGGTGTGGGGGTGAGGGTGCCTTGGGCGTGGAGGGTCCAGGTGGCGGGGTGGGTGTGGGGGTCGGTGGTGGTGTGGATGCGGAGGTTGCGGTGTCCGTCGGGGTTGGGTGCGGTGAGGGCGAGTTGGATGCGGGTGGTGGTGTGGGGGGTGAGGGTGATGGGGGTGGTGAGGGTGAGTTCGGCGAGGTGGGGGGTGTTGGTTTGGGTGCCGGCGGTGATGGCCATTTCGGCGATGGCCATGCCGGGGAGGAGGGTGGTGTCGCCGATGGTGTGGTGGGTGAGCCAGGGGTGGGTGGTGAGGGAGAGGCGGCCGGTGAAGAGGTATTCGTCGTTGCCGGCGACCTCGACTCCGACGCCGAGGAAGGGGTGCTGGGTGGCGGCGAGTCCGAACGCTGCCGCGTTCCCCGCACCGGCCGACTCCTCCAACCAGAACCGCTGCCGCTGGAACGGATACGTGGGCAGCGGCACGCGCGAGGCACCCGGGAACACCCGGGACCAGTCGGGAGTCAGGCCGTGCATGCGCAACGTGGCGAGCGCACCGGCGAACGTCTCGGCCTCCGGTCGCCCGCGCCGGAGCAGCGGCACCGCCACCTGGCTCTCCTCGTTGAGCTCCTCGCGGGCCAGGGCCGACAGCACGCCGTCGGGGCCGACCTCGACGAAGGTGCTGACGCCCTCGTTCTTCAGCAGCCGGATGCCGTGGTGGAAGCGGACGGGTTGGCGGATGTGCTGGGTCCAGTAGTCGGGTGAGGTGAGCTGTTCCGCGGTGGCGAGGGTGCCGGTGACGTTGGAGACCACCGGGATCGTCGGCGGGTGGTAGGTCACCTCGGCGGCGATGGTGCGGAACTCGTCCAGCACGTCGTCCATGTGGGGGGAGTGGAACGCGTGGCTGACGGTCAGCGGCGTGGCCCTCAGGCCCTCCTCCCGCCAGCGCGCGACCAGCGCTTCGACCACGTCGCTGTCACCCGACACCACCACGCTCTCGGGACCGTTGACGGCGGCGATGGCGATGGTGGCGGGGTCAAGGTCGGCCAGGGCGGCGCGCACCTGCTCCTCCGTCGCTCGCACGGCCGCCATCGCGCCGCCCGGACGGGCGGCCTGCATCAGCCGTCCCCGGTGCGCGACGAGGTGGGCGGCGTCCGGCAGGGAGAGCACGCCCGCGAGATGGGCGGCGGTCAGCTCCCCGATGGAGTGGCCGACGAGGTAGTCGGGACGCAGGCCGTAGTGCTCAAGCAGCCGGTACAGCGCGACCTCGGTGGCGAACAGCGCCGCCTGCGTGAAGGCCGTCTGGTTGATCAGCGCCGCCGTTCCGGTGCTCTCCTTGGCGAACAGCACGTCCTTGAGCGGGTGCATCAGCTCCGCGTGGAAATGCCGGCCCACTTCGTCGAGCGCACGGGCGTACACGGGGAACGCCATGTACAACTCCCGGCCCATGCCGAGCCGTTGACTGCCCTGTCCGGTGAACATGAACGCTGTCGTCCCGGCGTCGTCGGCCGTGCCGCGCAGCACATCGGCGCCCTGCGTGCCCTGGGCCAGCACCTTGAGCTTGCCGAGCAACGTCTCCCGGTCGGCGCCGACGACCGCCGTTCCGTAGGTGAGGACGGCGCGGCCGGTGACGAGGGACAGGCCGATGTCCTCGGCGGTGATGTCGGGGTGACTGGTGGCGTAGGCGTGCAGCTGGTCGGCCTGGGCGCGCAGGGCCTCCGTGCTGCGTGCCGTGAGCAGCCAGGTCGTGGGGGGCGCGGGCAGGAGGTCCGCCGTGCGGGCGCGGTCCTCGGTCCTGTCATCGGTGTCGGTGTCGGTGTCGGTGTTGGTGCTGGTCTGGGCGGGGGGTTGTTCGATGATGAGGTGGGCGTTGGTGCCGCTGATGCCGAAGGAGGAGATGGCGGCGCGTTTGGGGTGGCCGGTGTCGGGCCAGGGGCGGGTGTCGGTGAGGAGTTCGACGGTGCCGGCGTCCCAGTTGACGTGGTCGGTCGGCTTGTCGACATGAAGCGTCTTCGGCAGGACGCCGTGCCGCATGGCCTCGATCATCTTGATGACGCCGCCGACACCCGCCGCCGCTTGCGCGTGGCCGATGTTGGACTTCAGTGATCCGAGGTGGAGGGGGCGGCCTTCGGGGCGGTCGGCGCCGTAGGTGTTGAGGACGGCCTGGGCCTCGATGGGGTCGCCGAGTCTGGTGCCGGTGCCGTGGGCTTCGAGGACGTCGATGTCGGCCGGCGTCAACTGCGCGTTGGCCAGGGCCTGGCGGATGACGCGTTCCTGGGAGGGGCCGTTGGGCGCGGTGAGGCCGTTGCTCGCGCCGTCCTGGTTGATGGCGGAGCCCCGGAGGATGGCGAGGACGGGGTGGCCGTTGCGCCGGGCGTCCGAAAGCCGTTCCAGGAGCAGCAGGCCGACGCCTTCTGACCAGCCGGTGCCGTCGGCGGACGCGGAGAACGACTTGCACCGGCCGTCGGGTGACAGGCCCCGTTGCCGCGAGAACTCCACGAACGTGCTCGGGCCGGCCATCACGGTCGCGCCGCCGGCGAGGGCGAGGCCGCATTCGCCGGAGCGAAGGGCCTGGGCGGCCATGTGCATGGCCACGAGCGAGGAGGAGCAGGCCGTGTCGACGGTCACGGCCGGGCCTTCGAGGCCGTAGGTGTAGGCCAGGCGGCCGGACATGACACTGGAGAGGTTGCCCGCGAGCAGGAACCCTTCGAACTCCTCGGGCGCTGCCGCGAGCCGGGCCGCGTAGTCGTCGTACATCGCTCCCGTGAAGACGCCGGTGTCGGTGCCGTGGAGTGTGGTGGGGTCGATGCCGGCGTTTTCGAGGGTTTCCCAGGCGGTTTCGAGGAGGAGGCGTTGTTGGGGGTCGGTTGCGGTGGCTTCGCGGGGTGACATGCCGAAGAAGTCGGGGTCGAAGAGGTCGGCGTCGTGGAGGAAGCCGCCGTGGCGGGTGTAGCTGGTGCCGGGTTGGGTGGGGTCGGGGTTGTAGAGAGTGTCGAGGTCCCAGCCGCGGTTGGTGGGGAACTCGCTGACGGCGTCGATGCCGTTGGCGACGAGGTTCCACAGGTCTTCCGGGCTCCGCACCCCGCCGGGGTAGCGGCAGGCCATGCCCACGATCGCGATCGGCTCCTCCGCGGTCGCCGTCGTCGCGCGCGGCGCCGCCGCCCGGCTGCCGGCCGGCTCGGCCCCGATGGCCGTACCGGCCCGCTCCAGCAGGTGGTCGGCCAGGGCGACGGGCGTGGGGTGGTTGAAGATCGCCGCCGAGGCCAGCCGAAGCCCGGTGGTGCTGCCGAGCCGGTTGCGCAGTTCCACACCGGCCATCGAGTCGAAGCCGATGTCCTTGAACGTGCGGTGCGGAGCCACGGTGTCGGGCCCGGCGTGGCCGATGACGGCGGCGACGGTCTGCCGGACGAGTTGCACGGCCGCGGTCCTGCGCTTGTCCTCCGGCAGCGCCGCGAGTTGCCGTACCCACGCCGAACCCGCGGCGTCGGCCCCGGTGCCCGAGCCGGACCGCGCGTCGGTGGCGGTGGCGCGCCGCGTGCGGGGGCGCACAAGGCCGCGGAGGAGGTGCGCGGGGGGCGCGGCGGAGGCGTTCAGGCCCGGCAGGTCGAGCGCCACCGGCACGGGCAGCGGCAGTCCTCCGGCCAGTGCCGCGTCGAAGAGCCGCAGGCCCGCCTCGGGGTCGAGCGGCAGGATGCCGGACTGCCGCCACCGGGTGAGCTGGCTCCCGTCGAGGGTGCCGCCCATGCCGTGCGCGCCGCCCCACAGGCCCCAGGCCAGCGAGGTCGCGGGCAGCCCGGCCGCGCGGCGCGCGTGGGCGAGCGCGTCCAGGTAGGTGTTGGCCGCGGCGTAGTTGCCCTGTCCCGCCGTGCCGGTGAGCCCGGAGACGGACGAGAACAGGACGAACGCCTTCAGGTCGAGGTGGCGCGTCGCGGCGTGCAGGTGCCAGGCGGCGTCGACCTTGGGGCGCAGGACGCGATCGACGTGTTCCGCCGTCAGGGAGGTCACGGTCGCGTCGTCGAGAACGCCCGCCGTGTGCACGATCGCGGTCAACGGGTGCTCGTCCGGGATCGTCTCCAGCAGGGAGCCGACCGCCGCGCGATCGGAGACGTCGGCGGCGACGATCGACACCGAGGCGCCGAGCGCGGTGAGTTCGGTGGCGAGTTCGGCCGCGCCCGGCGCGTCCTGGCCGCGCCGACTGGTCAGCAGCAGTCGGCGGGCGCCGTGCGCGGTCACCAGGTGGCGGGCGAGAAGGGCGCCGAGGCCCCCGGTGCCGCCGGTGACCAGGACGGTGCCGTCCGGTGCGAACGCCTGCGGTTCCCGCTGCTCGGCGCCCGCCGCCCTGACCAGGCGGGGGGCGTGCAGGCGCCCGTCGCGCACGGCGAGTTGGGGTTCGCCGGTGGCGAGGGCGGCGGCGAGCAGCGTCCGCGTGTCCCGCGCGGTGTCCGCCTCCGTGTCCGGAACGATCTCGGCGCCCGGAACGACCTCCGCGCCCGGAACGGCGTCAGGACCGGCGTCCGTGTCGATGACGACGACGCGGCCGGGGTGCTCGGACTGCACCGAGCGCACCAGGCCCCACACCGGCGCCACGGCCAGGTCGGCGACATCCTCGTCCGGCCGCGCGGCGATGGCCCGTTCGGTGACCAGCAGCAGCCTCGCGTCGTCGAGCGCCTCGTCCGCGAGGAACGCCTGGATGAGCCGCAGCGTCCGGCGCACGGTGGCGTGCGCGGCCTCGGCCGGGGAGTCGGCTGGCGGTGCGACGACGCGCGCGGCGATCGTTCCCGCGTCCGCCGCGCCGCTCGGCCACACGGGGCCGCCGGTGACGTCGGCGTCGTCCGCGACCCACACCGGCTCGGCGCCCGCGCCGTGCCGGGGCGCCGGAACCTCAGGCCACTCCACGGTGTACAGGGCGTCCTGCCCTTCGGCGCGGGTGGCCGCGGCGAGCTGCCGCTTGTCGACGGGCCGCAGGGTGAGGGACGCGACCGAGGCGACGAGTCCTCCGGCGCTGTCGGTGAGGGTCAGGGACACCGCGCCGTCGCCCACGGGCGTGATCGCCGCGCGCACCTCGCTCGCCCCGGTGGCGGCGGGGGCCGCGCCCGACCACGAGAAGGGCAGCGGGATGCGGTCCGGGTCGCCCTCGTCGGCCGCGCCGAGGACGACGGCGTGCAGAACGGCGTCGGACAGCGCGGGGTGCAGGGCGAACCGGGCAGCCTCACCGCGCGGTTCCTCGGGCAGCCGCACTTCGGCGAACGTCTCCGCGCCCCGCCGCCACAGGCCGGTCAGACCCTGGAACGCGGGCCCGTACTGGTAGCCGAGTCCGGCCAGCCGCGGGTAGACGCCGTCGAGGGGCACGGGCGTCGCCCCGGGCGGCGGCCACTCGGCGGCCGGGGTGCCCTCCGCCTCGGCGGTAGTGGCGCGCGTGCCCAGGACGCCGTCGGCGTGCAGCGTCCATGGGCGGGGCTCGTCGCCGGTGTCGGGGCGCGCGTGGATGGTGAACGCGCGGTCGCCGGACGCGTCGGGCGCGTCGAGGGCGACCTGGAGGCGCACCGGCCGCGTGTCGTGCAGGGCCAGCGGCGTCTGGAGCGTGAGTTCCGTGACCTCCGTGGCCCCGACGTGATCGCCCGCCGCGACGGCGAGTTCGAGGAACGCGGTCGCCGGCAGCAGCACGGTGCCGTCGATGACGTGGTCGGCGAGCCAGGGGTGGCTGGTGAGGGAGATGCTGCTGGTGAAGAGCACGTCGTCCCGGTCGGCCGGTTCGACCGCGGTGGTCAGCAGCGGGTGGCCGACCGCGTCGATGCCCAGGCCGTGCGCGTTCGCGCCGCTCCTGCGCGCCAGCCAGTAGTGCTGTCGCTGGAACGGGTAGGTCGGCAGGTCGACGGGCGAGGCGCCGGGGAAGAAGGTCCGCGCGTCCAGGGGCGCGCCGTGCGCGTGCGCCCGGGCGAGGCCCGTGGCCAAGGTTTCGGGCTCGGCGTGCCCGGCGCGCAGCAGGGGAACGGCCGTGTGCCGGGCGCCCCGCGGGGGGGCGGTGGACGCGGCCGGGTCGCCGCCGTCGCGGTCGGCCAGGTCGGCGAGCACGGTCTGCGCGAGGGGCGCGAGGACCGCGTCGGGCCCGACCTCGACGAAGACGGTGGCCCCCTGCCGGGCGAGGAGCGCGGTGGCGTCCGCGAAGCGGACCGTGGCGCGGATCTGGCCGGCCCAGTAGTCGGGCGAGGTCAGCTGCTCCGTGGTCGCGAGTTCACCGGTGACGGTGGACACGATCGGCACGGCGGAGGGGTGGTAGGTCAGGTCGGCGGCCACGGCCCTGAACTCGTCGAGGACGTCGTCCATGTGCGGGGAGTGGAAGGCGTGGCTCACGCGCAACCGCCGCGTGCGGCGGCCACGTTCCTGCCACGCGGCGGCGATCTCCTCGGCCACGGACGCGGTGCCCGACAGCACGACGGAACGCGGTCCGTTGACGGCGGCGATGCTGACCTCGTTCTCGAACCCGGCGAGCGCGGGCGCCAGTTCGGCCTCGTCGGCCTCGATGGCGATCATGGCCCCGCCGGGCCGGGCGGCCTGCATCAGCCGGCCGCGCGCCGCGACCAGGCGCGCGGCGTCCTGGAGCGACAGAACGCCGCCGGCGTGCGCCGCCGCCACCTCCCCGATGGAGTGGCCGGCCAGCAGGTCGGGCCGCATGCCGTGGTGGTCGAGCAGCCGGAACAGCGCGACCTCGATGGCGAAGAGCGCGGGCTGCGCGTTGGCCGTGCGGTGCAGGAGTTCGGCCTCGGGACCGTCCTCGGCCGCGAGCAGGTCGCGCAACGGCCGGTCGAGCAGGCCGGTGAACGCGTCGGAGACGGCGTCGAGCGCCTCCGCGAAGACGGGGTGCGCGGCGCGCAGGGCGTTGCCCATGCCGGGGCGCTGCGCCCCCTGGCCGGTGAAGAGGAACGCCGTGCCGCCCTTGCCGACGGCGCTGCCGCGGATCACGGCGGGGGAGTCGGCCGCGTCGGCGAGCGCGTCGAGGCCCGCGAGGTAGTCGTCGAGGTCGCTGCCGAGCACGACGGCGCGTTCCTCGAACGCGGCCCGGCTCGCGGCGAGCGACCAGCCGATGTCCGCGGGCGTCGCGGTGGCCGCCGGGGTCGCGGCCAGCCGTTCGCGCAGCTGCCTCGCCCGCGCGCGCAGGGCGGCGTCGTCGCGGGCGCTCAGCAGCCAGGGCCCGGGAACGCCGGGCGCGGGTGCCGTGCCGCTCGCGGTCGCGGTCGCGGGTGAACGGCCGAGGTCGCCCGCGGTGTGCGCCGGGTCGGCCGCGGGGGCCTGCTCGATGAGGACGTGGGCGTTGGTGCCGCTGATGCCGAACGAGGACACCGCCGCGCGCCTTGGCCGGCCCGTGTCGGGCCACGCGCGGGGCTCGGTGAGCAGTTCGACGGTGCCGGCCGACCAGTCGACGTGCGGCGTCGGGTCGTCGGCGTGCAGAGTCTTGGGCATCACGCCGTGGCGGAGGGAGGCGACCATCTTGATGACGCCGCCGACGCCGGCCGCGGCCTGTGCGTGGCCGATGTTGGACTTCAGCGAGCCGAGGCGCACCGGCTCCCGGCCGTCGCGCGCGCTGCCGTACGTCGCCAGGATGGCCTGGGCCTCGATGGGGTCGCCGAGCTTGGTGCCGGTGCCGTGGGCCTCGACGATGTCGATGTCGCCCGCGGTCAGCCCGGCGTCGGCCAGGGCCTGCTGGATCAGCCGTTGCTGCGAACGCCCGTTGGGCGCGGTGAGGCCGTTGCTCGCACCGTCCTGGTTGATGGCGGAGCCGCGGAGGACGGCGAGCACGGGGTGGCCGTTGCGCTGCGCGTCGGAGAGGCGTTCGAGCAGGAGCAGGCCGACGCCCTCGGACCAGCCGGTGCCGTCGGCGGACGCGGAGAACGACTTGCAGCGGCCGTCGGGGGCCAGGCCGCGCTGCCGCGAGAACTCCAGGAACATGCCGGGCGAGGCCATGACGGTGGCGCCGCCGGCCAGGGCGAGGTTGGTCTCGCCCGACCGCAGCGAGCGCATGGCGAGGTGCATCGCGACGAGGGAGGAGGAGCAGGCCGTGTCGGTCGTCACCGCGGGCCCGATCAGGCCGAGTTGGTAGGCGATGCGCCCGGACATGACACTGGCGGTGCTGCCGGTCAGGACGTTGCCCTGCACGTTCTCGGGCGCCTCGTCGAGGCGGGGACCGTACTCAAGCGCGGTCGCGCCGACGAACACGCCCGTGCGGCTGCCCCGCAGCGACTGCGGGTCCATGCCGCCCCGCTCGACGGCCTCCCACGCGGTTTCGAGCAGCAGGCGCTGCTGCGGGTCCATCGCCAGTGCTTCGCGCGGGGAGATGCCGAAGAACGCGGCGTCGAAACGGCCCGCGTCGTGCAGGAACCCGCCGTGGCGCGTGCTGCTCTTGCCCGCCCGGTCCGGATCCGGGTCGTACAGGTCGCTGTCCCAGCCGCGGTCGGTCGGGAAGGGGGAGATGGCGTCGCGGCCCTCCGCGACGAGCCGCCACAGGTCCTCGGGCGAGGACACGTCCCCGGGGTAGCGGCAGGCCATGCCGACGATGGCGATGGGCTCGCCGCTGTCGGCAGGCGTTGTCGCGGCGAACGCCTCCTCGCCCGCGCCCTCGGCGTCGCCGGCGAGCAGGGAGCCGATGAACTCGGTCAGCGCGCGCGGCGTCGGGTGGTCGAACAGCAGCCCGGTGGGCAGGTCGAGCCCGGTGGCCGCGGCCAGTTCGGTGCGCAGCTCGGTCGTCATCAGCGAGCTGAAACCCAGGTCCTGGAACGTGGCGTCCGGGTCGACGCGCTCGCCCTGCTGGTAGTTGAGGACGACGCCGATGTGCGCGTCGACCAGGCGCGTGGCGGCCTGCCGGCGTTCGGCGTCCGACCGGCCGCCGGCCACCGGCAGCTCCCGCGTGCCGGGAACGGCCGTCGGCGCGGGGGCCGGCAGCTCGGGGCGGCGGTCGTCGGCGCGGCGACGCACCCCGTCCAGCCAGTAGCGTTGGCGTTGGAAGGGGTAGGTGGGGAGGGGGGTGTGGGGGTGGGGGGTGGTGTGGTGGTTGGTGGGGGTGCCGTGGGTGTGGGTGGTGGCGAGGGTGGTGTGGAGGGTGTGGTTTTCGGGTTGGTTGGTGCGGAGGGTGGGGGTGGTGGGGATGTGGGGGGTGGTGTGGGTGGCGAGGGTGGTGGGGCCTATTTCGATGAGGTGGGTGACGCCTTGGTTCTTCAGGTATTGGATGCCGTGGTGGAAGCGGACGGGTTGGCGGATGTGCTGGGTCCAGTAGTCGGGTGAGGTGAGTTGTTCTGTGGTGGCGAGGGTGCCGGTGACGTTGGAGATGACGGGGATGGTCGGCGGGTGGTAGGTGACCTCGGCGGCGATGGTGCGGAATTCGTCGAGGACGTGGTCCATGTGGGGGGAGTGGAAGGCGTGGCTGACGGTGAGCGGCGTGGCGCGCAGGCCCTGCTCCCGCCAGCGCGCGACCAGCGCTTCGACGACGTCGCTGTCACCCGACACCACGACGCTTTCGGGGCCGTTGATGGCGGCGATGGCGATGGTGGCGGGGTCGTGGTCGGCCAGGGCGGCGCGTACTTGCTCTTCGGTGGCTTGGACGGCGGCCATGGCGCCGCCGGTTCGGGCGGCTTGCATGAGGCGTCCTCGGTGTGCGACGAGGTGGAGTGCGTCGGTGAGGGTGAGGACGCCGGCGATGTGGGCTGCGGTGAGTTCGCCGAGGGAGTGGCCGATGAGGTAGTCAGGGCGTATGTCGTGGTGTTCGAGTAGTCGGTGGAGGGCGAGGTGGGTGGCGAAGAGGGCGGGTTGGGTGATGTGGGTGTGGTTGAGGAGTTGGGCGTGGGGGGTGTGGGGTGGGGCGTGGAGGATGTCGCGGAGTGGGTGGGGGAGGTGGGGTTGGAGGTGGTCGGTGAGTTGGTCGATGGTGTGGGCGTAGGTGGGGTGGGTGTGGTAGAGCTGTTGGCCCATTTGGGGGTGTTGGGAGCCTTGGCCGGTGAGGGTGTAGGCGGTTTTGGGGTGGGGGTGGGTGGTGCCGGTGGTGAGGTTGGGGTGGGGGGTGCCTTGGGTGAGGTGGTGGAGTGCGGTGCGGAGCAGGTCGGGGGTGGTGGCGTGGATGGCTGCGCGGTGGGTGAAGTGGGTGCGGGTGGTGGCGAGGGTGTGGGCGATGGCCCGGTCGTTGAGGTCGGGGTGGGCATCGAGGTGGTCGGCCAGTTGCCTGGCTTGGGCGCGCAAGGCTTCCTCGGTCTTCCCGGACAGCAGCCACACCACCGTGTCATCGCCAGAACCGGCACCAGAGCCGGAATCGGCGCCGTCGGCGTTCTTCCGCTTGCGCTTCGCCGCGCCCTTCTTCGCCTTGCCCGCCGGCACGTCCGCCGGCGCGGGCGGCTCGGTCACGACGACGTGGCAGTTGGTGCCGCCCATGCCGAACGAGCTGATGCCCGCCGTCAGCGGGCGGTCCGGCTGCGGCCACGCCGTCAACTCCCGCTGCACCGCGAGCCCGAGTTCCGCCAGGGGGATGCGCGGGTTCGGCGTCTCGTAGTTGAGGCTCGCGGGCAACTCCCTGTGGTGGATGCCGAGCACCGTCTTCAGCAGCCCCGCGATGCCGGCCGCGCCGCCCAGGTGCCCGATGTTCGTCTTCACCGAGCCGACCCGCAGCGCCGTTGCCCGGCCCGCCCGGCCGCCGGCCGCCGCGCCGAGGGCCGCCGCCTCCACGGGGTCGCCCACCGGGGTGCCCGTGCCGTGCAGTTCCACGTACTGGAGGCTGTCCGCGCTCACCCCGGCCCGTTCCCAGGCCAGCCGCAGCACCTCCTCCTGCGCCGTCGCGCTCGGAACGGTCAGGCCGTCGGTCGTCCCGTCGTTGTTGACGGCGCTGCCGCGGATGACGGCGTAGACGTGGTTGCCGTCGGCGACGGCCTGGCTCAGCGGCTTCAGCACCACGACGCCGCTGCCCTCGCCGGGCACGAAGCCGTTGGCGCGCTCGTCGAAGGTGTATGTCACGCCGTCGGGTGAGACCGCGCCGAACCGTTCCTCCGTCACGGCGTTCTCCGCGGCGAGGTTGAGCGTCACGCCCGCGGCCAGCGCGGTGGTCGCCTCGCCGTTGCGGATGCTCTCGCACGCCAGGTGCACGGCCACCAGGGACGAGGACTGCGCCGCGTCCACCGTCATGCTCGGCCCGTGCAGGCCGAGGTGGTACGAGACGCGGTTGGCGATGACGCCGCGGTTGACTCCGGCCATGGTGTGCTGGGTGATGGCCTCATCGCCGTACTGGTGGACCAGGCCCGCGTAGTCGTCGCGCAGCGTCCCCACGAACACCGCGGTACGGGTGCCGTGCAGGGCGGCGGGCACGATACCGGCGTTCTCCAGTGCCTCCCAGGCCAGTTCGAGGACGATGCGCTGCTGGGGGTCCATCGCCGCGGCCTCGCGCGGCGAGATCCGGAAGAATCCCGCGTCGAAATCGGCGACCGATTTCAGGAAGCCGCCGCGTCGGACGGCCGAGCCCGCGGCGGTGTCCCAACGGTCCTCCGGCGCATCGGTGATCGCACTGGTGCCACTGCGCAACAGCTCCCAGAAAGCCGCTGGATTCTCGGCTCCTGGCAGTCGGCAGGACAGCCCCACAATGGCGACCGGCTCGCGTTCACTCGTCCGCACGCTCGACTCCCTATTCATGGCTGTCGCCTCTTTTCTTCGACTGGAAGGCATGGCGAGGTGACCTGTGGACAGACGACGTTACAGCCCGCCATTCCACCGCATGCCAATCACCGGTAAGGCCGGGGTAACCATGCCGTCGGGCGCGCGCGGAGTTTTTCATTACCTCGCGGTGTGTGGCCCGTGTCCTCGATTGGCTAACGTTCCAGCGAGTCGTAGTTCAACGCCACGCAATCGAGTGGGAGTGATCCTGGCATGGTAAGCGATGTGAATGACACGGTGCGGCTGAGCGGGGATGTGGAGGAGCATGTCCGGCTTTACGCGGAGGCATTCAACTCCGGGGACGCCGACCGGGTGAACGCCATGTACACCGAAGAGGCGGTCGCGGTGTGGGAGCCGGGCAAGCCGCTCTCCGGCCGGGAACGCGAGGAATCCGTCGTGGAGTTCCTGGCCCGTGGGCCGCGGATGAACGCGGAGATCCGGCACTCGTACGTGACGGGTGACACCGCGCTGCTGGTCGTCGACTGGACGATCGACGGGCCGGGCGAGGACGGCACGGACGAGCACCACGAGGGCGTGGGGCTCGACGTGCTGCGGCGCGGCGCGGACGGCAACTGGCGGTACGCCATCGACGAGCCGTTCAGCCAGGCCGGCTGACCCCGGCGGCACGCACAAGGCGCCCGGGCGGTGACGCCCGGGCGCCGCTGCCGTGCGGTCGGCCCGCTGACCTGGGGGCGTGGACGCCCGGGGCGCGGGCAGGGCACCGGGCGGCACCCGGCCCGCGCCCGAGGCTCAGGCGGCGAGCGCCGCGGCCTGCTCCGCGGCGCGGTGCCCCGTCTCGATCGCGCCGTCGATGAAGCCGTGCCAGCCGCTGGCGATGCCGTCGTTGGCGAACGTGATCCGGCCGTGCGGCTGCTGGATGCGCGGCAGGTGCCGGCTGAGCTGCCCGGTCCTGCGCAGCGCCCAGCCGCCCAGCGCGTACGGGTCGCGTCCCCAGTCGTAAGCGCGGTAGCTGACGAGTTCGGCCTGCGGGAGCAGCCGGGCCAGCACGTCCCTGACCTGCTCGGGGCGCGAGGTGTCCAGCTGCTTGTTCTGGCTGTAGCCGGTCAGCAGCTGCTCGTTGTCGCTCAGCACCGTGTGCGTGAACAGCGGGGTCAGCAGCCCGCCCTCGACGTCGCGCACGTGGACCGGGCCGAAGTCGCCGCGCACCCGCAGCCAGACCCGGCTGCTGCTGTCGACGCTGATGCCCTGCCGGGCCGCCTCCGCGTGGATCTCCGGCAGGCCGGGCGCGAAGTCGATGGTGCGCCACACGTTCGTCGGGACGGCGACGACGGCGACCGGCGCGGAGAACTCGCGGCCCGTCGCCGTGGTGACGCGCACGGTGCGGCCGTCGTCGGCGATGGCGGTGACCGGGGTGTTGAGGTGCACGCGCGCCTGGGCGTCGTTGAGTATCTCCTGGAGCAGCGCGCTCATGCCGGAACGCGGCGCCTGCCCCTCGATCGTGATCCACCCCTCCAGGTGCCCGCCGGCCATGGCCCACCAGTGGGCGAGGGCCGTGTACCCGCCGACGCGGCTGCTGCCGCCGGAGAAGCCGCCGACCAGCGTGCTGATCCAGGCGTCGTCGCGGGGCGCGAGGTTCAGCCGGTCGATGTGGTCGCGCAGCGAGAGCCGGTCCTGCTCGGTGACCAGGTCCGCGCGGAGCATCGGGTGCTCGGGGTGCGGGAACAGCTCGCCGCTGTCCTCGAAGATCGTGGTCAGCAGCTTGCCGAGACGGCCGAGTGCCTCGTCGGCGCTGAACGGCTTGAGCCCGTCGTCGGTGGGGAAGACGGCCCATTCCGGTGTGGCCAGCACGCCTTCGACCAGCGGGATGCCGTAGCGCTCCAGTTCCTGGACGGCGAGGGACTGGTGGGGCGAGAGCCAGCCGCCGCCGTATTCGATCATGGTGCCGTCGAAATCGTCGGTCCAGGTGCGTCCGCCTATCCGGTGGCGGGCCTCAAGAATGACCGGGCGCAGGCCCCTGGCCCTCAGTTCGCGTGCCGCCGTCACCCCGGCGAACCCCGCTCCGATGACAATCGCGTCGTAGTCTCGGTAATCGCCCATGCTGCCCCTCGGATGAGTCTCGGATTTGTGGCACCTTTATACCGGCCGCGTCCCCGGTGCCAGTCATGCCTCGGTAACCGGTCGAGGATTACCGGCCGGTTGGCGAAACGCGGAAAGCCCAGTGGGTGCGCCCCGTTACTGCGCAGTGGTTTGCCGTGGGACATGCTCCGCTAGTTTCGGTGCACCGCGTGAGTCTTCAGAGGGGCGACGATTATGTCCGGAGTCAGGAGAGACCGAGCAATTGTGATCGGCGGGAGCATCGCGGGCCTGTTCGCGGCCCGTGTGCTCTCGGATCACTTCGCCGAAGTGGTTGTCGTGGACCGTGACGAGATCAGCGGGGTGACCGAGCCGCGCCGCGGTGTTCCGCAGGGCCGGCAGGTGCACGGTTTACAGGCCCGGGGGCAGATAATTCTGGAGGAGTTGTTCCCGGGGATCACGAAGCAGATCGTCGCGGACGGCGGCGTCATCGGCGACATGTGCGCGGACATCCGCTGGTTCCTGCACGGCAAGCGCATGCGCCCGGCCAGGACGGGGCTCGCCGCCCTGACCGTCAGCCGTCCGTTCCTCGAACGCTACCTGCGCGAGCGGGTGGCGGCCATCCCCCAGGTGCGCTTCGTCGAGCGCTGCAACGTGCTCAGCCTGGAGACCACCGCGGACCGCGCCCGGGTCACGGGCGTGCGCATGCTGCGCGAGGAGGCCGCGGGCACCGAGGAGGTGCTCGACGCCGACCTCGTCGTCGACGCCGCGGGCCGCGGCTCCCGCGTGCCCGCCTGGCTCACCGAACTCGGCTACCCCAAGGTCGAGGAGGAGCGCAAGAAGATCGGCCTCGGGTACACGACGCGGCAGTACCGCATCGTCGACAGCCCGTACGCGGAGAACGAGGTCTCCATCGGCATCGTGTCCTCGGCCGCGGAGCCGCGCGGCGCCATCGCGGCGCGCATCGAGGACGACCGGGTCACGATCACGGCCTACGGCCTGCTCGGCGACCACCCGCCCACCGACCCGGAGGGCTTCGACGCCTTCCTCGGCTCCCTGCGCGTGCCCGACGCCCACCGGGCGCTCGCCGGCCTCGAACCCGTCACCGAGCCGGTGGGCTACCGGTTTCCGGCCAACCAGCGGCGGCGCTACGAGCGGATGGGCCGCTTCCCGGCCGGCCTGCTGGTGACGGGTGACGGCGTGTGCAGCTTCAACCCCACCTACGCGCAGGGCATGACCGTCGCGGCCGTGTCCGCGCTCGTCATCCGGCGCCACGTGGCGGGGGGTGGAACGCCGGACCCGCTCGCCTACCTGCGGGACCTCGCGCGCGAGGCGGTCGACGGGCCCTGGGAGCTGATGGCGGGCGGCGACCTCGCGTTCCCCGGCGTGGAGGGGGAACGCACCTTCCACGTGCGGCTCGTGCTCGCCTACATGCGGAGGTTGCAGGAGGCGACGACCGTGGACGAGCGCGTCGCGGACGCGTTCATGCGGGTGTTCGGCCTCGTGGACCCGCCCGGCACGCTGATGCGCCCCGGGCTCGCCGCGCGGGTGCTGACCGCTCCGCTGCGCCGCAGGCTGCGCCCGGCGCGCGGGTCAGGACGGGAGGCCGCGCGCCAGCCGGCGTGAGGAACCGCGCCCGGCGGGACGGCGTGGGCCGGGGCCGCCGGGCGCCCCGGCCTCGACCACAACTACAAGTCTCGGTTAAGAAAGTCCCGCCGGGTCTCTCCGGGAAAAGGATGCCGTCCCGGCGGGCCGCATACTCGGTGTCTGGCCGCATGGCCACCGGACTTCGAGAAGGAGAACAAGCATGGCGTCCTGGGAAGAAGGCGTGATCGACAGCCCCGACTGGTCGGTTACGGAACACGTGCGCCGCTACCTCGCGACCGATGGCAGGGACGGCTACATGGAAGGCGGGATGACCAACCTGGTCCTCACCGTCAAGGGCCGGAAGTCGGGCAAGCTGTACCGTACGGGGCTGTTCTACGGGGACTACAACGGCACGTACATTCTGGTGGCTTCCGGCTCGGGCATCACGGAAACGCACCCGAACTGGTTCCGCAATCTCGTGGCCAATCCCGAGGCGCATGTGCAGGTGCGCGGCGACAAGTTCGTGGTCCGCGCGCGCGTCACCGAGGGCGAGGAGCGCGAGCGGCTGTGGAATTTCATGGCGGAGCGCGCGCCCGTTTACCGCACGCACTACGAGCCGAGGACGAGGCGCACCATTCCCGTCGTGGTGCTCGAACGCGTCTGAGCGATTACTTGCCGGTGGTCGCCGGGTTGATCGGTCTCTATAGCGTTCTTGTCGGCAAACGGTCCGCCGGCCGGGTCCTGGCATCCGGCCCGGCGGTCCGGTCGGTCCGTTTCCAGGAGGATTCGTGGGCAGGTACGCAGACAAGAAGGCCGTTGTCACCGGTGGTACGCACGGGATGGGGCTGGCCGTCGTCGAGGCGCTGCTGAAGGAGGGCGCCGAGGTGGTGCTCACCGGCCGCAACGAGAAGAACATCGACGAGGCGCGGAAGCGGCTCGACGGCAAGGCGGCGCACGTCGTGCGCTCGGACGCGGCCAGCCTGTCCGACGTCGACGCGCTGGGCGGCGTGGTCGAGGAGAAGCTCGGGCGCTTCGACTTCCTGTTCGTCAACGTGGGGATCGCCGAGCTGGTGCCGTTCGACAAGGTCACGGAGGACCACTACGACCGGACCTTCAACATCAACACCAAGGGCGCGTTCTTCACGGTGCAGCGCCTCGCGCCGTTCATCAACGAGGGCGGCGCGGTCCTCTTCACGACGTCCATAGCCGACGTCATGGGCTACCCGGGCATCACCGTCTACGGCGGCGCCAAGGCCGCCGTGCGGTCCTTCGCCAAGGGCTTCGCCGCCGAACTCCTGCCGCGGGGCGTGCGCGTGAACGCCCTGAGCCCCGGGCCGATCAAGACCCCCTCGATGGGCTACCCCGGCTTCACCGAGGAGGAGAAGGCGACGCACGAGAAGGAGATGGACGCGATCAGCCCCATGAAGCGGCACGGCAGCATGGACGAGATCGTGTCGGCCGCGCTGTTCCTCGCGTTCGACGCCACGTACACGACGGGCATCGAACTCAACGTGGACGGCGGTCTCGCCCAGGGCATCATCGCCGGCGGCTGAACCGCCGCGGTAGCGCTGCCCCCGGCCCGCCCGCGGGCCCCCGCCCCCGTCCGCGCCCACCGCGACGGGCCCAGGGCGGGGGCCCGCCGCCGTGCGCGCGGCCGTTCAGACCGCGGCCGTCCTCGGCTCGGGGGCGGCGTAGCCGGCCGCGCCGCGCGCGGACTCGGCGCGGAACGCCGCGTCGCCGAGCGCCTGGCGGACCGCCGCGGTGATCCGGTCGACGTCGCCGCTCTCGGCCGCGGGCAGGCTCGCGCCCACCGAGGCGCGGCCCGCCGCCGCGGCGCCGAGCAGGCGCGCGGCGGCCACGTGCCGGCCGGCCAGGGCCCGCGCGCCGGCGAGCCCCTCCCTGGCGAGGGCGACGGCACGCGGGTCGCCGGTCCTGCGGGCCGCGGTCAGGCCCTCCTCGTGCAGGCGGGCGGCGGCGTCCGCGTCGCCCCGCAGCTCGGCGACGAAGCCGAGCTCCGCGAGGATCAGCGCGGCGCCGAAGTCGCCGTCGAGCCGCCGGTTCCATTCGAGCCACTTGCGGAGATACGTCTCGGCGCGGTCGAGTCGCCCCTGCCGCCGCGCGGTGAGCGCGAGGCCGACCTCGGCGAACTCCTCGGCGGAGGTGTCGCCCTGCTCCAGGGCGAGCCGCCGGCCGCGCTCGTGCAGCCGCTCGGCCCCCGCGAGGTCGCCCGCGAGGAGCGCGACACGGCCCAGCTCCGAGAGCCGGACCGACGCCTCGGCCCACAGGCCGAACTCCTCGGAGACCGCCAGGGCCTGCTCGTGCCAGCGCGCGGCGCCGGTGTAGTCGCCGCCGATCTCCGCGAGCCGGCCGAGCGCCGCCATGGCCTGGAGCCGGCCCCAGGAGTCCCCGACCTCGCGGAACAGCGCCAGGCTCTCCGCGGCGTCGCCGCGCGCCGCCGCCAGCTCCCCGGCCACGGAACGCTGGACGGCCCGGGTGCTCAGCACCGCGGCCAGGCCCCAGCTGTCGCCCGCGGCGCGGAAGCCGTCGTGGGCCTCGGCCACGACCTCGCCGCCGCTGGCCATGTTGCCCGACTTCGTCATCACGTAGCCGAGGAACCAGCCGGCCATCGCCCGCTCACGCGCCTCGGGCACCAGCCCGGGCGCCCGCAGCCGGGCGGCCGTCGCGGGCAGGGCGGCGGAGTGGTCGCCGGCCAGGGCGCGCACGCCGGCCCGCCACGCCTCGGCGCGCGCGCGGAGCGCGCGGACGGTGCCGTCCCGCTCGGCCCGCGGCTCGGGCCCGCTCGCGGCCAGGGCCAGGGACAGCGAACGCTGGGCCTCGTTGAGCCGCCCGCGCAGCACCCAGTACCAGACCCGGGCGAGCGCGAGCCGCAGGGCCAGGGCGGCGTCCCCGTCGGCGACGGCGGCGTCGAGCGCGGCGCGCACGTTGCTGGTCTCGGCGTCCATGCGGCGCAGCCACTCCCGCTGGCGGGGGCCGCGCAGGTGCGCGTCGGCCTCTTCCGACAGGCTCAGGTAGTAGGCGGCGTGCTTGCGCCTGGCCCGGTCCAGCTCGCCCGCCGCGCGCAGCTGCTCCGCGCAGTAGACGGCCACGGATTCCAGCAGCCGGTAACGGGGCCCGTCCGCGCCGTGCACGACGGTGACCAGGGAGCGGTCCACGAGCCTGGCCAGGAGGTCGAGCACCTCGGCCGGCTTCACGCCGTCGCCGGCGCACGTCGCCTCGGTGGCGGCCAGGGTGCAGCCGTCGGAGTGGACCGCGAGGCGGCGCAGCACGACCCGTTCCGCGGCGGTGAGCAGTTCCCAGCTCCAGTCGATGACGGCCCGCAGCGTGCGCTGCCGCTCCGGAGCGTCCCGGCGCCCGCCGGTGAGCAGGCCGAGCCGGTCGCCGAGCCGTTCCGCCAGCTGCTCGACACCCAGCACGCGGACGCGGCGCGCGGCCAGTTCGAGGGCGAGCGGTATGCCGTCGAGGCGCCGGCAGATGGCGGCCACCGCCTCCGCGTTCTCCGCGGTCAGCGCGAAACCGGGGGAGGCCGCGGCGGCGCGGGCGACGAACAGCCGTACCGCGCCCGACCGTTCGATGGTCTCCGGGTCCGCGGCGTCCTCGGGCAGTTCGAGCGGCGGCACGCGCCACAGCAGTTCGCCGGTGACGTCGAGCGGGTCCTGGCTCGTGGCCAGTATGTGCAGCCCGGAGGCCGCGCCGAGCAGGGTGTCGGCGAGGGTGGCGGCGGGGCCGATGACGTGCTCGCAGTTGTCGAGGACGAGCAGCAGCCGCTTGCCGCGCAGCGCGTCGGCGAGCCGTTCGGTGAGGCCGTTGGTCCGGCCGTCGGGCAGCGGGCCCGCGGTCGTGTCGTCGCGGACGCCCAGGGTCCCCGCGACGACCGCGGCCAGGTCGTCGGCGGTGCACGCGAGGTCGGGGCGCGGGGAGTGGCCCTGGCCGGCCAGCTCCACCAGCCAGCAGCCGTCGGGGAAGGCGTCCGCGAGCTGCGTGGCCGACTCCACGGCGAGCCGGGTCTTGCCGACGCCGCCCGGGCCGGTGAGGGTGACCAGGCGGCTGGCGTGCAGGTGGTCGCGGATCTCCGACACGGCGCCCGAGCGCCCGATGAGGTCGGTGACCGGGGAGGGCAGGTTGGTCTGGGGCGGCGCGGAACGGCCGCCGGTCGTGGCATGCAGAGCGGGGCTCTGCACGAGTATCTCCTGGTGCAGGGCGGTCACGTCGGGCCCGGGGTCGATGCCCAGTTCCTCGCGCAGCCGGGACCGCAGGTCGTGGAAGCTGTCGAGGGCCTCGCTCGCGCGGCCCGCCCGGTACAGCGCCCGCATGTGCGCGGCGCGGAGCCGTTCCCGCAGCGGGTGGCGGGCGGTCAGCTCGCCGAGTTCGGCCGCGAGCGGGCCGTGTTCGCCGAGTTCGAGCCGCGCCTCGGCGTGCTCCTCCAGGGCGACGAGGCGCTGCTCCTCCAGGCGGGCGATGGCGGCCCTGGGGAACTCCTCGTCGGCGAAGTCCGCGAACGCGGGGCCGCGCCACAGATCGAGGGCCTGCGCGAGCAGGGCCGCGCGCTGCCCGGGGTCCGCGGCCTTGCGGGCGCGCAGGGTCAGGGCGGTGAAGCGGCCGGCGTCGACGGCGTCGGCCGGTGCCTGTAACAGGTAGCCGGGCGCGCGGTACGTGATCAGGTCGCGGCCTCCGGCCCCGGCGAGGGTGCGGCGCAGCCGCGACACCCTGGTCTGCACGGCGCCCATCGGGTTGGCCGGCAGGTCCTCGCCCCACAAGTCGTCGATCAGCCGGTCCACGGGGACGACGCGGCCGGGATCCACGAGCAGGTCGGCCAGCAGCGCCCGGACCTTGGCCTCCCGTACCGCAAGCAGCTCCCCGTCCGCGCCCCACACGGCCAAGGGCCCCAGAACCCCAAATCGCATGGGGACACCGTAACTCTTCGCCTGTACAGGGGCATTGGCGCAGGCGACCGCAAGCGGAGTGACAGCGGACCGCAAGCGCCCCGGCGCACAGTCTGACGGTAACCACCTCTGGGAACCGGAAGGCAGCAATGAGCAAGCTCGCAGGCAAGAAGGCCGTCGTCACCGGCGGCACCCACGGCATGGGTCTCGGCATCGTCCAGGCCCTGGTTGCCGGCGGCGCCGAGGTCGTGTTCACCGGCCGCAACGAGAAGAAGATCGAGGAGGCCAGGTCGGCGGTCGACTCGAAGCTGGCGCACGTCGTCCGCTCGGACGCCGCGAGCATGGCCGACATCGACGCGCTCGGCACGCTGGTCGAGGAGAAGCTCGGCCGCGTCGACTACCTCTTCGTCAACCACGGCCTCGCGGAGATCGCGCCGGTCCAGGAGATGACCGAGGAGATGTGGGACCGGGCGTTCGCCATCAACACCAAGGGCGCCTTCTTCACGGTCAAGCGCCTCGACCCGCTGCTGAACGACGAGGGCGCCATCGTCTTCACCACCGTGTCCAACGACACGATCTTCCCCGGCCTGACCGCCTACTCGGGCTCCAAGGAGGCCGTGACGGCGATAGCCCAGGTGCTCGCGGCCGAGTACCTGCCGCGCCGCATCCGCGTCAACACCCTGGCCCCCGGCTACATCGACACCCCCTCCATGGGTGTCCCCGGCATGTCGGCCGAGGAGCGCGAGGCGTTCATGAAGCAGGGTGACGAGACGACCCCGTTCAAGCGCCACGGCACCATCGAGGAGATCGCCACCGCGGCCCTCTTCCTCGCGGTCGACGCCACGTACACCACGGGCGTCGAGCTGGCCGTCGACGGCGGTTTCGCGCAGGGTCTCGGGAGCTGAAAGCAGGCCCAAGGGCACCTACTTCCACAGCTTTTCATCAGGGCGAGGCATCGGCACCGCGGAAAGCGGCGCCGATACCTCGCCCTTGCCTTTTTCAGGTCCATTCCGGCCCCGAACGCGCAAGAGAGATTTCGCAATTACTGAACCGTGGGCGTCTGGATATCGCGGTATGTATAGTCGTGGCCAGAGCATGGCGCAGTGACCGGCGCCGCGCTCACGCACGAGTACAGTCTCGACCTTCCACGGGGGCAGTCATGTTGCATGATCACGCGCGGTTCGGTGATCTTCCGGAACCGGTGATCCGGCCGATTCTGTATCTGTAAGGGGGGCCAGCTCCCGACGCCAGAGCGCGGGAGTCCGGCTTTCGGCACGGCGGTAACCGACGTGTGCCGCCCCCCACTTCTTCCCGGCTTCCTCCGCGTGCGCCCGAATCGTTCGCGCCACGCGTAGAGGTCATCCGTGCCGGGAGAACGGCGACGCCTGTCCGGGTCCCATCGCCCGCTGCCTGTTTCCCGCCTTCCAGGACGACGTCCTCGCAACCCCGTTGTCGGCGCATCGCCCGATGCTGCCGTCCGTCGTCCCGAGGCGCGCGCCGTCCAGCCGTCATGGCCGCGTGCCGCCGAGAAGTCAATCAGGCATTTTCAGCCACTGTCGCATTGGAGTTTTCTGATGAGTCTTCGTCGATCCGCCGACAGAACGACGGCTCCGCGCGCCGTCGGACGCCGTTCCCTGCTCAAGGCCGCGGGTGCCTCCGCCGCCGCCGCGTCGTTCGGCGCCACGCTGCTGCCGAGCCGCGCCTCGGCCGCGGACGAGGAGGTCCTGTCCGACGTCATCATCATCGGTGCCGGCTACGCGGGCGGCACCGTGGCGCGGGAGCTGAGCGCCCGCGGCATGCAGCCGGTGGTCCTTGAGGCGCGCAACCGCCTCGGCGGGCGGATATGGACCGACACCTTCCTCGGCCAGCAGATAGACCTGGGCGGCGGCTGGGTGAGCCCGGACCAGCACCTCGTGATGGCCGAGTACCAGCGCTACGGGATGTCGTACGTGGCCGAGGCCGCGGCGGACGTGCACGTCATGCCGGGTGAGAGCGGCTTCCAGTCGCTGGCCCCCGAGGAGGCCGTCGGACGCCTCGACCCGCTGGTCGAGCAGTTCATGGAGGGCTCGCAGCAGTACTTCGAGCGCCCGCACGACCCGCTGTACCGCAGCGACCTGATCGCGGAGGTCGACCAGCTGTCCTTCGCCGACCGCATCGCCCAGCTCGACCTGTCGCCGCTGGACAACACGTGGCTGAGCGGGTACACGAGCGTCTACGTCGGGGCCGACAACAACCGCGGCGCCATGACGACCCTCGCCCAGTGGTGGGCCCTGGGCGGTTTCACCTCCGCTGGTTGGCACGCGCAAATGAGTCAGAAGCCCACGACCGGCGGCATGGTGTCGCTGCTGAACTCGATGCTGGACGACTCCTCGGCCACCGTCGTGTACAACAGCCCGGCGACGCGGGTCGTCGAATCCGGCGGACTGGTCCGGGTCACCGCCGGGCGCCGCATCTACTCCGCGCCCGCGGTCGTCGTGGCCACGCCGGTGAACATGTGGAGCTCCATCGACTTCAGGCCAGGACTGCCGCCGGTGCACGCCGCGGCGGCCACGAACAAGCTCGGTGTCGCCCACGCGACGAAGCTGTGGATCCAGATCAGCACCCCGAGCGCCACCTACGGGCAGGGCACGGTCAACTCGCCGATCCAGATGCTGCTCCCCGAGCGCATCCTGCCCGACGGCACGCGCCTGATGATCGCCTTCGGCGGGCCCTCGCTCGACCTGACCAGCAAGGACGCCGTGCAGAGCGCCGTGCGCGACTACATACCCGGCGCCACGGTCCTCGAATACCGGGCGCAGGACTGGGGCGCCGACCCGTGGGCGCGCGGCGGTTGGGGCATGCGCAGGCCGGGCGACCTGCTCCAGCAGCTGCCCGCCATCCAGCAGCCGCACGGAAGAATCGTTTTCGCGGGCGGCGACATCGCTAGTGGCTGGAACGGTGCCTTCATCGAGGGGGCCATCGAGTCCGGCTTCACGGCCGCCCAGCAGGTGGCCGCGCTGGTGCCGTGACGGTGCCGTGACGGTGCCGGCGGCCGGGGCGAAGTGACTCGCGGGCCGTGGGATGCGGGGCGGCAACGCCCGGTCTTCCACGGCCCACTCGGCGGTCATCGCCGGAAACCGGCCAGGGAGGTCGCGTCGATGAGCTGAGGGTGACCGGGGGGTGGACCCGCCCGAATACCTTCGAACCACGTTCCCGGCGCGGGAACCTCTAGGAAGGTGGAGTACTTTCGCCATGACCACCGACACGACCACCGAGACCGATCTCTACAATCTCGACCTCACGGACGACCCCGAGGTCCAGAACGCGGTGTTCCTCCGGGCGTTCAACTCGGGCGACGGCGCCGCATTCGACCGGCTCTACCGTGACGACGCGATTTCCAACCTCTCAGGGAAGCCGCTCACGGGGAACGAGCGGACCGAGGCCATCAAGCAATTCCTGGCCACCGGTCCCAGTCTCGACTCCAGCATCAAGTACGCCTACACCGCGGGTGACACGATTCTCGTCGTCGTCGATTTCAACCTCGAAATCACGAACGACGCGGGCGAGCGTCAGAAGATCCACGGCACCTGCACGGACGTGCTCAGGCGGGTCGAGAACGGCAAGTGGATGATGGCCATCGACCGTCCGGTGGCCGACAAGCTCCCCGTGTAATCACCGGCCGCACGGCGATCGGCTCCGCGCGTACACCTGCCAAGCGCCGCTGTGAGCCGGGGCCGTATCGCCCCCGTGCGCGCCGGACGCCCGTGGGACGGCACCCGGCCGGGCCCGCCCCGCGCCGCCGCGCCGCCCATCGCGAGGAGAAACCGTCGACTGTGAGGAAGGATCACCATGGCTGAGCGCGAGGTCGAGTCCGTCATCGAGGCCATCCGGGACGCCGTTCCGCGGCTGCGCGCGAACGGGCAGGAGGCCGAGGACAAGCGGTGGCTCCCTGAGGAGAACATCGCCCTGCTGGAGAAGGCCGGCGTCTTCCGCGCCGCCACGCCGCGCCGCTTCGGCGGCCTCGACCTGTCGTTGCCGGAACAGGCCGATGTGCTGCGGGAGATCAGCCGCGGCTGCGGCTCCACCGGCTGGGTCTCCATGGTCTGGATGTCCTCGGCCGGTCTCGCCACGCTCTTCCCCGACGCCGCCCAGGACGAGGTGTTCGCGGGCACGTCGGTGCGCATCTCCGGCGGTTTCACGCCGAGCGGCACCCTCACCCGCACCGAGGGCGGCTACCTGCTGAACGGCACCTGGCGGTTCAACACCGGCTGCCGCGGCGCCGACTGGAACATCGCCGCCGCCATACTCCAGGAGGCGGACGGGTCGCACTCCGAGGCGGTCGCCATCCTGCCGATGGACCAGTTCTCCATCGCCGACGACTGGAACACCTCGGCCGCCGCCGCGACCGGCAGCTCAAGCACCACGGCCAAGGACGTCTTCGTCCCCGAGCACCGGGTCATCAGCTACGAGTCGGCCATCCTCAACAACACGCCGGGCCGTACCGCGCCCGTCACGCCCGGCCGCGGCTACCGCCTCTTCAGCTACATCATGGCCGTGTGCGCGGGCACCTACGTGGGCCTGGCCGAGGGCGCGCTCGAACTGTTCCGCGAGCGGGTGCCGGGCCGCGGCATCACCTACACGTCCTACGAGGACCAGAGCAGCCACCCGCTGACGCAGATCCAGGTCGCCACCGCGCACAACAAGATCGCCGCCGCCCGCGCGCTGCTCGACGACCAGACCGCGATGCTCCAGCGCCACGCCGACGCCGGCGGGGAGCCGAGCGAGGAGGAGAAGGCGCACGTGCGCGGCAAGACCTCCTTCGCGATCGACCTGTGCCGTGAGGCCGTCGACATCCTGTACTCGGCCGGTGGCGCCAGCGTCATCCAGCGCAACGTCCCGCTCCAGCGCTTCTTCCGGGACGCGCGCGGCCTCGCCCTGCACGGCCTGCTGCTCGCCAGCACGAACCTGGAGGTCCAGGGGCGGGTGCTGCTCGGGCACGACCCCGAGACGCCGTTCCTCTGACGGCCGTCCAGTCCCGCCGGGGAACGGCCGCGGGGGTCCGCCCGGGGCCCGCGCGGCCGTTCCCCGGCGCGGCCGGGTCCGCGCCCCGAACTCTTTCGCCCGCGCGATAAATCACCCGCTGAAATCGCCGGCGAGCCCTCGCGCCGACCGCGCATACATTGAGTGCATACGTGTTTGACAGGGGTGAGAATCCGTTTGGTAGGCTCGCGTTGGTCACCATCGCGGCGCCTTCCGGTAACAGCATTCAGCTCGCACGCGGACGGGGGGAATTCATGCGTTTCAGGATGCTGGGCCCGCTGGAGGTGACAATAAGTCACCGGCCGGTGGACCTCGGCGGCTTCAAACAGCGAGCGGCCCTCGGGTATCTATTGTTACACCTGAACCAGGTCGTTCCGACCAGCAGACTGCTGGGCGCCATGTGGAGCGGGCGCGACACTCCGACCACGGCGCGCAAAATACTCCAGAACGCGATCTGGTCGCTCCGGCGGACGCTCTCGCCGCCCGAAGGCACCGATGCGGCGGTGCCGCTGCTCACCCAGGCCCCCGGGTACGTGATCAAGGCGGACCCCGCGCACGTCGATTTATACACTTTTCACGACCAGGTGAAAAAGGGGCAGGACCATTTGTCGGCCGGTGCGCCGGCCGCCGCGGCCGGGCTCCTGCGGGACGCCCTCGCGCTGTGGCGCGGGCCCGTCCTGGCCGACCTCGCGGAGGCCGGCGTCAACTGGCCGGAACTCACCACCCTCCAGAACGCGCGGCTCGACGCCATGGAGGACTACTTCGAGGCCGAACTCCAGTGCGGACGCCACGCCGCGATACTCGGCGACCTTGAGGCGATGGTCGAGGCTCACCCGTTGCGCGAGCGAACATGCGGCAAGCTCATGCGCGCGCTGTACCGCTGCGGCCGCCAGGCCGAGGCCCTGCGCGTCTACGACCGCGCCAGGTCGGCGCTCGTCGAGGACCTGGGACTCGAACCGAGCCACGAGCTGCGCGACTTGCAGCGGGCCATCCTCACCCACGCGCCCGGCCTGCTGGCCGATCCGCCCGCCGTGCGCGGGCCCGCCGCCCGTTCGGCCGCGCCGGTCGCCGCGGCCGGCCCGGCCGCGCCCGCGCGGGCGGAGGAGCCGCAGGCGCGGCCGGCCCGCGCGGCCAGGCGCCGCCGCGTCAGCGTGCTGCTGGTGTGCAGCCAGCTCGGCCCGGCGTTCGACGACGCCGCCGCCGAGGTCGTCGACGAGGTCATCGAGGACACGACCGCGCTCGTGCGGGAGCAGCTGGAACGCCTCGGCGGCACGGTGGCCGCCCAGATGGGCGCCGTCATCCTCGGACTCTTCGGCGGCCACGGCGAGGGGGAGGACCCGCACGAGAGCGCGGAGCGGGCCGTGCGCTGCGCCATGGCCCTGCGCGACTGCCTCACCGGCGGGCCGGCGCCGCTGGCCCGCGATCTCGCGGTCCGCAGCGCGGTCGTCACGGGCGAGGCCGTGGTGCGCCCGCCCGCGGAAGAGGGCGGGACCTACTCGGTGAACGGCGCGCTGGTGGACGACTGCCAGTTCCTGCTGCCCCAGGTGCCCGTGGGCGGCATTCTCACGTGCGACCGCACCCGCGAGGCGACCCGGCACACCATCGCGTACCGGGAGATCCGGGGCACCCCCGTCCGCTGGCTGGTGGACGGCGTCCCGGCCGGCGACGGCGGCGCGCCGCCGGTGCCCGAGGCGGCGTTGCGGCGCGAACTCGGGCTGCTGCACGGCCTGTTCCTGCGCACGGTCCACCGGTCGCTGCCGCACCTGGTGACCGTGCTCAGCGGCGTCGACGCGGACCGGACGCGGCTGCTGACGCAGTTCCGGCGGACGGTCGCGGAGGGCGACGAGCCGGGCGGGGCACCGGGCGGCGACGCCGTGCGCTGCCTGCCGTTCGTCCGCGTCGAGCCGGGGGACGACGAACACGCGCTGAGACGCGCGGTCCTGCGCGCGTACTGCGAGCCGTCCGGCGCGGAGCCGGCCGGGGCCGCGCGGCGCCGGTTCGAGGAGTCGCTGGAACGGCTGGTCGGCTCGGCCGCCGAGCGCGACTGGCTGCGGGCGGCCCTGCGTTCCCTGCTGAACGAGGCGAACGAGGCGAACGGGGCGAACGAGATGAATGGGGCGCCGTCGCCCGACCGTGCGCAGGAGGTGGGCACGGCCTGGCGGCGCTTCCTCGAACTGGCCGCCGCCCACCGCCCGCTCGTCGTCGCCGTGGACGGTCTCCACCAGGCCGGGGGATCGCTGCTCGCCGCGGTCGAGAACCTGGCCGAGTCCTTCGCCGAGCTGCCGCTGTTCGTGATCGTGGGCGCCCGCCCCGACCTGCTGGTCCGGCGGCCGGACTGGGCGGGCGGCAAGCAGCACGCCACCACGATCACCCTGTCGGCCCCCTCGGGTCCGCCAGGCGCCGCGATGACCCGGCTGCTCGGCTCCCTCGACCGGGCCACGCCCCCGCGCTGAGCGGACCCGCGCGTCGTCCGGACGGCGCCCGAGCGGGCGCTGGTGCACGCGCGATCCGGCGTGCGTGCCCGGCGCGCGTGGCGGACGGGCGCGCGTGGCGGACGGGGGCGCGGAGAGATGCGCGGCGGCACGGAGGAGAGTCACACAGGACACCTCAGAGGGGAACTTCAGAAAAACGGAGTGCGCCCCGGGCGGTCGGGCACGGAGACTGCGCCCATGGTCACCTACCGCCAAGAGCACACCGCCGCATGGACCGCGTACTTCACCGACCGGGGTCACCCCGGCGCCCGGCCGCTCGCGGCCGGCGTCGAGGGCGCCGTCTACTGGCTGGACGAGGGGCTGGTGGCCAAGGTGTGGAGCGGGAGGCCGCCGGCCGGCCTGGACCTGACCCGCCAGGTCTACGCGGACATCGCGCGCCACCCGCTGCCCTTCGGGACGCCGGAGATCTTTGGGGTCGAGGAGCACGAGGGCGTTCTCGTGACCTATGAACGCGAGCTGACCGGGGCGCCGTTCCGCGACGAGGCGGGCGGCGCAGCCGCGGAGCGCCGCATCCCGTCCCGCGAGACCGACGCCCTGCTGACGGTGCTGCGCTCCCTCGCCACCGTCCCGGGCACCGAGGCGATGCGGCGCCTGAGCGTGCAGGGCGACGACCGCCCGCTGTGGCGGGGCCACACGCGCTTCCCCGCCGCCCTCGCCGCCCTCGTCGAACGGGCCACCGACCGCCACGGCGCGCTGCTCGCCGCCCACGTCCCGGGCCTGACCGGCCGGGTGTCGCGGACCGTCGAGGCGCTGCACGCGCTCGGGGACACGCCCGTCACGGTCGTCCACGGGGACCTCGTACCGCCCAACATCCATGTGGACGGCGAGGGGCGCCCCGCCGCCGTGCTCGACTTCGGATTCTTCACCACCGCGGGCGACCCCGCGTTCGAGGCGGCGGTCACCGCGGCCGTGTGGGACATGTACGGGCCGCACGCCGCCGAGCACACCGCCGTGCTCACCGGCCTGTTCGCGGCCGAACTCGGCCACGACCCCGAGGTCCTGGCGCTCTACCAGGCGGCCTACGCCATGACCACGTACGACCTGTTCGCCACGGACGGAAGCGACGGGCACTTCCGCTGGTGTGCCGCGCTCCTCAACCGCGGCGCGGCCGGGCCGGGAGCCTGAACGCCGCTCCCGCCGCCCTCAGTCATCGGACGGCACGCGCAGCGCGAGGAGGGCGACGTCGTCCGTGCCGCCGGGCGGCAGGCGGGTCAGCAGCAGGTCGCAGAACGCGTCGAGCGGTTCGCCGGCGAGGGCGCCCGCGTGGCGGCGCAGGCGGCCGAGGCCGGTGTCCAGGTCCGTGCCCGGGGTCTCGACCATGCCGTCGGTGTAGAGGAGGAGGGTGGCGCCCGGCGGCAGCGGCGCGGACGCGCTCGGCCGGCTGCCGAGGCCGGTGCCGAGCCCGCTGCCGAGGATCAGGCCCTGCCCGTCCTCCAGGTAGCGCGCGTTGCCGTCGGGCGTCGTCAGCAGGGGCGGTGGGTGGCCGGCGCTGGTCCAGCACAGCTGCCAGGGGCCGTCGCCCCGGCCCTCGACGCGGGCGAGCACGAGCGTGGCCATGGAGACGGTCGTGATGGCGGGCATGGCCTCGTCCAGGCGGTCCACGATGGCCCCCGGCGGCTCGGTGCGGTCCCACGCCAAAGAGCGCACCATGCCGTGCAGTTGGGCCATGCCCGCCGCCGCGGTCAGGTCGTGTCCGACCACGTCGCCGATGACCAGCGCCGTGACCCCGTCGCGCAGGACGAACGCGTCGTACCAGTCGCCGCCGACCTGGGAGCCGGCCGGCGCGGGCTCGTAGCGCGCGGCCAGGCGCAGCCGGCCGGGGCGGGGCAGCGGGGCGAGCAGGTTGCGCTGCATGGCCTCCGAGACGTCGCGCTGGCGACCGAACCGGCGGGTGTTGTCGAGGGTCACGCCGGCCTGGCGGCCGATGTCGGCCGCGACCTTCACGTCCTCGGTGCTGTACGGGCGCGCGGGGTCGGTGCGCGCGAGGGTGAGGGCGCCGGTGAGCTGCCCGCCCGAGCCCAGGGGCACCACGACGACGGAGGTGGCGCCCACGGCCTTGAGGAAGCCGGCCTGCACGGCGGCCAGCGGCGAGTCGGGCGGCGCCGCGATCTCCTCGGGGCCCTGCACGATGGCCTCACCGCCGTGCAGGGCGCGGGCCAGCGCCGAACGGGACCGCGAGGTCACGGGGGGCAGCGGCCCGTGCCACTCCTCCTGACCCGCTTCCCTGCCCTCGGGCCCGGTGACCGCGACCCGGTGCACCTCGCCCCCGGTGCGGAAGTCGACGGCGGTCCAGTCGGCCAGCCGGGGGATCAGCAGGCGGCCGAGCCGGGACAGGCTCTCCTCGGTGTCGAGCGTCTGGGTGAGCACCGCGGTCACCTCGGCCACCAGGGTGAGCCGGTCGGTGAGGTCTTCGAGCGCGCTGGTCCGCGCGGTCCTGGCCCGGTCCGCGCTGCGGCTGGCCGTGATGTCGGTGAACAGCACGGCGGTGCCGAGGAACGCGCCCGCACGGGTCACCGGCGTGGTCGACCAGGCGACGGGAACGAGGCGCCCCGCGCTGTCGAAGAAGCCGTCCTCCGCGCCGCGGGCCGCCGCCCGCCGGGCGAGCGCGCGGCGCAGCGCGCACGGCCCGTCCGCGTCGGCGTCCTCATCGGCGTGCCGGTGCAGCAGGGAGTGCAGGTCCTGCCCGGCCATCGTGCTCGCGGCGCGGCCGAGCAGCCGTTCGACGGCCGCGTTCACCGCCGCGATCCGCCCGTCGGCGTCCACCACGGCCAGGGGAGTGCCCAGTTGAACGAAGAGCGCGTGCCAGAACTCCGCGTCCGCCGCGAGCGGCTGGTTGCTTTCCTCGGCCACGTGGTCCTCCGTTCGGCCTCCGCGCCGGCCGGAGGTCGGGTTCCCGTTCCCCGATCGTGCCACGCCTGCTCCGGCGGTCGCGCCCGACGGCGCGCGCGTCCCGCTGCGGCGGCCGGGCCTTCGTCCGGACGGGGTGGCGCGCGGGTTCGTGACGCGCCCGCGCCCACGGCGGGCGGCGAGCGGCAGCCGAGCGGACCGGGGCGAAACGTGCGCCCGGTGCGCGCCGGCCCCCAGCTGCTCGCCGGGCGCCCCGCGCGCACGACTCCACTTCTCGGATAGGGCATTTACAAACCGCATGAACGGTTTAATCTTGTAGCGTCCGAGACCGGCACTGGGTTGTAGGGGAGATGACCGGCGGTGCAGGAGAGATCCGAACGTACGCGCAATAGGTTATTGGCGGCAGCGGCCGAGGTGATCGACAAGTACGGCTATGCCGATGCCACGATGAGTGATATCAGTCGTTATGCCCAGGTTACGAAGGGTGCGCTGTACTTCCATTTCGCTTCGAAAACGGAACTCGCCCAGCAGGTCCAGCAGCGCAGTTGCGACCTGCTGAACGTGACGATTGAAGAGTTGCGCGGCGCCAATGCGTCAGCGCTTCAGACCCTCATCGATCTCACGCATTCGCTCGCCTGCTGGATGTCGGCCGAGCCGACCGTCAGGGCGAGTCTGCGCATCGGCCGTGAACGCGCCGGGCGGGAGCAGCAGGTCATCGACTACCACCTCGCCTGCGTGTCGGCCGCCTGGCGGCTGCTCCGCCAGGCGCGGGCCGAGCGGGTCCTGCACGAAGGCGTCGCGCAGGAGGACGCCGAGACGCTGGTGGCCGCGCTGATCGCGGGCACCGAGGCGACGGCGTGGCGGGGGGTGCCCTATCGGGAGGTGGCCGCCCAGGCCACGTCCATGTGGACGCTGCTGCTGTCCGTGCTGGTCAGGGCGGAGGCGCAGGAGCAACTGCGGACCGCTCCGCCCGCGTGCGCCGGGGAGGGCGGGCCGCCGCCCGACGTGTGCTGCGCCCCCGGGCGCGCGCCGGGCGACGGAAGCGCGGCCGGGCGGGGGCCGGCCGGCTGACGCGTGGCCGCGCGCGGCGCCACCCGCGGGGCCGGGCGGCGCCGCGCGTGACCGCGCGCTCCGGCGCACCGCGCGGCCGACCCGTTCCCCGTGGCCTCGACGTTTCCCCGTGGCGTATGCCGGGGGCACGGCGCACGGGTTGACTTACCCCGCCATCACGTACCAAGAATGGCCATGGCGGGTACGGGCGAGAGCTGGTGGATTTCCCTTTTCCGCCGTGTCGTCCTTCGGGCGTTCCTTCGGGTGTGGTGTTGTTTTGCGCCTGTTTTCCCGCGGCTGGGGAAAAGATGGCCGACGTGGCCTTCTTGAAAAGGAAGGGGTCACCGACCGCGCGGTACGCTTCGCGGCATGGAGAGAGACGGGAGCTTTCTTGCCGGCAAGGTGGTTTTCATTACCGGGGCGAGCAGTGGAATAGGCGCCGCCGCGGCCAGGGTCTTCGCCCGTCAGGGGGCGAAGGTGATGCTCGCCGCGCGCCGGGAGGAGCGACTCGCCGCGCTGACCGCCGAGTTGCGCGCCCAGGGCGCGGAAGCGGCCTACACGGTGTGCGACGTGCTGCTTCCGGGGGACGTCGCGCGCGCGGTGGCGCGGGTCACCGAGCGGTACGGGCGGCTGGACGCGTGCTTCAACAACGCGGGAGTGGGCGGGGACCGTACGCCGCTGCACCTGATGGGCGACGACGTTTACGACACCATCATGGACACCAACGTGCGCGGCGTGTGGAACTGCCTGCGGTACGAGATCGGCGCGATGCTGGAGCACGGCGGCGGCGCGATCGTGAACAACAGCAGCGTGGCCGGGCTCGTGGCCATCCCGACGGCCGCGCCCTACATCGCGTCGAAACACGCGGTGATCGGCCTGACCCGGGCGGCGGCGGACGAGTACGCGCGGCAGGGGATACGGGTCAACGCCATCGCGCCCGGCACCACGCGCAGCGAGATCATCGACGACTGGTTCGCGCGCCATCCGGAACTGAGGCGGCTCGCACACGCGTCGACGCCGCAGGGCAGGACCGCGGAGCCCGAGGAGGTCGCCGAGGCCGCCGCGTGGCTGTGCAGCGACCGGGCGTCGTTCGTCACGGGGGCGGTGGTCCCGGTGGACGGCGGGTTCGTCAACCACTGAGCCGCGGGCCCGCCCACGGCCGCCCCGAGCCGGCCCCGCCCGGCCCGGCGAGCGAGACCGCGCCGAAACCGGCCGGCACTACACTGCGGCGGGTGCCGGCAGGCGGGGCGATCGGCGGACGGGGGCGGACACGGTGGCGCGGCAGGCCCGGGCGATCAGGACACGCAGAACGATTTTGGAGGCGGCGGCCGCCGTCTTCGACGAGTGCGGTTACGAGGCGTCCACGATCGCCCAGATCCTCGACCGGGCCGATGTCACGCGCGGCGCGCTGTACTTCCACTTCGGCTCCAAGGAGGACCTGGCGCGCAGCGTGCTCGCCGAGGCCGTCACCACCGAGGGGCTGGGCGAGCAGGAGTTCACGATGCAGGAGTTCGTGGACGCCGGGCTGCTGCTGGCCCACCGCCTGCCGCGCGAGCCGCTGCTGAGCGCGGCGCTGCGGCTGTCCATCGACCAGCGGGCCCGCGCGGCGTTCGGCACCCGCTGGCCGGACTGGATCGACCTGGGGGCGCGCCTGCTCACCAGGGCCAAGGAGCGCGGGGAGGTCTTCCCGCACGTCTCCTCGGTGGAGACCGCCCGGCTGTTCGTCGGCTCCTGGACCGGCATCGGGGTCGTCTCCGCGTCGGTCGCCCCCTCGCCCGCGCTCGTCACCGAGGTCGCGCACCTGCTGCGCATGATGATCCCCAGCATCGCGGTGCCGGGCGTGGCCGTCCGGCTCGACCTGTCGCCGCAGCGCCCGGCCAGGCTCCTCGCGGCGCGGGCCGCGCGCCCGGACTGAGCCTGGCACCGCCCGCCCGTCAGCCGCGGTCGCCGCGGCCGTGGGCGACGGGCTCGCGCCCATCGGGCCGCCGGGCGGGCGGTGCCACCGGGCCGCCCGGCGGCGGCGCGCCCGGCGGCGGCGCCGTCCGGCCGGCCGCGTGCCGCGGCGCGTCCCGAGGCAGTTTGGCCAGTTCGGCGTTGAACTGCACCCCGGCCAGGAGGGAGAGGTTGGACACCCACAGCCAGACGAGGAACACGATGATGCCCGCGAGCGAGCCGTACAGCCGGCTGTAGGTCGGCACGCTTGAGGCGTACAGGGCGAAACCCACCGAGGCCACCAGCCACAGCAGCACGGCGAGCGCGCCGCCCGGCGCCGCGCGCCGCACCGAGCCCGCACCGCCGGGACCTGAGCGGAACAGCATGAGCACCAGGCTCGTCACGAGGACGAGCAGCAGCGGCCACTTGAGCACGTTCCAGGCCGTCGTGCCCGCCTCGCCTATGCCGAGCAGCCAGGCCAGGGAGCGGACCGCGCCGCCGGTCAGGACCAGTACCGTCGCGCTGCACACCAGCAGCCCGAGCAGCAGCAGCGCCGCCAGCATGGTGCGGGGCACGGTACGCAGCGGCGGCCTGCGGTCCACGACGTCGTGCATGCCGTGCGACACCCGGCGGAACACGCTCAGGTAGTTGTACGCCGACAGCCAGGCGCTGGCAGAACCGACCGCGATGACGAGCCAGGCGGCCGGCCGCTGGCCGACGGGCTCTTCGAGCGCCGCCCTGACGTCCTCGCCCGAACCCGCGGGCAGCAGCGAGGTCACCTCGCCGATCAGGTCCTTCGCCGCCACCGGATCGGCCAGCCCGGTCACCGACATCGCGACCAGCAGCGTGGGGAACACCGCGAGCACCGAGTAGTACGTCAGGGCGGCGGCCCAGTGGTCGATGTCGTCGCGCCACAGCGACACGGGCGTGCGGCGCAGCGCGACGACCCACCGGGCGCGCGGCCTTCGGTCACGCATCAACTCACCTCGTCGTCAAGCCGAGTACCGCGACCGCCCAGACCGCGACGGACACGGCGATGACCCCGAGAGCGGGGGAGGGACGCTGCGTCCAGTGCGCCCGGCCGCCGTGGCGCGCGCGTGGGTCCCGGTACCTCACTGAACGCGCGGCTCGTGAGCGGTTGCCTCCTCGTCGGGGAGACGGACATCGACGACGGAGATGTTGACCTCGATGACTTCGAGCCCGGTCATGCGCTCGACGGCCCCGATGACATTCTCCCTGATGTCGCGGGCGACTTCGTCGATGGGGACCCCGTATTCCAGCATCACGTCCAGGTCGACGGCCGTCTGCCGCCGGCCGACCTCGACCGACACGCCGCGGCTCGCGCCGGCGTGCCCGCCGCCCGGCACCCGGTCGCGGACCGCGCCGAGCGTACGGGACAGCGTGCCGCCGAGCGCGAACACGCCGGGCACCTCGCGCGCCGCGAGTCCGGCGATCTTCTCCACCACGCCGGCGGCGATGGAGGTCCGGCCGCGCGTCGCGGCCGGCTCCCGCGTGCCCGCGCTGCCCTCGCTGACCGTGGTGCCGGCGTCCGGCCTCCGGCCGGCGGTGCGCTCCGGCGCCGCCGGTTCCCCGGCGGACGTGGCGGATGTGGCGGACGTGGCGGGGACGGTGGGAGCGGGAGCGGTCCTCGTTGCCATGGCGTACCTTCCGGTTGCGGTCCGATGTCGCTCTGACACCCTGTTGGACACCGGCCGCCGTGGATCGTCACGCGCGATTCCGTATTTTCTCGCGTCTTTCCGCGGGGTGTCCCGGGCCTTCCGGGTGCCCGGGATCTGTGGTGTTCTATCGGGCTCGAACGGGATCTTCCCGCGGCCGGAAGGAGTTCAGCGGGTGGCCGAGGTGGCTGGAGCCGCGGTGGGCGGCGCCGGCGGTGTGGACGACGCCCTGCTCGCGGCACGGGCCGGGGAGGGGGACGAGGATGCCTTCGAGGCGCTGGTCAGGCGGCACGGGCCCGAACTGCTGCGGCTGGCCAGTCACCTGCTCGGCGGCGGAACGGACGCGGAGGACGCGGTCCAAGAGGCGTTCGTCAGCGCCTGGCGCCGACTGCCCGAGTTCCGCGGCGACGCGACGTTCAGGACCTGGATGTACCGGATCGTCACCAATCGCTGCCTGAACCAGCTGCGGGCCCGGCGGCCCACCGCGCCGCTCGATGCCGTGGCGGAGCCGGCCGCGCCGGAGCACCTGGTCTCGCCCGCGCGGACGGCCGAGTCGACGGCGGCGGTCCGCGCGCTGCACGCGGCCCTGGGCGGCCTGTCACCGGAACAGCGGGCCTGCTGGGTGCTGCGCGAGTTCCACGGGTTGTCGTACGAGGACATCGCGCACACGGTGGGCATCAGCCACCAAGCCGTGCGCGGCCGGATCTTCCGGGCCAGGCGCTACCTGACGGAGGCGATGGAAGCATGGCGCTGAACGAGCCGCTCGATCCGGACGAACTGCCCTGCGGCCGGTCCCTGATGGAGGTCTGGGAGGACTGGGACGAGGGCCGGGCGGAACAGGACCCGCACTACGCGCGGTGCCCGCACTGCACGGCCGCCCTGGCGGAGATGCGCGCCCTCGGCGCGTTCGTCGAGCAGAGCAGAGCCGCCCCGCCCGGCCCGCGGGGGGCGCCCGACGCCCGTGCGGTCACCGCGCGCGTCATGGACATCGTGCGGCTCGAACTGCGGCCGGGACGCACCCTGCCGCTCGGCGAGCCCGACGAGGACGCGTGGATCGTGGAGGCCGCAGCGGCCAAGACGTTCCGCGCCGCCGCTGAGTCGCTGCCCGGCGTGCGCGCGGGCAGCTGCCGCGTCACGCCGGGGGACCCGCGGGCCGCCGGGCGCGGCGCCCCTGTCCTGGTGCGCCTCGAAGTGGCGGCAGGACCCGACTGGACCGTGCCGCGCCTGGCCGAAGCGGTGCGCGAACGCGTCGCGCGCGCCGCCCGCGAGGCCATCGGCCTGGCCGTGTCGGCCATCGACATCGTGGTCGTCGACATCCTGGAGCCCGAGGACGGCGTGTGGCCCGCCATGGCGCGGGAACCGGAGGAATCCGGGGGACCCGCCGAACCCGGGGGCCCCGGAGAACCCGGGGAAGCGCGGGGCGCGGCGGGCGCGGACGAGGGAGGCAGCCGGTGAGCGGTCGTTCTGCGGATCTCGACGCGCGGGTGCGCGCTGCCGCCGCCTCGGCGGCCGTCGCCGTGCCAGGAGTGGCGTTCCTGCGGCCCGGGTTCGGCGACCTGCTGCGCGGCCGGGCCGGGCGCGGCCCGCGCGGGGCGGGCGCGATCCGGGTCAGGCGCGATGCGGCGCCGGGCGCTTGGGACATCAGGATCGAGCTGGCCACGCGCCGGGGGCACCGCGCGCTCGACGTGACCAGGTCCGTGCGGGCGGCGGTGCTGCGCGCCGTCGCCGAGGAGACGGGCGCGGCGGGCGGACCCGCGGGCCCGCCCGGCGTCCGGGTGACGGTGACCGTCACCGGCATCGCCTGACCCGCGGGACCGGTCCGCGCGTGCCGGCCCCGCGGGCCCGCCCGGCGCGCGGGAGGCGCGCGAGCTCGGGAACGCGCCCGGCGCGCCCGGCGCGGGCGGCTCGCGCGGCGGCGGGAAGACGCTGGACCGGCGGAATCGCCGGGCTTATCGACCGGAAATATCGCCATGTGATCGTTTGTGGCGGTACGTTCCGCAGACGGAACCAAACCGGAGTTCCTCCTTCCGTCGGCAGATGGGCAAGTCATGCGATGGTCTTCCGGGCCCGTGGCGGTTGTCGGCCTCGGCTACGTCGGCCTTCCCACCGCGCTCGCGCTGCTGTCCGCGGGGCGATCGGTCATCGGCCTCGACACCGACCCCGCCCGGCTCGCGGCCGTGCGGGCGGGAACGGCCGACCTCCTGCCCGAGGACCGGGCCAGACTGCGCGCGCACGCGGACTCCCCCGCGTTCACCCTCACCGCGGATCCGGCCGCACTCGCGGGCGTCGGCTCGGTCGTCATCTGCGTGCCGACCCCCGTGGACGGCCACCGGGTGCCCGCCCCCGGCGCGTTGCGCGCCGCCTGCGCCGCCGCCGTCCGGCACGCGTCCCCCGGGCAGATTCTCGTGCTCGCGTCGACCAGCTGGGTCGGAACCACCCGTGAACTGCTGATCGAACCGCTCGCCGCCCGGGGGCTCGCCGTCGCCCAGGACGTCTTCGTCGCCTGCGCCCCCGAACGCATCGACCCGGGCAACGCCGACCACCCGCAGCACGCCACGCCCCGCGTCGTCGGCGGCGCGACCCCCGAGTGCGGTCGCCGCGCCGCCGCGCTCCTCGAACCCGTCGCCGACCGCGTCCACGTCGTCGGCTCCCCGGAGGCGGCCGAGCTGACCAAGCTCCTGGAGAACACCTTCAGGGCCGTCAACATCGCGCTGGTCAACGAGTTCGCCGCCATCGCGGGACACCTGGACCTCGACATCACGGAGGTCGTCGACGCGGCGGCGACGAAACCGTACGGCTTCCTGCCGTTCCGGCCCGGTCCGGTAGCGGGCGGCCACTGCATCCCCTGCGACCCCCACTACCTGCTGTGGCAGCTGCGCGCCGCCCGCGTGCCCGCCCCGCTCGTCGACACGGCCATGGCCGCGCTCGCCGCCCGCCCGCACCAGGTGGCGCGCCGCGCGCGCGACGTGCTGGCCGCGCACGGCGTCCCCGTGCCCGGCGCGCGCGTGCTCATCGCCGGGGTCGCCTACAAGCCGGGCGTCGCCGACCACCGCGAATCGCCCGCGCTGCACCTCATCGAGGACCTGGCCGCGGCCGGCGCCGACATCGCCTACACCGACCCGCTGATCCCCGCCCTGCGGGTGAACGGCCGGACGCTGCGCCACCGCGAGGACCCGGCCGCGGAGCACTGGGACCTCGTCGTCGTCCACACCGCCCACCCGGGGCACGACCTCACCTGGCTCGAAGGGCGCGGGCCCGTTCTCGACGCCACCTACCGGCTCGACAGCGTCAAGGAGCGGTACCTGGTATGACTCCGGCCCCCCGCGCCCACCGCCTCGACCGCGCCCCCGGGGCCCTGCCGGCCGACGACGGCGTGCGGCACGCGCTGCGCCGCCTGCTCACCCTCCTCGCCCTGCTTCCGCTGCTCGTCCTGCTCGCCGCGCAGGCGCCCCGCCTGCCCGGCGGACCGCTCGTCCTCGGCTACGGGTTCCTCGTGCTCGCCGTGACCACCGCGATGCTGTTCATCGCCTACGGCCACTACGACGACCCCGCGACGCGGACCCTGCGCCGCCGCCCGCGCCGGGCCGCCGAGCGGTTCCCGCCGCTGCCGCCCCGCCCCCGCGTCACCTTCCTGCTCGCCGTCCGGGACGAGCGCGACCACATCGAGGCGTGCGTGCGGTCCATGGCGGCGGGCGACTGCCCCCGGCTCGACATCGTCGTCGTCGACGACGCCTCCACCGACGGAACGCCCGAGGTGCTGCGCGCCCTTTCCGCCGAACTCCCCATCCGCGTCCTGTACCTGGACCGCAACGTCGGCAAGAAGCGCGCCCTGGTGCGGGCCGCCGCCTGCGCGGAGGGCGACGTGCTCGCGTTCACCGACTCCGACTGCCTGCTCGCGCCCGACGCGCTGGGCCGCTGCGTCGACGCCCTCGTCCGGCACCCCGAACTCGGCGCCGTCAGCGGCCACGCCCGCGCGCTGAACGCCGACGCGTCCCTGCTCGCCCGCGTCCAGGACGTCTGGTACGAGGGGCAGTTCCGCGTCGCCAAGGGCGCCGAGTCGGTCTTCGGCTCCGTGACCTGCGTGTCGGGCCCGCTCGCGGTGTTCCGCCGCGACGCCGTGTGGAACTACCTGCCCGCCTGGGCCGAGGACCGCTTCCTCGGCCGCGACTTCCGCTTCGCCACCGACCGGCAGCTCACCGCCTACGTCCTCGGCCAGTTCCGCGTCGGCCGGCGCCTGAAGGAGCGGCACGCCGACTCGCCGTTCGTCCGCGGCACCGACCACCCGGAACGGCGCTGGCGGACCGGCTACGTGCGCTCCGCCGAGGTGCGCACCACCGTCCCGGCCCGCGTGCGGCCGTTCCTGCGCCAGCAGATCCGCTGGAAGAAGAGCTTCATCCGCAACGTCTTCTTCACCGGCACCTTCATGTGGCGCCGCGGCCCCGGCGCCGCCGCCCTCTACTACGGGCACGTGCTGTGGGTGCTCGCCGCGCCCGCCATGGCCGTCCGGCACCTGGTGTGGGCCCCGGCCGCCGGGCTGTGGGCGCTCACCGTCCTGTACCTGGCGGGCGTCGCGCTCAAGGGAGTCGTGTGGGGCCTGGCCTTCCGCCTGGACCACCCGGGAACGCGCTGGCGCTACCGCCCGCTGATGAGCCTGCTGTCGGCGACCGTCCTGGCCTGGCTGCTGCCGTGGTCCCTGCTCACCATCCGCCGTGCCACCTGGTCGAGGAGTGCCGCGTGAACGTCCCGGCCGCCCTGCGTTCCGCCGCCGCGGCACTCGCCGTCGCCGCGCTCTACGCCTTCGTCCTGTGCCGCGGCCGGCTGCCGCAGTGGCCCCTGCCGTGAGCACCACGCGCCTGCTGCGCGCCGGCCTCGGCCTGGCCGCCGCCGCCGTGCTGGCCGCGCCGTTCGCGGCGGCCTGGCACCTGCACGAACCCGGCGACCCCGTCGCCGCCCAGGACGACGCGCCCGAGCCCGCGGCCGACCCGGCCCGCACCGCCGCCTGGCGCGCCGCCGGCGCCGGGCTGCCGGAACGGGCCGCGCCCGTGGTCCTCGCCTACCACGACATCGGTCCCGGCGACAGCCCCTACACCGTGCGTCCTGAACGCCTCGACGCCCACCTCACCGCCCTCACCGCCGCCGGCTACCGCACGCTCACCGCCGACGAGTTCACCGCGTGGGCCGAGGGCGGACCGCTGCCGCCGCGCGGGGTGCTGCTCACGTTCGACGACGGAACGCGCGGCCTGTGGCGGCCTGTGGGTGCACGCCGACCCCGTCCTGCGGCGCCACGGCGCGCACGGGTCGGCGTTCCTCATCACCGGCCGGGTCGGCAGGCACCGGCCCTACTACCTGTCCTGGGAGGAGATCGCGCGCATGCGCGCGTCCGGCCGCTGGGACTTCCAGAGCCACAGCCACGACCTGCACGACCGGGAGCCGGGCGGCGCGCCGGCCACGGGGGTGCGCGAGGACATCGACCGCTCCCTCGCGGCGTTCGCGGAGCACCGCCTGCCCAGGCCCGAGCTGTTCTCCTACCCGTACTCCGACGAGCGCGGCTTCCCCGATGAGCTGATCCGGGACACGTTCGCCGCGGCCCTCACCAACCAGGCGGAACGGCCGCTGCCGCCGAGCCGCAGGTCGGCCGCGGGCGGCCGGTTCGAGCGGCTCGAAGTCCTCGCCACCACCACCGCGGACGCGCTCGTCCGCGAGGTGGCGCGGCGCACGCCCGTGCCGCCCGGCGGCGACCTGCTGGCCGATCCGGGCCGCTGGCTCGCCGCCGACCGCAGGCCGCCGGGGCCGGGCGAACTCCCCGGCGGCGGCCCGCACCGGCCCGCGACCGGCCGCCACCAGTACGCGTCGTACGCGCCGCACGCGAGCGCCGACTGGGACGACTACACCGTGCGCGCCGAGGTCTCGGGCCTGACCGCGGGCGGCGCGACGTTCGGGCTCACCGCCCGCGTCGGCGGCGCCTCGCCCGTCGAGATCCGGGTCTCCCACCACCGCGTCCGCATCGTCGAGAACGGCACGACGCGCGCGGAGCGCGCCCTGCCGCGCCGCACGTCCCACCGGCTCGACGTCACCGTGCGCGGCGGCCGGACCACCGTCGTCGCCGACGGGCGGGTGCGGCTGACCAGCACCGCGCGCGCCGAGCCCGGCACCGGCGGCGTCGCGGTGTCCGCCTCGCGCGCCGGGCCCGACGTGCCCTGGCCCGTGCTCGACGTCCTGCGCGTGGCGCCCGCCGCGCGGGGGGCGTGACCGACCCGGGCCCGGGGGACATGGAACGCGCGATCCGAGGAACCCAGGAATGTCACGAGGTCCGACCGACGACGGGAACGAGCAGCAGGGAGCGCCAGATGCCGAGCGAGACATGGCACGTGCGGGTGTCCATCGACACCGAGAACCGGATGACGCGGGCGGAAGCCAGGCTTGAGGGCAAACCGGACACCGTCCTGGTCGCCGAGGGCACGGCGAGGGCCAACCCCGAGGACCCGCACATCCCCGCGATCGGCCGCGAACTCGCGGTGGCCCGCGCCCTGTCGGAGCTCTCGCACCAGCTGGTGCACCTGACGGTGCAGGACATCGAGTCGAGCACCCGCAGGCCCGTCCGGCACCTGAAGACCTGAATCCCCCGCCCGCCCCGCCCGGCCGGGGATCCGCCCCCGCCGGGCGGGGCGGGGGAACGGCAAGCAGCATGGAGCGATGATGAACGACCTGATGACCGCCGCCGTCCTGGTCAGGCACGGGGGCCCCGACGCACTCGAACTGAGGACCGACTGGCCCGTGCCGGCCGTCGGCCCCGGCCGGGTGCTCGTGCGGGTGACCGCGGCGGCGCTGAACAACACGGACGTGTGGACCAGGGAGGGCGCCTACGGGCTGCCGGGCCGCCCCGAGGCGGAGGCCGGCTGGCGCGGGCCGCTGGACTTCCCGCGCATCCAGGGCGGGGACATCGCGGGGGTCGTCGCCGCGGTCGCCGAGGACGTCTCCGAGGAGTGGACGGGCCGCCGGGTCCTGGTCGACCCCGCCTTCTACGCGGACGAGCACGAGGACGCGCCACCCGTCGGGCTGCTGGGCAGCGAGGCGGACGGCGGATTCGCCGCGTACGTGGCCGTGGAGGCCGCCAGGCTGCACGACATGACCTCGTCGCCGCTGTCCGACGAGGAACTCGCCGCCCTGCCCGTCGCCTACGGAACGGCGATGGGCATGCTCGAACGCGCCCGGCTCGCGGGCGGCGAGACGGTGCTGGTGACCGGGGCGTCCGGCGGCGTCGGACTCGCCCTCGTGCAGCTGGCCGCCGCGCGCGGGGCGCGGGTGCTTGCCCTCACCAGCGGCTCCAAGGCGGCGGAGCTGCGCGACGCGGGCGCCGAGGCCACCCTCGACCGGGACACCGACCCGGAGGAGCTGGTTCGCCAGGTGGGGGCGCTGGCCCCCGAAGGACTCGACGCCGTCGCGGACGTGGCGGGCGGGCCGTGGCCGGAACGGCTGCTGCCCACGCTGCGCGAAGGCGCCCGCTGGGTGATCGCGGGCGCCGTCGCGGGCCCCGTCGTGCGGTTCGACCTGCGCCGCCTGTACCTGCACAACCTCAGCCTCATCGGCTCGTCGATGCACACCCGCGCCCACTTCGCGGCCCTGGCGGAGCTGGCCGCGACCGGCGGCATCAGGCCGCGCGTCGCGGCGCGCTTCCCCCTGGGCGAACTCCACGCCGCGCAGGAGGAGTTCCGGCGCGGCGCGCACGTGGGCAAGATCGTCGTCGTGCCGTGAGGGCCGCCGGCCGAGTCCCCCGTCAGGCGGCCGGCCCCTCGTCCCGGTCCTGATCTCGACCCCCGGACGGGATGGCCACGGCCGTGCCGCGCACGCGCACACCCGGGGCGTCCGCGGAGAGCGTGACCGTCAGCAGGGCCGGGCGGCCGAGGTCGTGGCCCTGGTGCAGGGTGAGCACGTCGGGGGGCGCGGCCAGGCCGAGGGAGCGCAGGTAGCCGCCGTAGGCCGCCGCCGCGGCGCCGGTCGCCGGGTCCTCGGCCACGCCGCCCACGGGGAAGGCGTTGCGCACATGGTGCACGGCGGGCGACTCGCGCCACGCCAGGTGCACCGTCGTCAGGTCGAGGCGCCGCATCAGCGCGGCCAGGCGCTCGGCGTCGTAGTCGAGGCGGGCCAGGCGCTCCCGCGTCCCGGCGCCGAGCACCAGGTGCCGCGCCCCGGCGAACGCGATGCGGGGCGGCAGCTCCGGGTCGAGGTCGCCGGCCGCCCAGTCGAGGGCCGCGAGCGCCTCGGCCAGGTCGGCCGGGTCCACCGGCTCCTGATACGGCGGCACGCTGGTGAGCGTCGCGCTCGGCGCGCCGTCCGTCGCGGACACGGCCACGGGGACCGCGCCGGCCCGGGTGCGGAAGGTCAGCTCGCCGGGCGCGCCGCGTTCCGCCAGGGCCACGGCAGCCGCGACGGTGGCGTGCCCGCAGAACGGGACCTCGGCGAGCGGGCTGAAGTAGCGGACCGCGAACGCGCCCTCGCCGCCCTCGGGCGCGCGGGTCAGGAAGGCCGTCTCCGAGTAGCCCACCTCGGCCGCGATCCGCAGCATCTCCGCCTCGTCGAGGCCCGCCGCGTCCAGCACCACGCCGGCCGGATTGCCGCCCGCCGGGTCGCCGGTGAACGCCGCGTACCGCAGGATGTCGTGTGTCATGCCGGGGCCAACCGGCAGGCTGCGTCCGCGTATTCCGCGTCCTGGCGAACGGCGCGCCGCCGCCTCGCCCGCGCCTGAGCACGGCGTGTGCGTCGCGCGTGTGGTTGGTCACGTCCGTACCCGCGCCGAGGGGCACGCGGAGCGCGCCGGGGGCGTGCGCCCGGCGCGTCCGCGGGCCTGGGCCGACGGGTTCCCGGTCCGCCCCCGCACGCGGGCCCGAGGGCCACCCGGTCGTGCGGCATCCCCGGTGACCAGCGCTTCCACGCCGCGCGGCGCAGCGGGCCACCGGGCGCCGCGCGACCGGTCGGCGCCCGTGGCGGCCGGTGGTGCGCCCGCGCGGGGCGCGCCGGCCGGCACGTCCGCAGGCCCGCGCGCACGGCGCACAGCACGGCGCGGACGGAGCAAACCAACTGGGGTCGCACATCAATTCGTGGGATGATCGGATCGTTCCCGCGCTTCACGGAGAGGTTCATGAACCAGCCCGGCCAGCCCACGGCCGCCCCCGGCTCCACCCCCCTGACCGACCCGATACCCAGCTCACCACCGACCCCTCCGCCCACCCGGGGACGACCCGAGGCCACGGCGGCACACCCACCGGCCCGCGGCGACATGAGTCGCAAGCAGCGGGCCGGACTGCTGCTCACCCTCATCCTCGGCGGCCTCACCGCCGTGCCGCCGCTGTCCATGGACATGTACCTGCCGGCCCTGCCGGACATCGGGGACGCCCTCGGCACCGGCGCCGCCACCGTGCAGCTGACCCTGACGGCCTGCCTCCTCGGCCTCGGCCTCGGCCAGCTCGTCGTCGGCCCGATGAGCGACCAGCTCGGCCGCCGGCTGCCGTTGATGATCGGCATGCTCGCCTACGTCGCGGCCTCCCTGGCCTGCGCCCTCGCGCCCAACGTGGAGACCCTGACCGTCTTCAGGCTCCTCCAGGGCCTCGCGGGCGCCGCCGGGGTCGTCATCGCCAGGGCCGTGGTCCGCGACCTGTTCGACGGCATCGCCATGGCCCGCTTCTTCTCCACCCTCATGCTCATCTCCGGCGTGGCCCCGATCATGGCACCCGTCTTCGGCGGCCAGCTGATGCGGTTCACCGACTGGCGCGGCATCTTCGTGGTGCTCGCGGTCGCCGGGCTCCTCCTCGTCCTCGTCGTCCACCGCTGGCTGCCCGAGACCCTGCCGGCCGAGCGGCGCAACGGCGGCGGCGTGCCCACCGCGCTGCGCGCGATGGGCGGCCTGTTCACCGACCGCGTCTTCACCGGCCACCTGCTGGTCGGCAGCCTGGTGTTCGCCTCGCTCTTCGCCTACATCGCGGCCTCCCCGTTCGTCATCCAGGAGATCTACGGCGCCTCGCCGCAGACGTTCAGCCTCCTGTTCATGCTCAACTCCATCTCGCTGGTCGCCATGGGCCAGGTCAACGGCAAGATCCTCGTCGGCCGCGTCCCCACCCACCGGATCATGGCCGCCGGCCTGCTGGTGATCACCCTGGCCGCCGCGGCGCTCGTGGTGATGACCAGCGGCGTGTTCGGCGACCCGGGCCTCGTCGCCATCTCGATCGGCCTGTTCGTCCTGATGGGCGCGATGCCGCTGGTCCTGCCCAACGCCAACGCCGAGGGCCTGGACCGGGCCGGGCACGTCGCCGGGTCCGCGTCGGCGCTGCTGGGCGCGTCCGCGTTCTTCGTCGGCGCGGTCGCCTCGCCGCTGGTCGGCGTCGCGGGCGAGGACACGGCGGTGCCCATGGCCGTGGTGCAGCTCACGTTCGCGCTGCTGGCCGTGCTCTGCTTCGTCACCCTCTGCCGCCCGCGCCGCCGCGCCCGCGGCCCTATCCTGACCCGGTGACCAGCACTTCCGAGCGCCTGCGCACCGCGCTTGACCAGCTGCTCGACGGCCTGCCGCCCCGCCGGGCGGCGGAGGCCGTCGAGCGGCTGATGAGCGGGTACCGCGAGGGCGGCCCCGCGCCCGTCCTCGCCGACCGGGCCACCGCGCTCGCCTACGCCGCCTACCGCATGCCGGCCACCTACGAGGCCGTGCGCGCCGCGCTCGCCGCCTTCGCGGAACGGGCCGCGGGCTGGGCGCCCGCGACCCACCTCGACCTCGGCGGCGGCACCGGCGCCGCGGCCTGGGCCGCCGACGCCGTCTGGGCCGGCGGGCCGGGCCCGCGCACGGTCGTCCTCGACCGGGCGGGGCCCGCGCTCGACCTCGGCCGCGAACTCGCCGCGGGCCGCCTCGACGGCGTCGAGTGGCGCAGAGCCGGCCTCGGCGGCACCGGGGCCGACCTGCCCGCGGCCGACCTCGTCACCGCCTCGTACCTGCTCGGCGAGCTGCCACCGGCGGACCGGGACGCCCTGGTGGACGCCGCCGCTGCGGCCGGCGCCGCCGTCGTCCTCGTCGAGCCCGGCACCCCCGACGGCCACCGGCGCGTGCGCGCGGCCCGCGACCGGCTGCTCGCCGCCGGGCTCCGCGTCCTCGCGCCCTGCCCGCACGGCAACACCTGCCCCCTCGCCGGAGGCGAGGACTGGTGCCACTTCGCGGCACGGGTCAGCCGTTCGGCACTCCACCGACGGGTGAAAGGCGGCGTGCTGCCGTACGAGGACGAGAAGTTCGCCTACGTCGCCGCCGCGCACGAGCGCGTCGCGGGGGCGCCGGCGCCCGGCCGCGTCGTGCGCAGGCCCCTGCTGCGCAAGGGCCAGGTGCTGCTCGACGTGTGTGCGGCGGACGGCGGGATCGGCCGGACCACGGTGTCGAAACGGCACCGCGAGGACTACCGGGCGGCCCGCTCCGCCGAGTGGGGCGCCGCGTGGCCGCCCGTTTCCACCGTTTCTCCCGATTACCCATCCGGGACCGGTACAGGGCAGGATGTGCCCGATACGCGCGACACGCACGTTACAGCGGAATAAACGAACGGCCGCAGACGCTCCACGGCTCGTCGGCCAAGAAGTGACGCGGCAGGAGGCTCATGGAACGCGAGAGCAGATTCCCCCGCTGGCTGCGGCGCGGTGCGCGCGGCGCAGCCGCAGGCGCCGCCGCGGCCCTGGCCCGCGAGGAGCTGCTGCTCGCCGCCGCGCGCGCGGGCCTGCCGCTCGCGCCGGCGGCGCACCCGCAGGGCTACGGCTGTTCGTGCGAGCGCATCGGCTGTCCCACCCCGGGCCGCCACCCGGTGTCGCTCGCCTGGCAGACCCAGGCCACGACCGACCCCGAGCAGATCCTGCGCTGGCTGCGGGCCGACCCCGAGGCCAACTTCATCACCGCGACCGGCCGCGCCCACGACGTGCTCGACCTGCCCGCCGACGCGGGCCATGCGGCGCTGGAACGGCTCGCGTCCGCCGGCACCGAGGTCGGCCCGGTCGCCGTCGCCGACCCCGACCGGATGCTGTTCTTCACCGCCACCCGCGGCACGCCGGACGACGAGGACGAATGGTGGCCCTGCGCGCTCGACTGCCACCCGGAGACCGTGGACGAGCACCCCGGGCTGCGCTGGCACTGCCGCGGCAGCTACGTGCTGGTGCCGCCCTCGCGGGTGCCCTCGGGCACCGAGGGCGGCGTGCGCTGGCTGCGGGGCCCCGAGCATCCGCTGCCCGAGCCGCTCGCGCTGCTCGACGCCCTCACCGAGGCGTGCGGCAACCTGGCCGCCGCCGCGGACCAGGAGGCGCCGCGCGGCAGCGGCCAGGCCGCGGGCAGCTCGTTCCGCCCGTGGCGCGCCCAGGCGGGCCCGCTCCAGGGCGCCTGAGCAGGCCCGCGCCGGGCCAGGGCGCCGGCTACTCGCCGGTGGCGCCGATCACACCCGTCGAGCGGTGGATCAGCTCGATCTGCCCGCCGTCGACCTCGGGGATCAGCGCGGCGTGCATCGAGACCCGCTCCAGCGTCACCGCGCGTTCCGCCTCGCCCTGCATCAGGACCTCGATCAGCGGGTCGACCACGGGGGTCTCGCCCTCGGCCATCGTCTGCTTCTCGTGGTGCAGCGAGGTGAACAGCATCAGCGCCCCGCCGTCCTCGGTCCTGATCGCGACCGGGGCGTACTCCTCGCTCTGCGCGGCCTGGTCCTGGAACTCGGTGACGAACGCCGGGTCGCTGTTGGCCGCCTCGCGCTCCGCCAGCTCGTCCGAGGTGTAGGGGCCGCCCGCGAACGGCGCCTCGCCGCCCTGGAGATAGTCGACGAACGCGGTCCCCAGCTCGCCCGGCTCCATCACCAGCCCTGAGCCCGGGTCGTCGGCCGGCAGCTCCGAGGGGTCGACCACCGGCAGGTCCTCCAGGTAGCCGTCCTCGTCGCGCGCCAGCTCGGGCGTGCCATCGGGCAGCACCGTCAGGTAGGAGACCCGCCAGTCCTGGTCGACGGCGCCGCGCATGAACACCAGCAGCCAGCGGTTGTCGGGCGTCTGGCTGGGCTGCACGTCCGCGACGAAGAACTTCGGCCAGCCGGCCTGCTGCGGGATGTGGAACTGCGGGTCGGACAGTTCCAGCGGCGTGAAGTCGTCCTGGCCGCCGGGGTTCATCGCGCGCTGGGCGGTGAGCTGGGCGTTGCGAATGGCGCCGATCGGGCCGGCCTCCGCCGTGTCGTTCAGCTCCGGGTCGAACTCGCCGATGGCCTCGTTGCTGATCTCCAGGTAGCGGTCGAGGGCGCGCTGGGCCTCCTCCTCCGAAGCCGCAGGCACCACGGCGGTCTCGCCGTGCACCGTCATGCAGCCCGACAGGGACGCCACCAGCGCCAGGGCCATGGCCGGCCCCGCCGCGGCCGTCGTCAGTCGTGCTCGCACCCGCATCGTTGGGCCCTCCCCGTGGTCCGTCCCCGTGGCGCCGCGGGGTGCCCGCCCGGGGCCCGCGGTGTTCTCCTGCGTCGTCCGGTGCCGCGCGCGTGGCCGCGCGCCGTTCCGTGCCGCCGCCTTTCGGTCCTGCTGACCGGCTGCGGCCCCCGCATCGTATCCATGGCCGGTCGGGCCCCCGAGGGGTGGGCATGGGTGGCGAACGGCGGCGGCCACCGCGCCGCGGGCCGCGCCGCGTGGCATGATGCCCCGCATGGCGGGGACCGGGGGGACCGAGACGTACGGCGCGGCACTCGCCCGGCTGCGGGCGGCGCAGAAGAGCGCCAAGGGCGTGTCCCTCTACTCCCGTTGGGTCAACCGCCCGGCCGGCCGGCTGCTCGCCGCCGCCGCCCACAGGGCCGGCCTGCGCCCCAACCACGTGACCGGCCTGAGCGCCCTGTGCAGCTTCGCCGCCGTCGCCGCCGTCGCGCTCGCGCGCCCCTCGTGGCCGCTGGCCCTCGCCGTGTGGGCCGGCCTCTTCCTCGGCTTCGCGCTCGACGCGGCCGACGGCCAACTGGCGCGCCTGCGCGGCGAGTCCAGCCCGGCGGGGGAGTGGCTGGACCACGCGGTCGACTGCGCCAAGATCACCGCTCTGCACGCGGCGGTGCTCGTCTCATTCCACCGCTTCTTCGACCTGCCGGGCGAGGGCTGGCTGCTGGTGCCGCTGCTGTTCCAGCTCGCCGCCGTCCTGATCTTCTTCGGCGGGCTGCTCACCGACAAGCTCAAGCGCGCGCACCAGACGTCCGCCCCGGCGCCCGCGCCGCCGCCCTCGCGACTGCGCGCCCTCGCGCTGCTGCCCGCCGACTACGGGGTGCTGTGCGCGCTGTTCCTGCTGCTCGGCGCGCCGGGCGCGTTCCGCATCGGGTACGCGGTGCTGTGCGCGGTCTACGTGGTGTTCTGCGCGGCGTTCTCGGTGAAGTGGTTCCGCGAGCTGTCCGCGCTCAACGCGTCGAGCACGCCCCTGAGCTGAGTGCTCGACGTGTGCACCGTGTAGGGGAAGTACACGATGTCCACGCCGACTTGCGCGAAGTCGCGCTCCAGCCGGTCGCCCTTGGGCGTGCCCCGCCAGTCGTCGCCCTTGAACAGCACGTCGAACCGCACCTGCTGCCACGTCTCGACCTTGTCGGGCACGGTCTCGACGAACGCCGCGTCCACGTACCTGATGCTGCGCACGATCTCAAGCCGCTCCACCAGCGGGATCACCGGCGCCCTGCCCTTGGCCAGCCGCGCCATCTCGTCCGACACGACGCCGGCCACCAGGTAGTCGCAGTGGCCGCGCGCGTGCCGCAGGACGTTCAGGTGCCCCACGTGGAAGAGGTCCCACACCCCGGGTGCATAGCCAACTCTGTGCGGCATCCGTCCGAACCCCCCACCGGCTCCGATGACTTCACGTAGTCTTCACGTCGGCCCGTCACGGAGACCATAGCGTCACACCGCGCGCTTTTCTGCGGATAGGCTGATACCGACCCCCGACGCAGGGGAGGCTCTGCCGGGGGGAAAGGGGTTCGACAGTGGGCGAACGGCTGCTGCTCGTTTCCACCAACTACGCACCCGAGCAGGCCGGAATCGGCCCGTACGCCACCCAGATCGCGGAACACCTCGCCGCGGCCCGCGGCGCCGAGGTGCACGTGCTCGCCGGGATGCCGCACTACCCGGCCTGGCGCCTCGATCCGGCCTACCGCGGCGCGCTGCGGGTCACGGAGGAGCGCGGGGGCGTGCGCGTCCACCGCCGCAGGCACACCGTTCCGCCGCGGCAGACCGCGCTCAGGCGCGCTGTGTACGAGGCGTCGATCCTCGCCGGCGGCCTGCTCGCGCCCCCGCGCACCGGCCGGCCCGACGCCGTGCTCGCCCAAGTGCCCAGCCTCGCCGGCGGGCTGCTCGCCGCCCGCGTCGCGCGCCGGCACGGCGTCCCCTATGTCCCCGTGGTGCAGGACCTGATGGGCGCGGCAGCCGCGCAGAGCGGCATCGCGGGCGGCGGCCGGGCGGCCGGCGCCGCCGCCGCGGCCGAGCGCCGCATGCTGCGCGGCGCGACCCTGGTCGGCGTCATCCACGACACCTTCCGCCCGCGCCTGGCGGCCCTGGGCGTGCCGGAGGACCGCGTCCGCCTCGTGCCCAACTGGTCGCACGTGCCCGGCCCTTCGGCCCCGCGCGCCCGGACGCGCCGGCGCCTGGGCTGGCCCGAGGACCGCACCGTCCTGCTGCACTCGGGCAACATGGGCCTCAAGCAGGGGCTCGACGTCCTGATCGACACCGCGCGCCACGACCCGGGACTGCACGTGGTGCTCATGGGCGAGGGCAGCCAGCGGGCCCGGCTGGCCCGGCTGGCGTCCGGCGTGCCGAACGCCGAACTCCTGCCGCCCGCCGCCGCGGACGACTTCCCCGACGTGCTCGCCGCCGCCGACGTGCTCGTCGTCACCCAGCGGGCCGCCGTGCTCGACATGAGCGTGCCGTCCAAGCTGACCTCCTACTTCCGCGCCGCCCGGCCCGTCCTGGCCGCCGTCGCCGAGGGCGGCGGCACCGCGGCCGAGGTCCGCGCCTCCGGCGCGGGCCGCGTCGTCCCGCCCGAGGACCCGGCCGCGCTGGCCGCCGCGGCCCGCGCGTTCGCCGCCGACCCGGCGGCGGCCGACGCGGCCGGCGCGCGCGGCGCCGCGTACGCCGAGGCGCACCTGTCGCGCGCCGCCGGGCTGCGGCGCGTCACCGCACTGCTCGACGAGGCGCTGGCCCTCGGCGGCCGGCGCGCCACCGCGCGGCCGGGGCAGCCGGCCGGTGAGGGGGAGAGGCCCGCATGAGCGCACCGCGCGAGGACACCCGGGCCGCCGCGGGCCCGGGCGGCACCCATCCCTACGACGAACCCGACCAGCTGCGCGACCAGTTCAGGCAACTGCTGCGCTACCGGCTGCTCATCGTGTGCGGCATCCTCCTCGGCCTGGCCGGCGGCGGCTGGCTCGGCCTCGCGGCCAACGAGACCTACATCGCCACCGCCGAGGTCACCGTCAGGACGCCCACGGCCGACCCGTTCGCCGGCACGCCCGTCGACCGGGTCGCGATGGGCTCAGAACGCCGCACCGCCGTCAGCGACCTCGTCGCCCGGCGGGCCGCCGAGGAGCTGGGCCTGGCGCCCGAGGCCGCGCCAGGGCTCGGCCGCGGCCTTGCCGTCACCAACCCGCCCAACACCGAGGTGCTGCGCTTCGCCTACTCGGCCGGCGACCCCTACCTCGCCGCCGAGCGCGCCAACGCGTTCGTCACCGCCTACCTGGGCAACCGGCGGGCCGACGCCGAGGAGACCATCGCGCACAACGTGGCCTCCCTCGAAGCGCAGCGCGAGCCGCTGCTGGAACGCCGTGCGGAACTCGAGGGCGACATCGACGGGCTGGCCGGCGGCAGCGGCTACGACACGGCCGTCGCCGACCTCAGCACGGTCACGGGGCAGATCTCCGAGATCAACGCCCAGATCTCCAGCCTGCGCGCGCTCGACACCAGCGGTGGCCGGGTCATCACCGAGGCCGGCGTGCCCGGCAGCCCCTCGGGCCCAGGACTGCCGCTGCTGCTCGGCCTCGGCTACATCGTCGGCATCGGACTCGGGCTGCTCGCCGCGTGGGTCCGCCTGGTGTTCGACCCCACCGTGCGCTCCCCTGGCGACGTCACGCGCGCGCTGCGCGCCCCGGTGCTCGGTGTCCTGCCGCGCACCGGCCGCGACCACCCCGACCAGCTGCTCGCCGAGGGGCGGCTCGCGGAGGAGTACCGGTCGGTCGCGTTCCGCCTCGCCTATGACGAGTCGTTCGCGCAGCGCCGCAGGCTGCTGGTGGTCGCGCCGCGCGGCACCATAGAGGCCCCGCTGGCCACGTCGGTCAACCTCAGCGCCGCGTTCGCCGAGATGGGCATGGACCCGCTGCTCGTCGAGGCCGACCTGCGCACCCCGACCCTCACCGAGCAGCTGCGGCACGCCGACGGGGTCCGCCCCGGCTGGGCCGGCGGGCCCGGCGGCGCGGACGGCGGCTGGCCCGGCCGGGTCCGGGTGCCCATCGACGCGGGCGAGTCCGGCATCTTCGACCTGGTCCCCGGCCGCCGCGTGCGCAACGTGCCGCGCGCGCTGACCTCCCACGCCGCCACGCGGCTGATCGGGCACGCCGACACCAAGGGCGCCGTCGTCGTCGTCCTGGCCCCGGCCGTCCTGTCCTACGCCGACGCCATCGCCCTGGTCGACCGCGTGGACGGCGTCGTGGTCGTCTGCGACCCCTCCCAGGTGCGGCGCGACGACCTCGCCCGCGTCCGCGAACTCGTCGTCGGAGCGGGCGGGTTGCTGCTCGGCGCCGTGCTGCACTCCTGGGGCGGCGGCCAGGAGCCGGCCCGCGGCGAGACGGCCCCCGCCGAGGAGGCAGGCCCGCAGGACGGGTACCACGCCGGCCGGCAGGCGGCCGGCACGGCGGTACAGCGCCAGCGCGACGGGGACCGGCGCTCGCGCGGCGTTCCGCCCGAGTACCGCGACGTCGGCTCGGAAACCCTCGGCCTGCGCGTTCTCGACCCCAGCGACCTGGAAGACGGTTCCTCCCGGCAGTGAGCAGATTCACCTCGGCCGCCACGGCCTCCATAGCGGATCAGGGCGTGGCGGCGTTCACCAACATCGCCGTCGTGGTGTGCGTGGCCCGCTTGGCCACCGTCGACGCCTTCGCGGCGTTCGCCATCGTCTACACCGTGTTCACCGTGCTGCTCGGCCTCGGCAGCGCCTACGTCGGGCAGGCCCTGACCCTGCGCCGCGGCGGCGACGCCGAACTGCACCGGCACTGCCGCGACTCCGCGGCCTTCACCCTCGCGGCCTCGGCCGCGATCGGCGCGCTGCTCGCCGCCGCGACGGTCGCGCTGCCGGGCCGGACGGCCGCGGGACTCGCGGCGCTCGGCGCGGTGCTCCCGGTCGTGCTCACCCAGGACGTGCTGCGATACGCGTTCGCCGCGCTGCGCCGCCCGCACCTGGCGCTGCTGTCCGACCTGCTGCGCTGCGCCGTCGTGCTGCCCCTGCTGCTGGCGCAGCCGCAGGGCTCGGGCGCCGGGCGGATGGTGCTGGTGTGGGGCGTGGGCGCGCTGCCCGCGCTCGCGCTGTCCGCGCTGCTGCTGGCGCGCCTGACGCGCGGCAGCCGCGGGTTCAGGCCGGCCGCGCTGCTGGAACGGCGGCACCTCGGGCGGCGGTTCGCGATCGAGTTCGGGGTCGGGAACGCCGGGACGCAGGCCGCCGTCATCGGCCTCGGCCTGTTCGGCAGCGCCGTGGCCGTCGGCGCGCTGCGGGGGGCGACCACCCTGTTCGGGCCGTTGAACGTCCTGTTCAACGCCGCCACCGGCTTCGGCCCGCCGCTGCTGCGCCGCTGGCCGGGCGCGCACGCGCAGGCCCGCGCCGCCGTGGGCGCGGGCGGCGCGCTCGCGGCGCTCGCGGTGGCGCTCACCGCCGCACTCGCGCTGCTGCCGGACGGCGCGGGGCGCGCGCTGCTCGGCGACACGTGGCACGTGGCGGTCGACCTGCTGCCCGCGACCGGCACCCAGTACGCGGCGATGGCGCTCGGCACCTGCGGCCTGCTGATGCTGCGGGTGCTGGTGCCGCGCGCCACGCTGCCCATCCAGCTCGTCTTCTCGGCGTTCGCCGTGTGCTGCCTGATCGCCGGCTACGCCGTCGGCGGGGTCACGGGCGCCGCGTGGGGCCTCGCGGCCGGCTCGGCGGCGAAGGCCGCGGCGGTGTGGCTGCGGGTCGCGCTCGAACTGCGCACCGTCGTCGGGCGCCCGGGGCACGAGCGCGCGCGGGCCGCCGAGGACGCGGACGCCGCGACCGATGAGTCTCCGCGCGACTCCCGGTCTCAGTAACGAGCCGGTGCACGGCACGGCCGCGGGGCCGCGGCGGGCACCGGCACCGGCCGCACCGGCGGCCCACCCCCACCGGACACCAGGAGGACGGGCATGCGCACCCTCATCAGCACCGCTTTCGTCTCGCTCGACGGCGTCGTGGAGGCCCCGGGCGGCGAGCCCGGCTACCGGAACTCCGGCTGGACCTTCAAGGACATCGAGTTCGTTCCCGAGGCGTACGAGATCAAGGACCGCGAGCAGCGCGAGTCCGCCGCGCTGCTGCTCGGCCGGGTCAGCTACGAGGCGTTCAGCCCGGTCTGGCCCGGCATGGAGGACTTCGCCGGCTACAAGGCGATGCCGAAGTACGTCGTCTCCACCACGCTCACCGAGGACGCCCTGGTCACCGACTGGGGCGACACCGCGATCCTGCGCTCGCTCGACGAGGTCGCCGCGCTGAAGGAGACCGAGGGCGGCCCGGTCATCGTCCACGGGAGCGCGACCCTCAACCGCGCCCTCTCGGACGCCGGCCTGATCGACCGCTACCACCTGCTGGTGTTCCCGCTGCTGCTCGGCGCGGGCAAGCGGCTGTTCAGCGACACGGACAAGGACGCCCAGAAGTTGGAGCTGACCGAGCACCGGGCGTTCTCCAATGGACTGCAACTGAACGTCTTCGACGTCGTCCGCTGAGCCCGCCGGGCTCGCTGATTTTCTCCGGACGCCGTCGGATACCGCCGGGCGCGCGGCTCGCGCCGCCGCTCAGCGCAGCCGGGCGCGCGGATCGTCGCGCAGCGTCGTCACCAGCAGCACGCACAGGACGGCGATGCCGATGCGGCCCGACGCCTGGAGCAGCGAGCCGCGCAGCAGGATGAAGCTGTACCCGGCGAGCACCGGCACCACCACGGCCAGCACGTTCCCCGGCGAGGGGTCGTCCACCGTCCGCGTCACGTACCGCCGGTCGGTGCGGGCCGCGAAGTAGCCCACCGCCAGGAAGCCGACCGTCATGCCGAGCCCGCCGAAGTCCAGCCACAGCTCGGCCCACAGCGGGGACGACAGGTTGGCGCTGTTGGTGCCCATCCAGCCGCCCACCAGGAACCCGGTGTCCTGCGGCTTGTCCTCCCACATGCTGCGCGGCACCCAGAACAGCGCGGCGCCCGCCACCTGCTCCCCGTAGCTGTGCCCGTTGCCGTCACCGGCGAACGTGATCGTGTTCGCCAGCATGTTCACCTGGTCGTAGTCCTTGACGACCAGGGGTTCGAGCAGCGCGTCGGTCTCCACCGGCTGCCGCCCGTCCTCGTCGTACCGGAAGCGGTCGGTGAACGGGAAGATCAGCAACGCGATCACCACGCCGAGCGCCAGCGCGGCCCGGTACATCACCGGGCTGCGCGGGAACACCGTGAACAGCAGCGCGAACAGCACCGTCAGGAACCAGTACCGCGGGTTGGAAATCGGGTTGTTGACGATCGTGTTGACGACGATCAGCCCGGCCCACGGAAGCAGCACGGCCGGGCTGCGCCGCGCCGCGCGCGAGGTCACCAGCCAGCGCGTGAGGAACAGCAGCGCCAGCATCGCGGGCACCGTGCCGAAGCCGCGCAGCAGCGCGTTGCCCGCCTCGCCGCCGGCGTCCCCCGCCCCGCCGCCGGTCGCCTCGTTCAACGTGCTGCTGATCTCCTGGCGGCTCGTGAAGAACACCTCGGGGCCGCCGAGCCGCACGATCAGCAGCGCGCTCGCCACGTACGCGAGCGCCACCAGCAGGTACAGCCGCCCGCGGTGCACACGGGCCGCGGGCCGGCGCACGCGCCGCGTCGGCGGCCGGTGCCGCGCCAGCAGCGCGCCCACGTCGAAGGCGACCATCCCGCACAGCACGAGCACCGTCGCCATCTCGGTGTCGCCGCGCGGCCCGAGCACGGGCGTCGGGTCGCGGCCGAGCACGCTCTGCGCGAGCGGCGCGATGCCCATCGCCAGGTAGCCGAACAGCCAGAACGCGCCCTGGATCAGCCGCCGCCTGCCCGAGAGCACCATCGCGGACAGCCGGACCCCGGCGTAGCAGGCGACCACGAGCTGGAGCCAGAACGTCGTGTCGCGCAGGCCCACGCCCGGCTGCGCCGCCACCACGAGCGGCAGCGCCCCCACGAGGCCGCCGATGAGCGGCACCGACAACGGCCGGGACAGCACGGCCCTGCCGGGCACCTCAACCGTCACCCGCCCAGTCTAGGCCGCCACCGCCAAGGCCGCGCCGGATCACGGGACTTGCCGCGCCGTCGGCCCAGGACCCGCCCCACGGGCGGTACGGCCGCCCGGCCCCGGCCGTTCCGGGACAGGGGCCCGTTGGCTAACGTGTCAGGCATGAACGCGACGCACGACCCTTACACGCTGGTTCCCGGAGTGCCCTCCGTCGAGGACTTCCGCCGCCTGCGCACCGACGCCGGGCTCTCGGACCGGGCACCGGAAGCGGTCGCGCTCGCCCTGCCCCGCACCTGGTACGGCGTGGTGCTCGAACACCGGGGGCAGCCCGTCGGCATGGGCCGGATCATCGGCGACGGCGGCACCGCGTTCCAGCTCGTCGACATCTGCGTGCACCCCGACCACCAGGGCCGCGGCCTCGGCCGGCGCATCGTGGCGGCCCTCACGGCCGAACTGGACCGCCGCGCCCCGGCGAGCGCGTACGTGTCACTGATCGCGGACGGCCCGGCGCGGCTGCTCTACGAGAAGTTCGGGTTCCTCGACACCGCGACGCACGACTCGATCGGCATGTACCGCCCGTCCACCCCGCGATGACCCCGCGCCCCGGCCCGGCCGGCGGACGGGGAGGATGGGCGGCATGAGTGAGCCCACCGGCAGGTACTCCACCACCATGCCGCGCGGCGGGCCCGCCGGGCCGCCCGCCCACGTCGCCGCCGCCGCGGCCCGGCAGATCGAGCGCGACCGGCTCGGGCGGGCCCGCGGCGACGCGAAGGAACGGACGGGCATCTGACCGGTGCGGAATTGGCGCGGAACCGCGCCGCGCGGCGTCAGCGGGCCGAGGCCGCGTCCCTGGCGCCGGCCCCGCGTCCCGGGGCCAGCGCCCGCAGCAGGGCCGCCGGGCGGCCGGTGCCGACCAGGTAGCGCTTGCCGCTGCCCAACTCGATCTCCACGGCGTCCCCGCCGCGCAGCACCAGGCCGAGCGCGCCGTCCCGCGTGGGCCGCAGCCCCAGGCCGTTCAGGTCGCGGACCGAGACCCGCCGCTGCCGGGAGCCGACGATGTCGGACCGGCTGATCGTCTTGCGCCACACGGGGAACAGGGACAGCCGCACCGTTCGCGCGTCGACCCGCACCCGGCTGTGGAAGGCCAGCATCAGGGCGGGCAGCACGCCCAGGCAGCACACGATCGCGATCCGGCTCGGCACATCGGGCGTGTGCGGCCACAGCAGCGGCACCCCGGCCACGCAGGCCACGAGGAAAACGGACTGAACGATGTCGAGAGTGCGCGGCAGCCGTCTGCGCTCGTCGAACAGGGACATGGGCCGGGAACCTCCTCACTCCGGCCGCGCCGCCGGGCCGTTCCGTCCAGGTTAGGCAACCAGGCGTTCCGCGGCCCCTGAACGACTCCAGCGCCACCGGCGTCCCGCACGGAACGGCCGTCGTCGGCGCGCCGTGACACAATCACGGCCCGGGGAAACGGGGCGGGCCGAGGGGGGCTGGTCGGGTGAGAATCCTGCACGTGGTGACGCTGCACACGCCCACGCACGCGTTCGGCGGACCCACGCGGGTCGCGCTCAGCCAGGTCCGCGCCCTGCGGGAGCGCGGGGAGCGGGCCGTTCTGACCGCGCTCGGCGACGAGTTCGGCCCCGGGCCGCTGCCGCGCGAGGTGGAGGGCGTGCCGGTCCGGCTCTTCCGCGCCCGGCACGTGCTGCCCCGGTTCGAGGTCAGCGGCATCACCTCGCCCGCGCTGCTGTCCCGCGCCACGCGCTGGGCGGCCTCGGCCGACATCGTTCACGTGCACCTGATGCGCGACCTGATCACCCTGCCGTTCGCGCTGGCCGCCCTCCGCGCCGGGACGCCGCTGGTGCTCCAGACGCACGGCATGGTCGACCCCACCGACAAGCCCGTGGCCCGGCTCGTCGACGCGCTCGGGGCGCGGCGCGTGCTGCGCCGGGCCGACGCGGTGCTGTACCTCACCGAGCGGGAGCGGCGCGAGACGGCCGCCGTGGTCGCGCCCGCGCCGATCGGACGGCAGTACCGGCTCGTCAACGGCGTGCCGGGGCAGGCGGCACCGCGCCGCACCGCCGGTCCGCCCACCGTGCTGTACCTGGCCAGGGTGCAGGCCGGGAAGCGGCCCGAGGACTTCGTGTCCGCGATGCCGACCGTGCTCGCCCGGCACCCCGACGCCAGGTTCGTGCTGGCGGGGCCCGACACCGGGGCCCTGGCCGCGACCCTCGCGCACGCCGAGCGGCTCGGCGTGCGGCACGCCCTCGACGCCGTCGGCCCCGTCGACGGGCGCGAACGGGTGATGGCGCGCCTGCGTGCCGCCGACGTGTTCGTGCTGCCGTCGGAGCAGGACGCGTTCTCGGTCTCCGTCCTGGAGGCGATGTCCGTGGGCACGCCCGTCGTCGTCCGCGCCACCACGGGCCTGGCCGCCGACGTCGAACGCGCGGGCGCCGGCCGGGTGGTCACGGACGCGGAACGGATCGGGCCCGCCGTCCTCGACCTGCTGGAGCCCGCCGCGAACGAGCGGGCCTCGGCCGCGGCGTTCGGCCTGGTCAGGGAGCGTTTCACGATCGACCGCGTGCTCGACTCGCTCCAGGAGGTCTACACCGACGTCCTCACCCGCGCCGGGCGCGCACGCGGCCCCGCGCGCTGACCCGGCCCGGGCGCGGAGCGACACCCGCGGGCACGCGGCGACTCTGCTCCCCGCGCCGTTCCAAGCGCACCTACAATGCGTTTTCAGGGGGCAACAGGTCGAAGACCGTCCCACAGGAGGCTGAAGGAGCGGTCGAAGCGCCGGGAGAGGTCATGCTGCTCAGTTTCGCCGTACGCAACCACCGGTCGATCCGCGACCGTGCCGAGCTGACCCTGACCACGACGCGCCTGCGCACCGCGAGGCCGCCTGAGGACGACTGGAAGCCCTATGTCACCCGGGTGGCGGCGATCTACGGTGCGAACGCGTCAGGGAAATCGACCCTCATCCACGCCCTCGAATTCATGCGCGCCGCCGTGCGGAACTCCGCGACGGCGTGGGGGCACCGGGAGGACTTCCCGCACTACCCCTTCCTGCTTGAGGACTCCTTCGCCGGTCGGGCCTCGGAGTACGAGGCCGACTTCGTCCACGGCGGGGTCCGGTACAGCTACGGGTTCGAGTCCGACGCCTCGGGAGTGCGCGCGGAATGGCTGTTCTCCTACCCGGAGGGCCGCCGCAGGAAGCTGTTCGAGCGGGAGGCCCGGGAGCCGGAGAGCATCACCTTCGGACGCACGCTGGGCGGCGAGAACAGCACCATGCGCAAGCTTGTGCGCCCCAACGCCCTGTACCTCTCGGTCGCCGCGAACAGCAACCATCCGACGCTGACGCCGCTGTGGCGGCACCTCGTGCGGAACGTCGAGTTCGTGCTCCTCGACGAGGCGGACAAGTCGGCCCGCGTGGAGCGCGTCAAGCAGTGGCTCACGAACGAGGCCGCCCTCGCCACCGCCGTGTCCATCCTCAGCTTCGCGGACCTCGGGATCGAGGGAGTGGCCATCGAGGAAAAGGAGCTGGACCAGGACTTCGAGAAACGGTTCGTGAGCGCGATGGAGGCCCTGTCCGGCGAGCCGCGGCCCCCCGAGTACTGGGCGCGGGTCATGGAAGCGCAGAAGAAGGTGCTCACGTTCGCCCACACGAGCGGCGCCGAGGGCGCGACGAAACGCCTGGACATCGACCGCGAAAGCAGCGGCACCGTGTCGTGGTTGGCGCTCGCGATGCCGGCCGTGCGCGCGATGCGCGCGGGCGGCGTCTTCGTGGTGGACGAGATCGACGCCAGCCTCCACCCGCGTCTCACCGCCGCTCTGATCCAGCTGTTCAAGGACGAGCAGGTGAACGTCGCGGGCGCGCAGCTCATCTTCACCTCCCACGACACGACACTGCTCGGCGGGCTGGTGGGGGACGTTCTCGCCCACGAGGAGACCTGGTTCGTGGAGAAGAACGCGTCGGGTGTCTCCGAGGTGTACTCCCTGGCCGAATTCCCGGTGCGCGCGGACCACAACGTGGAACGGCGGTACCTGGGCGGACGATACGGCGCCGTGCCCGTGCTCTCCTACGAGAGGCTGCGCGACGCGCTCACCCATCGGGCTTCATAGGCGAATCAGGCGGAGGTGCGTTATTCCCCGGGGCAGGAGGGGGGCGGCCGATCTGGTGCGCAAGCGCGGAACGCGCGGCGAGCGCAGGAAGATCCTGGTCGTGACCGAGGGAACGAGAACGGAACCGCAGTATTTCGACGGGCTGTGCGCGCATGTGCGGGCCACGGCCACGCAGGTCGTCTCGGTGCGGACGGTCGGGGTGGGCAGGGACCCCGTCCGGGGCGTCAGGGAGGCCGAGCAGCGAAGGGCGGAGGAGCAGCGCAAGGGAGACCCGTTCGACGAGGTCTGGTGCGTGGTGGATGTCGACGAGCACCGCAACCTCGAACAGGCGCTGGCCCTGGCGGGGAAACGAGGCGTCGCGACCGCCGTCAGCAACCCGTGCTTCGAGATCTGGGTCCTGTGGCACTACGCGGACTGCGTGGCGGCGTGCACGCAGGAGGAGTTGCGGAGAAGGCTGAAGCGCCACGGGTTCAGCGACAAGAACGTTCCGAGGAACTTCCCGTACGCGGCCTACCCGGACGCCTTGAGGAGAGCGGAAAGCCCTCCGAGGTGCGAGGGAAACCAGGACCCCAACCTGTCGTCCGGCGTCCACCGCGTGGTACGGGCCATCTGCCCGTAGCCCGTCCCCGGCCCCGACACCCCCGACGGATGCGGGCGGGAGAGAACGCTGTTCCCCCACCCCGTTCCACCGGTACCGTTCTGTTGTCGAGCCGGAACGGAGCGGTACTGCCATGCCCAGCAGCGAAATCGGAGAACGCCTGGTCCGAGCCCGGAAGCGCCGAGGGCTGACCCAACGTGAGCTCGCCCGGATCTCAGGGGTTTCCTACTCCCTGATCCAGCAACTTGAGCAAGGCGTGCGCCAGGACACCCGCTTGGAGACGGCCCGGAAGCTGGCCTTGGCCCTGAGAATTCCGACCACCGGACTCATTGTCGAGTACGTCGAGGCGTCGGCGGACGGCGGCACGCACCGGCAGTGGGCGCCGGTCCGCCGGGCCGCGGCCGGGCTCTACGACGACGACATCGCGGAACCGCCGACGGTCGCGGGGGTGCGGGCCGCACTCGACGCGACAGTCCCGTTGTTCGCCGCAGGGGAGTTCGGGCGGCTCGGTGCCGCTTTGCCGGCACTGATCCGTGATGCAGACGCCCTTGCGGGCCTGGACCCTGAGGGGCGTCCCCTGCGAGTCCGGGTGCTGCAACTGGTCGGCTGGCTCATGACGCAGACACGGCAGTTCGACACCGCCGAGGACGTGCTGGCTCAGGCTCTCGCTGATGCGCCTGACCGGCTTCAGGCCGCAGCGGCCGTCAACACCCAGGGCTGGTTGCTGCTGCGGCGGGGCCGACTGGCCGAGGCCGACGCGCTCGCGGTGCGGTGGGCCGATGATCTTGAACCAGTCCGGATGTCCCGGGCGACCATAGGAGAGCTGAGTGCGTGGGGCTCGATGCTCCTGCGGGCGTCTGCGGCGGGCGCGCGGGATGCGCGGGACGCGGAGGCCGACGACGCGCTGCGGTTGGCCGAGTCCGTCGCGGTCGCCATGGGGCGTGAGCATGCGCCCAGAGAGGATCGCCTACGCACCTTCGGCCCGACAACGGTGGCTCTGAAGCAGGCAGAGAACGCGATGGTGCGGGACCAGCCCGAGGAAGTGCTCCGGCTGGCCGAAAGGGTGCCGAAGGGGGGCGTTCGCCCGACGACGAACAACCTGAACCGCCACCGCCTCGACATCGCGGACGCACACGTGCGGTTGCGCCGCCACCCTCAGGCGGTCACCACCATGCTCGACATCCTGCGCGACGCCCCGGAGTGGCTTCCGAACCAGCAGTACGCGAAGGACATCGTGGGCCGGATCGTGGAGCGCCGCCGAACGCTGACCCCGCAGATGCGGACCCTGGCGGACGCCCTCGACCTGCCCATGTAACGCTCTTTGTGACTTCCGGAAGCACGCCTTCCGAACGCCCATCGACGGGTTCTCCGCACCGGGCGTAGCTTCATCGGCACCACGGACGGTCAGTAACCGACCAGTCACAGGAGCCGATCATGTCTCACACTCCGCGCCGTACTCACGGTCAGCGGGCGCGCCGCGCGATCATCGCCGCCGCGGCGGCCGGTGACGGGCCCGACTGGTACGGGCCGCCACCGGGCGAGCGCCGACGACCGCCGTGCGCGTGCCGTGGCCGGACTGATGGCTGCCCGGGTGGCTGATGTCGCCGACCGGCACGTGCCTGACCCATGCGGCGGGCCCTGCTCGCCGCTCCTGTTCTTCACCCTCAGGAGGAATACGTCGTGTCTGTGTGCCAACACCCCGGCCGGGAGCTGGTCCGCCGTGAGGACGGTGCCCACTGCCCGAGTTGTGACGTGTTGATCTACCCCGCGAGCGCGTGCGTCACGGCGCCGCCGCCCGCTGTGAAGGTCGTGCCCGAGCCCGGGCCCGCCCCGGCCGCGGAGACCGACCAGTGAGAGGGGTGCTCGTCTCCGTGGAGATCGACGCGGCCACGGTCCGGGCCGGGGACCAGGTCGTGATCGGCGGGCAGCCCTTCACCGTGCGGGACATGACCGCGTTGGGTTCCGGGCGCAAGCGGCTGGAGTTCGAAACGGGCGAGACGTTGGTCATGAACCGGCGGACCGTGCTGTGGGCCGCACGCCGCCACGACCCCCGCATCCCCCGGGGGCGGCCGGCCTGACGGCGCCGCCGCTCGCAGCCGCCGCGGCTGCGAGCGGCGGGTACGTCGTGACCGAGCGCTGTCCCGCGGCCCCGTTCCACCGGTACCGTTCTGCTGTCGAGTCGGAACGGAGCGGTACTGCCATGTCCGAGACTCTCGGCGACAGGCTGCGCAAGGCGCGCAAGCGCGTCGGCCTGTCACCACGCGACCTGGCCCGCGAGTCGGGCGTCTCCTACTCCCTCATCACGAAGATCGAACAGGGCGAGCGCCAGGACACCCGTTGGGAGACTCTGCACCGTCTCGCCCGCGTCCTCGGCACCACGACCAGCGCCCTGATCACCGGCGGCAGCGCCGACCGCGTGGGCATCCCGGCCGCCGAGCCGTCCGGCGCGTGGCACGAGGTCGGGCGGGCGCTCGCTGATACGGGGTCGGACGTCGCGGAGGCGCCCACGGTGCGCGGCGTGCGCGCGGCGGTGGACGCGGTGACGCGTGAGTACCGGGGCGGCAACTTCAGCGGAGTCGCCACGCTGCTGCCGCAACTCATCCGGGACGCGCACGCGTTGGCGGACCTCGCGCCCGAGGGCGCTGCCCTGCGCATGCGGGCCCTGACCATGGCAGGTCGCCTGCTCACCCAGACGCGTCAGTACGACCTGGCCGACCAGGCCCTCACCCGGGCCTTGCGGCAGGCGCCCGACGCACGCACCGCCGCCGCGGCGGTCGACCTCCGGTGCTGGCTGCTGCTGCGGCGCGGACACGTGGACGAGGTGCGCGAACTCGCCGTGCAGTGGGCCGACGATCTGGAGCCGCGCATGTCCCGCGCGACGCCCACCGACTTGGCCATGTGGGGGTGGCTGCTGCTCCGCGCCGCCGCTGCCGCGGGCAGGGACAACCGGCCGGAGGAGGCGGCGGAGGCGCTGAGGCTGGCCCACGCCGCCGCCGTGGCGGTGGGGCGTCCGCACCAGTTGCTCGACCTGGGCTTCATCCACACCTGGTCGGTCGGGGCAGTCCGCATGCAGCGGGCGGAGTACGCGATGGTGCGCGACCGGCCGGACGAAGTGCTGCGGCTTTCGGCGGGAGTCGGTGTCGAGCAGATGAGTGCCACGAACGGCTCGCGCAATCGCCACCTGCTGGATGTCGCTCACGCGCAGGTGCGTACGCGACGGTACGCGAAGGCCGTTGAGACCCTGTCCGCCGTTCACCGCGATGCGCCGCAGTGGCTGCCGCATCAGCGGTACGCGCAGGACATCGTGCGACTGCTCACGGAGCGCCGCCGCACACTGACGCCGGACATGCGCCGACTCGCGGAGGCCGTCCGACTGCCGCTGTGACTCCCCGGGTCGGTCGCGGAGGCCGACCGGGGGCCCGTTTCGGGGCCGATATCGGCGTTGCCGGGTCAGTGCGGGGCGCTCACCGTGGGCTGGGCCCGAAGCTCCGCGAGACGCCGTTGAAACAGGGGCCCGGCGACATGTGCCGCACGCGCCTTGCTCGGGGCGGACTGCTCGATGATGTGGTGCGCGGCAGCTTTGAGCGCCGCAGACCATGCGAGCACGTGCTGTTGCGCGCTCCGCCCGCACTCCTCCGGTTCACCGGGCAGGCAGAGCGGAAGCCGAGGGCCCACCTTGTTCGCCGCGTGCCGAACGTATCGGGCGATGTCCAACCACTCGTCCTCCGTCCGCTGTACTGCCTCCGCATCGCCTTCGGCCTGCCACCTGTCGAAGTCGTCCCCGTGAGCGTGCATGGGCGCGCTCCTCGGGCTTTCTGGGAGTTGAGCGGGTGTGCCGACGATATCGGCTGCCGTGCTGCTGCCCGCTTCGCTCGGTGGCGGTGCCGCACGGACGGGACGCACGGCGCGCACGGCCCGCACAGGGGAAGAGGAGGTGTGCACGACTGCGCGCCGTCTCCGTGCAGGGCCTCGACGTCGGCCAGGATTCCACTCGTTCGAGCGCCCGGCCAGATCTGGGAGACGGGTGCCCCCCGTGCGTTGCCCATCGGCCAGGAAGCGTCCGCGTACGCACGGCCGGACGTCACCGTCGGTGCGCCGGGGCTACGACCCGTCCACCTTGGTGAGGGTCAGGGACGGGGGTGCGTCCGGGTCGGCGATGAACTCCACCTGCCCGTCGCCCGTCGGGTAGAGCTGGACGCCGCCGATCCGGTCGACGCCGCCGGCGTCGACCGTCAGGTAGACGACGTCGCTGCCCGCCCGGTCGTCGAGGAACTCCCACCGGCCGCTGAAGTCGACGGGGTCGGTGCCCCCGACGCCTATGTACTCGTCCGGCGATACGCCGGTGACGGTGAACGTTCCGTCGGACCCGAGCGCGACCTCGGCGCCGGTGTCGGAGTTGCGGTACACGCCGGGCAGGTCGTCGGCGTCGACCGACCGCACGCACCCGGCGGTGAGTGCCGCCGAGGCGGCCAGGACGGTGAAGATCCACCGTCCGCCTTTCGTGTTACGTATCACGGCCCCAGCGTAAAGGCGCCCTCGGCCACCCGGCGGCTCGGGTGCACCGGGCAGAAAAGCACCGGCGGCCCGGTCGGCGGACCCGTCGGCCCGAACGCCGGAGCGGGCGCCGCACCGCACGACGACACCCGTGCGCTGCGGCGCCTCGGCCCTCAGTCCGCGTGCGGCGGGGCGCCGGCCTCTCGGGCCTTCAGGGCGATCTGCCAGCGGTAGAAGCTCATGGCCAGCGCGTAGTCGAGACCGGCCCGCCCGTCGAGGAAGCCGCGCCGGTAGACGTAGGCGTAGGCGAACGACAGCAGCGGCTTGAACGGCGCGCGGTGGAAGAGCTGCCCCTGCCGGGTCTTCGCGACGCGGATCTCCTCGCGGACGTCCGGGTGCTGCTCCAGCCACGCCTCCCAGTCCGAGTAGCGGTTGTGGCGTTCGAACCACGTGCGCACCGGGTCGAGGTCCTTGTGCTCGATGGTCGCGCGCAGCCGGTGCACCGGGTCGGCCAACGGCTGGTAGTGGCCTTCCTGTTCCCCCATGCCGGGCGCGTCCAGGTCGTCCGGCTCGGGGAACCTGGCGCGGGTGCGGTCGAGCAGGGCGCGTTTGACGATGGTGTGGCCGTACCGCAGCCGCCGCCCGCCGAACCAGTAGCCCAGCGGGATGTCGAACGCGGCCGGCCGCACCGCGCGCCCGTCGAGGAAGATGCGGCGCAGTTCCGCCAGCAGGGCCGGGCTCGGCGTCTCGTCGCCGTCGAGGAACAGCAGCCAGGGGATGTCGGTGCGCACGTTCTCCAGGCACCACTGCTTCTTCTTCGGGTAGCGGCCGTCCCACCGGTAGGGCACCACCTGCGCGCCCTCGGCCTCGGCGAGGGCGCGCGTGTCGTCGGTGCTGTCGGAGTCGACGACGACGACGGCCGCGAAGTGGTCGGCGACCGAACGCACCGTGCCGGCGATGTTGGCGGCCTCGTTCTTCGTGGGGATGGCCACCACGATGGGCAGGACGGTCACTCTTCTCCTCGCGCTTCGGTGAGCAGGTCGGCGTGTTCCGGGCACAGGTGCTCGATGGCCTCGCGCGCGCCCGGCAGCTCGTCGCCGCGCAGGGCCGCCACGGCGGCCTCGCGGTCGTTGCGGTCCAGGTAGCCGATGCGCTCGCAGGTCTCCGTGCCGAGTTCGAGGATCGCGGCCGGGTCGACGCCCTCGGGCACCCGTTCGCTCAGGTACTCCCGCTGCTCCTCGGTGAACTCCTCGCCGGGCGACGGCGGTTCCTCCGGCGGCACCGTCTCGTCCGGGGGCCCGCCCGGCGGGCTGTCGGCGTGGCCCTCCGGCTGCCCCTGCGGCCCGTCGGCCCCGCCGGCCGGGCCGTCGGACGCCTCGGGCGTGGGCGCGGGAGAGGAGAGGGCCGGGGACGGGGGCTCCTCCGGCGCCGCGCCCGAGGCGCCGCCGTCCCCGCCGCCGCACGCGGCGACGGCGAGGACGGCGGCCAGCGCGGCGGCCAGGCGCGCGGCGCGGCGCGCGCGGGCGCCGCGCATCAGGGCGCCCCGAAGGTGAGCAGCAGCTGCGGGCGGTAGGCGCTCTGGCCGGTCTCGCGCGCCCACAGCCACAGGCTGTCGGTGCCCTCGCCGGTCAGCGCGAGGTCGAACGTGCCGCCCAGCGCGTCGCGGACCGGACCGGTGGCCAGCGGCACGGTGTGGACGCTGCCGAGCGCATCGGGCGAGCGGAGCGTGCCGAGGACGGTGGTGCGGTCGGCCGCGGGGCGGTTGGCGTACGTGGTGGTGGCCTCGGACCACGTCCCGGTCAGGGGCACGACGGCGAAGTCGTCGGTCGAGCCTGCCGCCGCGTCCCCGGTGACCCGCACCCGCAGGGCCGCCGCCTTCAGCACCTGCCCCGGGGGAGCCGGGGGCAGGTCGAACGCCAGGTAGCTCTCGTAGGCGGCGCTGCCCCGCACGGCGAGCTGCTGGTGGCCGCCGTGCACGGTGTTCACCGCGGCGCCGTTGACGTAGGTGTCGGCGGTGGGCGTCAGGTGGGTGACGGTGTCGACGGGCACGAACGCCGCCTCGTGGTGGGCCCGCACGCGCGCGGCGGACAACTGCCCCGGGTAGACGGCCGTTTCGTCGAGCTGACCGGCGAACCAGTCGCTCGTCGGCCGGCCGGGCCAGCCCGCGAGGCTGTCGCCCCCGGTGCGCCAGTAGCCGGTGACGTCCCTGGCCGACGTGGTCAGGGGGCTGCTGGCGACCTGCTCGCCGTCCACGTACAGCCGCATGCCGTCGGCGCCCACGGAGGCGACGGCGTGGTGCCACTCGCCGTCGTTCCACGCGCCTGGGCTGGTGATCGTGCGGTAGTTGCGGTTGTAGACGCCGAACGCGAGCCTGCCGTCGTCGAGCATGTAGAGGTTGTGGTCGCGGACCGAGCTCGGTTCGAGGATGCGGTTGCCCATGCCGATCAGCTTTCCGCCGCGCGTCGTGGTGGTCCTGAACCACGTCTCCAGCGTGTACCGGGTCAGGCCCGAGTAGGAGCGGTCGCTGTAGGTGTAGCTGTCGGTGCCGTCGTACCCGATGCCGCGCGCGCCCGTGCCCGGCACGGCCGGCGGCGTCACGCCGCGCTCGGGGCCGCCGCGGTGCACGCCCGCGCCGTTGTTGCCCGAGGCGTCGGAGGCGAAGTTGTTGGCCGGCTCGTCGTAGGGCCAGTACAGCAGCGGGTCGTCGGCGAGCACTTCGTCCGTGTAGGCGCGGCCGTCGGCGACGGCCGTCACGGTGACCGGCGCGGACAGGGCGCTGGTGTTGCCCGCGCCGTCGGTGGCGGTGACGCGGTAGCTGTGGGTCGCGCCGGCCTCGGCCAGCGGGTCGAACCAGCTCAGCTGGGGGCGCCGCCACGGCACGGACTCGCCCTCGACGGTGTGCACGGGCGCGGTGCCCCCGTCGCGGTAGACGCGGTAGGTCAGCAGGTGGTCGTCGAGGTCGAGGCTGGAGCGCCAGGTCACCTCGATCCGGCCGTCGCCGTGGCTGACGGCGTGCGTCTCGGGAACGGACGGGTCGCCGGTGTCAGGCGCGGTGGCGAAGCGGGTCAGGCCCCACTGCGCGGCGCCGTTGACGGTGGTGAAGCCGCCGCCCACCCACATGAAGTCGCGGGTGTCGCGCGGGTGTCCGGTGGCCGCGGTCATGACGCGCGGGCCGAGCTGCTCGCCGAGGCCGTCGTTGGTGTTGGGGAACCAGCCGAGCAGCTTGGGGTCGTGCACCGACTGGGCGAACAGGTGGTAGCGCTCCTGGTTGGGGAACTCGCCCATGCTGGAGCAGTCGTGCGCGTGGTGCCCGCTGTACAGCACTTCCTGGTGAACGGCGACGGCCTGGGTCGCGCCGAGGCACGTGTCGCGCCACCGCTGGTCGAACGTGCCCCAGTCGAGCGCGATGCGCCCGTCGAAGCCGCCGGTGCCCTCGTTGGCGGTATAGAAGCCGTGCTCGTCGGTGGCCAGGGCCTGCACGGTGGAGCTGTCCTCGATGAAGTCCCCGCCGTACACGTGGGTGTTGGCGCCGGTCTCGGCGTCGACGACGGCGAGGGCGTGGGACGAGGCGCCGTTCATGGTGAAGAAGTTGCCGCCGAGGACGACGTCCTGGCCGTCGGGCGAGAGCGCGATGGCCTTGCCGATCTCGTCGGCGTCCGCGCGCCAGGACTGCACGGCGCCCGCGGTGTCGACGGCGCCGAACCGCGCTCTCGGCTGGCCGCTGAGCTGGGTGAAGTCCCCGCCCAGGTACACCCGGTCGTCGGTGGCGGCGATGGCGCGCACGATGCCGTTGGCCGCGGTCGGGAACGGCTTGCGGGCGCAGGTCGGCAGGTCGAACGCGGCCAGGCTGCTGGCCCCCACGCCGTTCACGGAGCCGAACGTGCCGCCCGCGTACAGCGTTTCGCCGTCCGGTGAGACGGCGAGCGCCCGGATCGTCGCGGTGCCCGAGCCGACGGTGAACGACAGGTCGCAGTCGACCGGTTCGCCCGTGGCCGCGTCCAGGGCCACGAAGTTGGCCGCGGGCGTCTCGCGCGTGCCGGGCGCGGCGCCCGGCGGGCGGACCGCGGAGAAGGTCCCGCCCGCGTACACCACGCCGTCCGCCTCGGCCAGGGCGTGCACGATGCCGTTGGTCTGCCAGGTCGGCAGGTCCTCGGCGGTCATCGTCACCGGCGGGGTCAGGGCCGCCGCGGGCGGCGCCGCCACCGCCGTGCCGGCCAGCAGGCCGGCGGTCAGGGCCAGCGCGGCCCCGGCGCCCGTCGCCCGGGTCCGTGTCGTCGCTCTCGTCGTTCTCATCGCCTCACCGTTCCCCATGTATCGGCGCACTTAAGGACTGCCGAGCCGGGTGTGCGGTTGTGCACCCCCAGCGCTCAACCCCCTTTGTTCACCTGTCGATTCGCACCCGTGCGCCGCTCAGTTCCTCGTCGAGCGCGTCGATGTCGGCCCGCACCATCAGCTCGGCCAGCTCGCGCCACCGCACCTCGGGGCGCCAGCCGAGCAGGTCGCGCGCCTTGGAGGCGTCGCCGATGAGGGCGTCCACCTCGCTCGGCCGTTCGTACTTGGGGTCGAACCGCACGTGCTCCGCCCAGTCAAGACCGCCGGCGGCGAACGCCGCGTGCAGGAAGTCCCGTACCGTGGCCGGGACTCCGGTGGCCACGACGTAGTCGTCGGGCTCGTCCCGTTGCAGCATGCGCCACATGGCCTCGACGTACTCGGGCGCGTAGCCCCAGTCGCGCACCGCGTCGAGGTTGCCCAGGTACAGGCGGTCCTGGAGGCCGGCCCTGATCCGGGCGACGGCCCGGGTGATCTTGCGCGTCACGAACGTCTCGCCGCGGCGCGGCGACTCGTGGTTGAACAGGATGCCGTTCACCGCGAACATCCCGTACGCCTCGCGGTAGTTGACCGTGGACCAGTAGCTGTAGACCTTGGCGCAGCCGTACGGGCTGCGCGGGTGGAACGGGGTGGCCTCGTTCTGCGGCGGCGGCGTCGCGCCGAACATCTCCGACGACGACGCCTGGTAGATCCGGGTGTCGATGCCGCTGGCGCGGATCGCCTCAAGCAGCCGCAGGGTGCCGAGCCCGGTGATGTCGCCGGTGTACATCGGCGCGTCGAACGAGACCCGTACGTGCGACTGCGCGCCGAGGTTGTAGACCTCGTCGGGGCGTACGTCGCGCAGCAGGTTGACGAGCGCGACGCCGTCGGAGAGGTCCGCGTGGTGCAGGACCAGGGTGCGGCCGGGCTGCTGCGGGTCCTGGTACAGGTGGTCGATGCGTTCGGTGTTGAAGGAGGACGAGCGGCGCACCAGGCCGTGCACCGTGTACTCCTTGGCGATCAGCAACTCGGCCAGGTACGAGCCGTCCTGTCCTGTGACGCCGGTGATCAGCGCGGTCTTGCCCATGGGCGGGTCCCCCTCGGTCGGTCGGCGCGGCGGCACGTGCGCGGCCGGCCCACGGGGCGCGGCCGGTGCCGGGTGGTGTGGAACGTGCGCGTGGTGCGGAACGTGCGCGTGGTGCGGGGCGGCCGGGCGGGCCCGGCGGGGCGCGTTCTGCCCTCGGCCGCGCGCCGGTGCTGGCAGAATGCGGGAGCATGACAACGCTGCTTGAGCCCGGTGCCCGGGTGTTCGTCGCCGGGCACCGCGGGCTCGCCGGGTCCGCCATCGCCCGCGCGCTGGCCGACGAGGGCCACGAGGTGCTGACGCGGACCCGGGCGGACCTCGATCTGCGGGACGCCGCGGCCACGGAGGCGTTCCTGCGCGACGCCCGCCCGGACGCCGTGGTGCTGGCCGCGGCCACGGTCGGCGGCATCATGGCCAACCACCGCTTCCCGGTGGCGTTCCTTGAGGACAACCTCCGCATCCAGCTGTCCGTCATCGCGGGCGCGCACGCCGCGGACGTCGACCGGCTGCTGTTCCTCGGCTCGTCCTGCATCTACCCCAAGCACGCGCCGCAGCCCATCAGCGAGGAGGCGCTGCTGACGGGCCCGCTCGAACCGACGAACGAGGCGTACGCGCTGGCCAAGATCGCCGGGGTCGCCCAGGTGCGGGCGTACCGGCGGCAGTTCGGGCGCCGCTGGATCACGGCGATGCCGACGAACCTGTACGGGCCCGGCGACACCTTCGACCCCGAGACCTCCCACGTGCTGCCCGCGCTGATCCGCCGCTTCCACGACGCGAAGGAGGCCGGGAGCCCCGAGGTGACGCTGTGGGGCACCGGCACGCCGCGCCGCGAGTTCCTGCACAGCGCGGACCTCGCGGCGGCCTGCGTGCTGCTGCTCGGCGCCTACGACGACGACATGCCGGTCAACGTCGGGTGCGGCGAGGACCTGACGATCGCCGCGCTCGCGGAGGCGGTCGCGGGCGCGGTCGGGTTCACCGGCCGCACCGCGTGGGACACGGCGAAGCCCGACGGCACACCGCGCAAACTGCTCGACGTGACCCGGCTGAACGCGCTCGGCTTCGTCCCCCGGGTGCCGCTGGCGCGCGGCATCCGCGAGACCTACGAGTGGTGGCTGCACGCGCGCCCTCCGGCCCGGACCGGCATGTCCGGGTTCATGTCCGAGTCCATGGCTCAGTAGGCGCCGCGTCCGTCGAGCACGGCCCGCAGGGTGCGGGCCAGCACGTCGAGGTCGCCGGTGACCGACCAGTTGTCCGCGTAGAACAGGTCGAGGGCCAGGCCCTCGTCCCACGACAGGTCCGAGCGCCCGCCGATCTGCCACAGGCCGGTGAGCCCGGGCTTGACGCCCAGGCGGCGCAGTTCGACGGCGCCGTACCTGGCGACCTCGTCGGGTAACGGCGGGCGCGGGCCGACCAGCGACATCTGGCCGCGCACGACGTTGAACAGCTGCGGCAGCTCGTCGAGCGAGGTGCGGCGCAGCACGCGCCCGAGCCGCGTGACGCGCGGGTCGCCGCGGATCTTGAACAGTGGCCCCGCGACGTGCTCGTTGGCCGACTCAAGGGCGGGGCGGCGCAGTTCGGCGTCGGGGACCATGGTGCGGAACTTCCAGAGGGTGAACGGCACGCCGCGGTGGCCGATCCTCGTCTGCCGGTACAGCACGGGGCCGGGCGAGTCGAGGCGCACGGACACGGCGAGCAGCGCGAGGAGCGGGGCGAGGACGAGCAGGGCGAGCGCGGAGCCGACGCGGTCGATGACGGATTTGACGGCGGGCTGCGCGCCGTGGCGCAGCGGCGGCGCGATGTGCAGGAGGTTGAGGCCGGCGGCGGTGGTGACGGACAGGCGGCGCAGCGCGACGTCGGTGAGTCCCGGGGAGACGGCGAACGCGAGCCCCGCGTCGTGCACGGCCCAGGTCAGGCGCCGCAGCCGGGCCCCGGTGAGCAGGGTGCCGGGGACGACGAGCACGAGGTCGGCGTCCTTGCGGCGCGCGGCGGCGAGCACGGTGGACCCGTCGAGGCCGTCGGGTATCGGGTCAGGCACGGCGGGGGACAGGTCGGGACCGCTGGTCAGGCGGCCCAACTGGGGTATGCCGCAGACGGGTTCGCCGGGGCCCGCGAGGACGGCACCGATGACGACGTACGCGTGGTCGGTGCGGGCGGCGAGCTGCGCGGTCACGATGTCCACCGGCGCGGCCTCGCCGACGACGAGCACGCGCCGCAGCGAACGCGCCTGGTGGCGCCTGCCGGTGAGGTGGCGGTGGATGCGGGCGGAGACGGCCGCCGTGACGAACAGGCCGGGCAGCAGCGCGAGCAGCGCCGAGGCGACGGGGGAGTCCTCGCCGGTGACGGCGCGCAGGCAGGCCAGCGCGCCCAGCAGGATCAGCCAGTCGTGGAGGGTCGCGAGGAGCCCGCGGTTCTCGCCGAGGGCGCGGACCAGGTAGCGCCGGTGCCCGGCGCGGACCGCCAGCCAGCACAGGGCGGCCACGGTCGCCGCGGCCAGGGGCCTGGGCTCGGCCAGCGCGGAGTGGACGACCAGCACGGGGACGAACACACCCAGGAGGTCGCCGCCGACGGCGACGGGCGGGTACCAGGAGGCGGTGTCGCGGCGGGGGCGGGGGCGGCGGCCCGCGACGGGTGGTCTTCGGGCGGTTCCGTAGGGCGACGAACCTTGTGAATGACGCACGGACCCCCCAAGGCGGATGCGGCAACACGGCGGAGACGGTGTGAAGGTACAACGCGACAAAGAAGGCGCGCCCCCTTTCCCCGTGAGTGCGCGCCACGCCGCTGGAAAAGGCTAGGGCATCCAACGACCGTTTGACTGGCGTTCGTTGTAACTTTCCGGATCGGTCTGTTTCAGTGGCTTGTTTTTTTGGGCCGCAGGGGAACGACCAGGCGGGCGCCGGTCTTCGGGTGCGGGAACACCTCGACGGGGTGCTCGTAGACGCGGCTCAGCAGGCCGGGCACGAAGACCTCGTCCGGCGGCCCGTCGGCGGCGATGCGCCCCTCGTGCAGCACGGCGGCGCGGTCGGCGTGCGCGGCGGCCAGGCCCAGGTCGTGCAGCACGACCACCACGGCCCGCCCGGCCGCGGCGCGCTCCCGGCCCAGACGCAGCACCAGTTCCTGGTGGCGCAGGTCGAGGGCCGCGGTCGGCTCGTCGAGCAGCAGCAGCCCGGTGCGCTGCGCGAGCACGCGGGCCAGCGCGACGCGGGCGCGTTCGCCTCCCGAGAGGCCGGAGAAGGGCCGTTCGGCGAACGCGGTGGTCTCGGTGGCCGCCATCGCCTCGGCCACGGCCGCGTCGTCCTCGTCCTCCGCGTCGGTCCCGTGCCAGGGCGCGCGGCCCATGCGCACCACGTCGGCCACGGTGAAGGGGAAGGAGAGCGCGGTCGACTGCGGAAGCACGGCCCGGCGCAGGGCGAGGTCGGCCGCGTTCCAGGCGTGCGCCGGGCGCCCGGCGATCGTGAGGTCCCCCGCGTCGGGCGTGAGGTCGGCCGCGAGCGCGGCCAGCAGCGTGGACTTGCCCGCGCCGTTCGGGCCGACGAGGGCGAGCAGTTCACCGGCGCGGACCGTCAGGTCCACGCCGTCCAGAACGGTGCGCCCGCCCAGCCGGACGACCAGCCCGCCGGCCGCCGCGACCGTCTCGCCCGCCGCCCAGGGCTCCGGCACGGCCCGGCCGCGCCGGCCCGGCAGCGCGGGGCCGCGCCGCAGGCCGGGCAGCAGGCGGCGCGCGGCCCCTGGGCCCGCGCCGTGCGGCGCCGCGTTCGTGTTCCGTGGCGTCATGCCCAGCCTCCCTGCCGGCGACGGGTCCTGCGCAGCAGCCAGAAGAAGAACGGGCTGCCGATGAGCGCGGTCAGCACGCCGAGCGGCAGTTCCGCGGGCTCGGCCGCCGTGCGGGCGGCCAGGTCGGCCGCGAGCAGCACCAGCGCGCCGCCGAGCGCGCTGGCCGGCACGAGGAAGCGGTGCCCGGGACCGTGGGCCATCCGCAGCAGGTGCGGCACGAGCAGCCCGACGAACGTGATCACCCCGGCCACCGCCACCGCGGCGGCCGTCAGCAGCGCGACGACGAGGATCAGCACCAGGCGCAGGCGTTCGACATCGACGCCCAGGTGGCGGGCGGGCCGTTCGCCCAGCGCCAGCAGGTCGAGCCTGCGCGCGTAGAGGGGCGCGGCCAGCAGCCCGGCCGCCGCGCACGGCAGGACGGCGAGCACCTTGCCCCACGTGGCCTGCGAAAGGGAACCGAGCTGCCAGAACGTGATCTGCGTGACCTGCGCGTTGTCGGCGAAGAAGATGAACAGGCCGATCAGCGCGCCCGCGAAGGCGTTGACCGCGATACCCGTGAGGATCAGCGTCACCACCTCGGTGCGCCCGCCCGCGCGGGAGAGCGCGTAGACCAGGAGCACGGTCAGCAGCCCCGCGACGAACGCGAACGCGGTGACCGTCCAGGTGCCGAGGAACGTCACGCCGAACGCGATGGCGCCGACCGCGCCGACCGCCGCGCCCGAGGAGATGCCGATGACCCCCGGCTCGGCCAGCGGGTTCCCGAACACGCCCTGCATCAGCGCTCCGGCGCAGCCGAGCGAGGCCCCCACGAGCAGGGCGAGCACGATGCGCGGCAGCCGGACGTTCCACAGCACGCTCTCCGCGACCCGGTCGAGCTCCCGGCCGCCGCCGAACGGCAGCCGGTGCGCGACGGAGGCGAGCACGTCGCCCGGCGGGACGCGGTACGCGCCGGTGGCCGCCGACACCAGGGCGAGCACGACGAGCGCGGCGCACAGCGCCGCGGTGAGCCACACGGCTCGGCCACCGCGCTTCGCCCCGGGGCGCGTTTCGGGGCTCGGCGGCGTCTCGCCCGCCGGCGTGCGCGCCGGCTTCCCGGGGTCGTGCGGGGCCGCGGGACGCAGGCCCGTCCCGCTCACGCGGCGCCGCCGGCGTGGATCTGCTCCGCGAGGGACGCGATGACCTGGTCGGTGCGCGGCCCGTAGTTGAGCAGCACCCCGTCGTCGATGCTGGCGACGCGCCGGTCCATGCCGGCCGGCGTCTGCGCGATGCCGGGGATCTCCAGCAGGCCGTCGACGCCGCCCACCGATTCGAGCCCCTTGCTCATCACGAGGATCACGTCGGGCGCGGCGGCGGCGAGCGCTTCGCTGGTGATCGGCGTGAAGTCCCGTTCGAGACCCGACTCGGCGCCCGCGTCGACGCCTCCGGCCGCCTCGATCAGCGAGCCCGCGCCCGACTCGGCGCCGCCGAGCAGGTACACGGAGGCGGAACCGCGCAGGTAGAGGAACGCGACCCGGGGCCGCTCGCCGCCCGCTGGCACCTCGCCGCGGGCCGCGTCGATCCGGTCCATGGTGCGTTCGGTCAGCTCCGCGCCCGCCTCCGGCACGCCGAGCGCCGCCGCGACCGCCTCGACGCGCGGGCCGATGTCGTCGAGCCCGAGGGCGGGGTCGAGGACAAGCAGCGGCACCCCGGCCGCCCTGATGTGGTCGATCGCCTCGTCGGGGCCCGTGGTCGACTCGGCGAGCACGAGGTCGGGGTGCTGGGACAGCACGCCCTCGGCCGAGACGTCGTGGCCGCGCGTCACCACCGGCAGGTCCTCGGCCTGTTCGAACGTCGTGGAGACGTCGCGGGCCACCACCCGGTCGCCCAGGCCCAGGCTCCACACGGTCTCGGCCAGCGAGCCCGACAGCGGGACGACGCGGTCCGCCGACGTCACCGTCACCTCCGCGCCGTCCGCCGAGGTGACGGTCGCGGGCAGGACCGGCTCGGGCGCGGGCCCCGGCAGCGGTTCGACCCGGTCGGCGGCGGGAGCGGCCTCGGGACCTGAGGGGCCCGCGCCGGCGGAGCCGCCGCAACCGGTGGCGAACAGCAGGGCGAGGAGCGGCAGCAGGACGAGTGCCGCGCGGGAACGAGTGCGTCTGGGCCCGTGATCCACTGATTCGTCCGCCTTTCGGGGTTACGGACTGGCCGAACGGGACTTAGGTTAGCCTAACCTCACTTGCTCGTTCCGGTCGGCCGGGAGGAACCTTCGTTGCTGCCCACAACCCCGTGGCGCGCCGTGCGCGCCCTGCTCGCGGTGCTCTCCCTCGCCCTGCCGCTGGCCCTGCTGCCCGCGCCGGCGGCGCAGGCCGCCGAACTGACCGTCGCCGGCGGCCGGTTGGACTGGGGCATCAAGGCGTCCTTCCAGACGTACGTGACCGGACCCATCGCCAACGGCTCGTACGGGCTGACCGGCGGAGCAGCCACGGTCGGCGAGAACCAGTTCAGGTTCCACTCGGCCCAGGGCGCCTACGACCCGGACACCGGCGCGTTCGAGGCGCGTTACGGCGGCGGCGTGCACTTCACCGGTCACCCCGAGGACGACGGCGGCCACGAACTCGACCTGTCCATCAGCAACCCGACCGTGCGCGTCTCGGGCCAGTCCGGCACCTTGTACGCGGACATGCGCGGCAAGGAGCGCGGCACCGGGCGCGTCACCGACGCCGCCCAGGTGCCGCTGGCCGCGCTCGACCTGACCGGCGTCGACCTGCGCGGCGGCACCGGCATCTCCGTCAGCACCATCCCCGCGACCCTGACGGCCGAGGGCGCCACCGCCTTCGCGGGGTACTACCGGGCGGGCGACCCGCTCGACCCCGTGACGCTGACCGCCGACGCGCAGGCGCCGGAGCCGGAAACCGAGCCGGAGCCCGAGCCCTCCGAGGCGGAGGCGGAGCCCGAGCCCTCCGAGGCGGAGGCGGAACCGGGCGCGGTGGCCGACGGGGCCGTGGACTGGGGCGTGCGCCGCACGTTCCGCGAGTACGTCACCGGCGCCATCGCCGAGGGCTCCTGGCAGCTCTCCGACGGGGCGCAGGACGGCGGCGCCCTGTTCCGCTTCCCCGTGGCCTCGGGCACCGCGGACCCCGAACGCGGTACGGCCGAGGCCGAGTTCGCCGGAACCGTCAGCTTCACCGGCAACGGCCTCGACCTGACCATCGGCGGCTTGGCCGTCACCGTCGCGGACGGCACCGGCACGCTCACCGCCGATGTCTCCGGCGGTGCCGAGCCGGCCGAGGACCGTCCGCTCGTCACCTTCGAGGCCCCCGACCTCACGCCCAGGGACGGCCTGATCCTGCTGAGCGAGGCACCCGCGGAACTCACCGCGGAGGGCGCCGAGGCGTTCGGCGGGCTGTACCCGGCGGGCGCCGCCATGGACCCGATCACCCTCGCCCTCGCCGTGGAGGAGGGCGCGGAACCGCCGCCGCTGCCCGACCTCGGCAGCGAGCCCGCCGCCGACGACAGCCCGCAGTCCGCGGGCGCGTCCCCCGACCCCACACCCGCGCCCGACGCGGCCGGTCCGGCCGACGACGGCGGAACGCCGACCGCCGCGTTCACCGCGGCCGGGGCAGGCGTGCTGCTCGCCCTGGCCACGGGCGCCTTCCTCCTGCTGCGCCGCAGCCGCCGCAGCGGGAACGCCACCGCCAACTCCGAGGAGACCGACCAGACATGACCCGTACCAGACCCCGCGACACCCGGCCGCCCCGCGCCGCGCGGCGCGGCGGCATCCTGCTGGCCGCGGCCACCGCGACCGTGCTGAGCGTCACCGCGTTCGCCGCCCCCGCGCAGGCCGAGGACGGCGCGCCGGCCCCGTCGATCCCGATCGTCGACGGCACGCTCGACTGGGGCGTGAAGGACTCCTTCCGCCGCTACATCACCGGGCCCATCGCCGGCGGGAGCGCCACGACCGGCGACGGCGCGGAGACCACCGAGAACGGCTACCGCTTCACCGGCGGCGCCGGCACCTACGACCTGGCGACCCACGGGCTGGACACGGCCTTCGGCGGCAGCGTCCACTTCGAGGGCCACCACGGCGAACTCGACCTGAAGCTCTCGGACTTCCGCGTCGTCACCGAGGGCACGAGCGGCGCGATCGTCGCCGACGTCACGGTGGCGGGCGCCACCACGGAGGACGTGGAGTTCGCCACGCTCGACCTGTCGGGCGTGACGCCGGACCGCGGCGAGGGCGGGACGATGGTCTTCGCCGACGTCCCCGCGACCCTGACCGCGGGCGGCGCCGAGGCGTTCGAGTACCACGGCAGCCCGATGTACCCGGAGGGCACCGGCCTCGACCCGGCCACCCTGACCGTCACCCCCGGGGCGCCCGAGGAGCCGGGCGGCCCCGAGAACCCGGAGAACCCCGAGAACCCCGGCGGTCCCGAGAACCCCGGCGGTCCCGAGAACCCGGGCGGCCCCGAGGAGCCGGAGAACCCGGGCGGTCCGGAAGACCCGGGCGGTCCCGAGAACCCGGACGGCCCCGAGAACCCGGGCGACCAGGGCGGGAACGACCAGGGCGGGAACGACCAGGACGGCGACGACGAGGACGACGCGCCCGGCACCATCCACGACGGACGCCTCGACTGGGGCGTGAAGGAGTCGTTCCGCTCCTACGTGACCGGGCCCATCGCGGGCGGCGCGGCCGAACTCACCGGCGGGGCCACCGAGATCGCGAACGGCTACCGCTTCCCGAACGCCCAGGGCAGCCACGAGGGCGACGCCGGCGCCCTGGACGCCGGCTTCGACGGCGCCGTGCGCTTCACGGGCCACGACGGCACGCTCGACCTGTCGTTCTCCGAACTCGGCATCGAGGTCGACGCCGACGGCGCGGAACTGGTCGCCGACGTCAGCTCCAAGGACCGGCAGACCGGCGAGGTCAGCACCTACGACGACATCGCCGTCGCGGACCTCGACCTGCCCGCCGACGCCCTGGACCCGGCCGGCGACGTCATCACCCTCGACGCCGTCCCGGCCACCCTCACGGCCGAGGGCGCCGAGGCGTTCGCCGGGTTCTACCACGAGGGTGACGCCCTCGACCCGGTCAGCGCGGCGCTCGCCCTCACCGAGGACGCCGACATCTCGGGCGGCGACGGCAACGGCAACGGCGACGGCAACGGCAACGGTGACGGGAACGGCAACGGCGGCGCGGGCGGCGGGGCCCTGACCCCGACCGGCGCCACCGGCGGCGCCCTGGCCTCCACGGGCAGCGGCGTGGACACCCCGCTGCTGGTCGGCGGCGCCGCGGCCCTCACCGCGGCCGGCGGAGCGGCGCTCCTGACCGCCCGCCTCCGCCGCACCCAGGGCTGACGCCCGGGCCCGGCAGAACACCGCCGCGCCTGCCCCGGGGGGCAGGCGCGGCGCGCTGCCGAGCGCCGCGGGGGCGACCGTTCAGTAGCCGGCCGGACCGGCCGCCGCCGCGGTCAGCGCCGCCGTGAACGCCTGCACCGGCTGAGCGGCGGGCGGCCTGCCGTACACCGCGAGCGACACCCGCCTGCGGTCGTCGGGCAGGCGGTCGGCGCGCACCCGCGGATGGCGGTGGGCGCGCAGCGCGAGGCCGGGCAGCACGCCGACCCCGAGCCCGGCGGCGACCAGCGACTGCACGGCCACGTAGTCGTCCGTCTCGAAGGTGACGCGCGGCGCGAAGCCGGCCCGTTCGCAGATGGAGGCCAGGTGCGTGCGGCAGCGTTCGCACCCGGCGATCCAGTTCTCCCGCGCGTAGGTGGCCAGTTCTGCGCGTGGCCCGTCCCACGAGCCGTCCGCCGGAGTCACCACGTACATCGGCTCCTGGAGCAGCGGCGTCGTGGTCGTGTTCCGCCGGTCGCCCGGCACCGGGTCGGCGTGGTCGAATATCAGCGCCGCGTCCACGTCACCGTTGCGCAGCGCGGTCAGCGCCTCGGGCGGCTCCGCCTCGGTCAGCGCCAGCTCGACGCCCGGGTGGTCCGCCGCCAGCCGCGCCGCCGCCGTCGGCACCAGCGTCGCCAGCGCCGAGGGGAACGCCGCGAGCCGCACCCGCCCGGTGGCCAGGCCCGCGTGCGCGGCCAGCTCCGCGCGCGCCGACTCCACCTGCCCCAGGATCTCCTCGGCGCGCGCCACCAGCAGCCGCCCGGCGTCCGTCAGCACGATGCCGCGGCCCACGCGCCGCACCAGTACCACGCCGACCTCGGCCTCCAGCTTCGCGAGGTGGTGGCTCACCGAGGGCTGCGCGTAGTGCAGCGCCTCGGCCGCCGCGGTGACCGAGCCCGCGCGGGCCACCGCGACCAGGACCCGCAGCCGTGTGAAGTCGAGCATGCCCCCGAAGGATAGACGGTTTCGATGGGTACAGAGAAAACCGGCATTGGATCTATCGGTGGCGCGCGTGGCACGGTGCCTGCATGTCTGGTTTGTCTGGCACCTCAGGTCCGCTCCGTCCGCCGACCATCACCGACGCCCTGCGCGCGCGCCGCCTGCTGGCCGACCACCTGCCGCCCACGCCCATGTGGTCCTACCCGGCGCTGAACGCGACGACCGGCGCCACCGTTCTGCTCAAGCACGAGAACGTCCAGCCCACCGGCGCGTTCAAAGTGCGCGGCGGCCTGACCCTGCTGGCCGGGATGAACGCCGCCGAACGCGCCCGCGGCGTGGTCGGCTACTCCACCGGCAACCACGCCCAGTCCCTGGCCTACGCCGCGGCCCGCTTCGGCGCGCCCTGCGCCATCGTCATGCCCGAGCACCCCAACCCGGCGAAGGCGCACGCCGTGCGGGCGCTGGGGGCCGAGCTGATCGAGGCGGGGGCCGACCTGGGCGAGGCGGCCGTGCACGCCGAGCGCGTCGCGGCGGAACGCGGCATGCGGCTGGTCAGCGCCGCCGACGAGCCCGACCTGATCGCCGGGGTCGCGACCGCCTACCTGGAGGTGTTCGACCGCGAACCGGCGCTCGACGCCGTCATCGTTCCCGTCGGCGGCGGCAGCGGGGCAGCCGCGGCCTGCCTGGCCGCCGCGGCGCTCGCGCCGGACTGCCGGATCGTCGCCGTGCAGTCCGCGGCCTCGCCCGCCGCCCACGACTCGTGGCGTTCCGGCGGCGCGCTGCTCAACCGGCCCAGCCGCACCCGCGTCGAGGGCCTGGCCACCGGCAGCGGGTTCGCGCTCACCCAGCGGCTTATGCGCGACCACCTCGCGGACTTCCTGCTCGTCGACGACGACGCGATCGGCGAGGCGCAGTGGACGCTGATGCGCGACGCCCACACCCTCGCGGAGGGCGCGGGCGCCGCCGCGCTCGCGGCGCTGCTGGTGCACCGGAAGCGTTTCGCAGGGCAGCGGGTCGCCGTGATGTGCACCGGCGGGAACGCAAGCGAACGGGAGATCCGCGCGTTCAGCGCGGCGGCCACCGCGACGGCCGCCTGAGCCGGGCGGGCCTCAGCAGTCGCAGCAACTGCACCCGTCGCCGCCGTCGCCGTCGCTGTTGCCGCAGTTGCAGCAATTGCAGCAGTCGGCACACGTGCCGCAGCACTCGCACCAGTGGCACCAGCCGTGCCGCTCCTTACCGGTCCACGGGTCGTGGTACGGGTCGGCGCAGCACACCTGGCAGGTGCAGAACAGCCCCGTCCACACGGCGCAGCCGGCCAGCAGCCCCCGCGTGCGGCCGGGCGGCTGGGGCGGCGCCGGGGGCGGGCCGCCCGGCGGCGCGTGGGCGCAGGTGGTGCCGAAGGCGCGGTCGACCGCCCGGCGCAGCTCGTGGTCGAGGAGCAGGTGCAGCAGCCGGTCGTCGGTGAACTCGGCCTCCGCCAGGGCGAGCCGGACGCCGAGCACGGCGTCGTCGCACAGGCGGCGGACCTCGGGCAGCGGGGTCCCGGTGGCGGTGATCGGGTTCCACGCGCCGGTCCGCGCGTCGCTTTCCAGATCCTCGACGGCGTCGAGGAGATGGGCGACGCGGCCGAACAGGCGCCCGGCCTCGGACAGGGCCGCCGCGTTCCCCGGCCGTCCGGCCAGGCGCGCGGTGTGGCCGAACGCGGCGGCCGTCGCCGCCTCGGTCGGCGCGGTGACGAGGAGCACGGGCGTGCCGGGGCCGGCCGCGGCCTCGACGGCGGGCTGGCGTTCCACGGCATCGGTGAGAACGGCGGTGTCGAACCCGACCCGCGCACCGCCCCGGCCGCCCGCGGCGTCCCAGCCGGAGGCGACGCGCCGCGCGGCGGTCGCGAGCCCGCGCCTGGCCAGGATGCCGTCGCCGTCCGCGACGTGGTCGCGGATCTTCGCCGACGCCAGAACGAGGGACACGGCCGCGGCCAGGGCGGCGCCCTCGCCGCGCGCGACGCTCGCGGTGCGCATGCCGCGCAGCGGGCAGGGGCCCGCGGTGCGGCGGGCCACGTTCTCGCTCGGCGCCTGGGCGTCGTGCAGGACGGATATCAGCAGCCCGTCGTAGTTGGTCGCGACCCTGGCCGCCTGTCCGTGCGTGCCGCGCAGGGCCAGGCACAGGCCGCACAGGTGCGCCATCCAGTCGGCGGCGAGCCCGCCGGGCAGGCGGTGGCGGCAAGGTCTGATGATTCCGAACACAGTGCGAAAGCCCCCCGTGAACTGAACTGCTGGTCACATGCGGCGCCCATCATGACACCATGCCCATGCGTATGGGAGGCGAGGCCACCGAACCCCCGCCCGACACCCCCGAGCCAACCCCCGCGGATGCGGGGACGAGTCCTCCGCCGACCCCGTCGGCGAACACCAGCATCGGAACACCCCCGCGTGTGCGGGGACGAGGGCCCCGCGAACGACGCGGGGCAGGGCGGCCGGGGAACACCCCCGCATGTGCGGGGACGAGGGGGCGCCCCCCGCCTGCACCAGCAGCCGCATGGGAACACCCCCGCGTGTGCGGGGACGAGGGACCCCTGGCCGGCCGCGCAGGTCGAGGCGATGGAACACCCCCGCGTGTGCGGGGACGAGGCTTTTTGACCTGCGGCTTTAGGGCGCCTGGGGTGCGTTTTCATTCGGTTGCATCTTGCGTGCCTCTCAGGTAGAGCTGCCTGCAAGTGCTGAGGCTTGGTCGGTGGTTGCCTGTGTTGCCTTGGTGCGCATGCAGCGTAGCGGGCAGGGGGAGGCGGTGCGGCGGGTTGCGGTCTCGTTCGGCGCCTGGGCATTCGTGGAGGACGGATATCAGCAGCCCGTCGGAGTTGGCCGCGCGTTTGGCCGCTTGCCCGTGTGCGCCGCGCAAGGCCGGGCACAGGCCGCGCAGGTGTGCCATGCAGTCGGCGGCGAGCCCGCCGGGCAGGCGGTAATGGCAGGGGCTGCTTATTCCGAACACAGTGCGAAAGCCCCCGTGAACTGAACTTCCGATCCGATGCGGCGCCCCTCATGACACCACCCCTGCGCGGAGAACGCGCGCGTCACACCCGCCCCCGCCAGGGCTGGGCGCTGTCCTGAGTGTGCGGCCAGGAGTACCGTTCCAAGTACCGAGAGCTACTACGGCACACGCGAGGTCAGCATGCCCGACTACACCCCTACGGCTTCGGAGAGGCGAGGAATCGGCGCGCGCATCCGGCAATTTCGCGCGATCCGCGGCTTCTCGCTCACCGAACTCGGGCGACGCGCCCACGTTTCGGCATCCCAGCTGTGCCGCATCGAGGGCGGTACTCGCTCCGCCAGCCCAGCGGTGGAGGCCGGTATCGCCCGGGCGCTCGGCGTCACGGTCGCCGTGTTGCACGGACAGCCGTACATCCACATGTTGCAGGCCGAACGCCTCGACGCGTTGCTCACCCCGATCAGCAGCGCTCTGCATTCCTGGGACATCCCGCCGGACGAGGCGCCGCCACGCCGACTCGACGACCTCACGAACGACGTCCGCCGAATCGTCCAGCTGCGCATCAGCACCGAGTTCGCGAAGATCGCCGAGTCGCTGCCCGCGCTCATCGTGGAGGCGTCCGCCGTCGCGCTGACGGTTCCGGCCGGAGAGCCGCGCGAACGCGCTTACCGTCTCGCCGCCGAACTGGCCCGCACGGCAGCCATCATGGCGTACAGACTCGGCTACATGGACCTCGCGAGACTCGCCCTGTCCCGCATGGCCGCGGTGGCGCCGCACTCGGGCGACCCCGCCCAAGTGGCGATCGAGCGACTGGAACGGTCCGCGATGACCCACGCGCAGTCAGGGCGGCCAGACCGGGGGATGGCACTGATGCGCGTGGCCTTGCGTGATCTCGACGACGACGGTACCGAGGTGACACGCGCGGTGCGTGGCAGTCTGTACGTGCGAGCGGCGTCTCTGGCGTTCCAGCAACGGGACGAAAGCAGCGCGCACGACTGGCTCGGGCAGGCGCGTGAGTTGGCCGAACAGACCGGCGACGTGTACCACCACGCGCTGACGTTCGGCCCGTTCGGCGTCGCGCTGGCGCTGATGGGTGCGGAGAACGACCGGGACGACCACGCCGCAGCGCTGTCACGCGCGTCGGAGATGCGGCTGCCTCCGCACTGCCCACCCACGCTCGCCGCGCACTTCATGATCCGCAAAGCACGCGCGGAGGCGTGGACAGCCCACCACGAGGAAGCGTTGCGGTCCCTGCTGTCCGCCCGCGAGACGGCCCCGCAGCTGACGCGGTACCACCCGCACACCCATGAGACCGTCGGGACGCTGCTGCGTGCCCGCCGGGCACCGGCCGAGCAGCTGCGGGAGTACGCCCGGTGGAGCGGTGTGTGACACAGCGACTGCACACCGGTGGCCGGTCCCGGCGTTCTGGCAATGCCGGTATGTCAAGCCCGTAGTCGGTCGTGGCGGGAACCTTGTTGCTGGCAGCGAATGGACAGCCCCAGGGCGCGATCACCTTGAGAACCGCTTCTGTTGCACTGCCCGCCCGGGTGCGTGCCCTTGTGTCGCGATATCCGGGTGGCAGGGGGCGAGACCGAGCGGCAGGCGGTACCGCTCGTTGGGATCGGTGGCAGAACCCCGCGTCCGGAAAGTCGTGCCACTACATCGGCGTCCGCGTCCCGACCTGGTGTAGCCGGAGTCGGGCACGCAGTCCTCAGGAAGCACGCCCTGCTCCTGCGGAAACTTTCACTAACCTCGGGCCGGTGACCCCATGAGTCTGGAACTGCTGGCGCAGAGTGAATTGGTTGCGCTCGGTCCGCTCCGCCGCGACCTCCTCACCCTTTACTTGCGCTGGGACAACGACCCTGGCGTCATGCGCGGCTACGGTCGCACCACAGAGGTATGCCTCGACGAACGCTCCGCTGGCCTGGAGGCGCAACTCGCCGGCGACCACCTCCACCGCACCATCTACGACGTGCGCGGCGGGCGGCCAGCACCCATCGGCACCGTCACCCTCGCCATCGACCACGACATGCACACTGCCGAACTGTCCATCGCTCTCGGCCCCGAAGGACGCGGCCAGGGTTTGGCCGCCCCCGCCGTGCGCCTCGCAGCCCGGCACGGCTTCGACACCGCCAACCTGCGCAGTATCTGGCTCACTGTCCTTGCATCCAACACTCACGCCATCCGTGCCTATGAACGCGCTGGCTTCCGCCACGTCGGCCGCCGCCGGGAGGCCGGGTACTGGGACGGCCTGCCGTGCGACGAGCTTCTTATGGACGCGTTGCCCCCGGACATTCTCTGACCGGCACGGAAACACCCCCGCGTGCACGGGGACGAGAGTACATGACCGAACGTGGCGCCCGGGTCCAGGGGAACACCCCCGCGTGCGCGGGGACGAGGCAGGCAAGGGGGACCTATGCGATCGCTGCGGGGGAACACCCCCGCGTGTGCGGGGACGAGCCTTCTCCCGCAGCCGGGCACCCGCCCGACGCGGGAACACCCCCGCGTGTGCGGGGACGAGTTCGAGCACTTGATCTTGGGGAGCTCCCAGCCGGGAACACCCCCGCGTGTGCGGGGACGAGGCTTCCTGACCTGCGGCTTTAGGGAGCGTGGGGTGCGTTTTCATTCGATAGCATCTCGCGTCCCTTTCAGGTATGGCCGCTAGGAAGTGCTGATGCGCGGCCGGTGGTTGCCTGTGTTGCTTCGATGGTAGGTGAGGGGGTCGAGGCGGTGGCGCGGCCTTGCTGAAGGGGCGGGTATCTGGACCGCCGCTTCCCGCGTTGGCATACGGAAGTGAGGTTGCGGCCGTACTCGCTACCGAACGTCGCTGGTTCGGGTCGCGGCTGCCTGGTTGGTGGCTTGCGGCCTGCGTCGTTGTGCTGCGGTGCTACGCCGCGGGCGTGGTTCCCGGCGGTGGCTCGTGCACGAACCCGCACACGGGCTCGCCGCCCCGGCGCGTGCGTGCGCGGTTGAGGTGGGCCACGACTTCGGCGTGGCGCGGGTCGGGCCACTCGGTAGGTTCGGGCCACTCCTCGCCGCCCTCGTTCTCGTTCATCGGCGTCCCTCTCCTGGTCAGTGAGGGATACCGGAAATGATGTCGCGGGCGCCCTGGCGCAGCAGTTCGGCGCAGACGCGGGAACCGAGCACCGCCGGGTCGTTCAGCGACTCGCCCCAGCAGTGGGCGTGAACGAACTGGGAGCCGTCGCGGGAGAACACCATGCCCCGCAGGCTCAGTTGGCCGTCGGGTTCGGTGACGCAGTATTCGGCGATCGGGCTGTTGCAGTGCTCGCGCAGGCCGTGGAGCATGACGCGTTCCGCAGTGACTTCCCGCATCGTGCGTTCGTGGTTGAGGCGGGCGAGCAGGCCGGCCACGGGGCCGTCATCCCGGCGGCACTGGAGGCCGAGCACGCCCGCGCCGACGGCGGGCAGCATCTCCGCCTCGGTGAACACCTGTCGAGCCCGGTCGGTCAGTCCGACGCGTTCCAGACCCGCCAGGGCCAGGACCATGGCGTCGAGCTTGGGCCCTGGCTTGTCGCCGTCCAGCTTCTCCACGCGCGTGCCGACCAGGCCGCGCAGGCGCACCACGTTCAGGTCGGGACGGACACGGTTGATCTGCGCCTTGCGCCGCACGGCGGAAGTGCCCACGGTCGCGCCTGCGGGCAGGTCGTCGAGCGTGCGCACGCCCGACTCCCGTGGGACGAGCAGCACATTGCGCACCCCCTCGCGCGGCAGGTAGGCGGCGAAGACGATGCCGTCCGGTAGGGGGACATCGCCCGGCACGTCCTTGACGCAGTGCACGGCCATGTCGACCTCGCCGCGCTGAAGCATCTGGTCGATGCGCTTGGTGAACAGCCCTTTCCCGCCGAGCTTGGCCAGGTCGCCCTGCCACATGTCGGCCTCGGTCGTGACCGGCACCGACTCAACCACCAGGTCGGGGGCTTGCTTCCTCAGCAGGGCGGTCACCTGCTCGACTTGCGCGAGCGCCATGGGGGAGCTGCGGGTGCCGATACGCAACGGCCGGTCGGCCGGGAAGTCGGTCACGAATGTGTCCTCTCGGGGAAGGGGGCTTCACGGTAGTAGGGACCTCGGCGCAGGCGCGCCGCGATCCTCGGGTGCAACAGCACGTGGGCGCGCGATGGAGGCACCAGCTGGTAGGCGTCGATCTCTTCGGGCTGAAGCCGGATACCGGCGATCTGCCCGGCGGTGAGCGTTGGAGCGGTGAATACGAACGCCAGCCGCCCACGCCGCCCGGCCGTGCGGGCCGGTACCCATTCGACGACATGAAGAGGGCCGGGCTCGATGTCCAATCCGGTCTCCTCCCGGGCCTCCCGGCGCGCGGCGGCGCGCGGGGACTCGTTCGCCTCGACAAGACCCCCGGGCAACTGCCAGTACGTTCGGTCACGTGGGTGGAGGAGCAGCACGCGTCCGGCGGTGTCGCGGAGCAGCAGGGCGGCGGTGAGCGGATGGCCCGGGGCACGCATCAGTTGCTCTCGGTGGTGTCGGGCATGGCGGTTCTCCTTCGTGGGGTGTCGATCCTGGCGAACGCGTTCGCCCGTCCGGATGTCCGCTTCGTGGTCACCGCGAGGTGGCGGTCATCGGGGTCGGCCGCGCGGGATGCGGGGGTTGTGGCGGCGGGCGGCCCAGAGGACGGTGGTGCGGTTCATGACCAGGGTTTCGCCGGAGTGGAACTGAAGCCGTTTGCGTCCGGCGGCCAGTGCGGTCAAGTCCCGCACGACGAGAGGCTGTCCGCCGATCATGATCTGGTCTCCGACGGCGACGGTGCGGGCGTCGATTTCCACTGCGATGATGACGCCCTTCACCGGCTGGCCTCTTCGGCCGGCTTGGGGTCGGTGTCGGAGGCGGGTTGAGGGGTGGGCGGGCGCAGGTGGGCGCAGGCGCTTGCGGGGTAGATCAGGGCGTCGCAGCTCGGGCAGTGCGCGCCGTCCTCGCGGCGGTCCAACTCCGGGCCGAGGTGGCGACATGTGGACATGACGTGCTCCTACGGGGCGAGAACGAAGCAGGCCACGAGCAGGCAGGCCACGGGCGCGGTCACCGCGCCTGCTCCAACGCGCCGCGCAGCGCGTCCGGGTCGGTCAGGCAGGTAGCGTTCGGGGGGATCGCCCACCAGACGACGAACCGGCACGAGTCGAGCGCGTCAGCGGGCGGCACGAGGAGCGCGAGCCCGCGCCCGAGGACCTGCACGCCCAGCAGCCCGGCGTCCCACCCGGCCGTCGTCCCCGTCGGAACGAACCACGTCATCGTCCGCGCGAACTGGTCCTCGACCACCGGCCCGGACTGCTCCCGCAGCACACCGACCGTGCGGGTGCCGACGAACGACGGGGCCCTGACGGCATCCCACCAGCGGCCGGACGGCAGTATCGCCCCGAACCCGGACGGCAGCCATGAGGGTGCTGTCTCGGACATCGTCATCGTGCCTCCCACGCCCAGGGGTCTGTGCCGAGGACGGTAGAGAGCGCGAGAGATCAGCCACCAGAGAGTTGCGAGAAATTGCGGAAATTCACCCTAGGGCGTTCAGTGCGGCCAAGATCAGGCGACGCGCGCGGTCTCCGTGTACAGCCAGGTCCAGCAGGCGAGCGTGCGCCCGCACATATAGATCCACCTCGCCGGGCGCGGTCACCGTCACCTGGGCGCCGAGAAGTTCGACATGCACTCGCTGGTCATCGAACATCGTGAACCCTTCCAGTACCCATTGCGGGCGGGCTGGGGCGGAGAACGGCACGATGCCCAGGGACACGGCGGGCAGAGCCATGGCCGACAGCAGCGCCCCGAGCTGCCCAGCCATGACATCCGGCTGGCCGATCTGGTAGCGCAGCACGGATTCCTCGATTAGGAGCACGAACCGGTGCCGCCCCGACCGGATCACATCGGACCGCGCCAGCCGCGCCTCGACAGCCTCCGCGACGTCGTCAGGTGTGCCGTGAAAAGTGGCAATCGCAGTCAGCAACGCGGCAGCATATGCTGGCGTTTGGAGCAAGCCGGGCACGACCTGAGAGGAGTAGACGCGAAACAGGCTCGTGCGTTCGTACAGCGGCACGCGAGATTCTTGCAGGTGCCGCAGGCCGCCACGTTGGAGCCGACGCCACTCGATGTACATCGAATCGGCATTGCGCGAGGCCACGATCAAGTCGCTGATCTGGTCCTCGGCGTCACACGCTCTGCACCATGCGCGAATGTCGGCGTCCGAGGGTGCTGCCTTGGCGCTCTCCAGGCGTGATGTTTTCGCGGGGTGCCACCCGCACCGAGCGGCCACGTCGCGCCCAGTCAGTCCTGCGTCGAGTCGTATCTCACGCAGCCTACTCGCAATGGCACCGCGAGCGGCCTGAGCGCTGGATGATGATGATCCGGACATGGGTAGCTGCTCGGCGCGGTGATCAGACGCGGTCCTCGGCGTGCGGTGTTGCTCGCTCCCATACGGCCTCGAACGCCGTGGCGCACAGCTTCACCACAGCCGGGTCACCGACGACTTCGGGACCGGCGCTCGCGCCGTCACCGGTGAAGTGGTTGAACCGGACGACCTGGTCGTCGAAAAGCCAGAAGTCGTTCCCCGGGGGCGTGATGTCGGAGGCCCCGCGCCGTGACAGCCACCGCACGTCTTCGCCTGCCTCGATGTTGAGGGGAGTTCCGGCGTGCTCGAAGCGGATGTACCCGCTCACGGGCTCGGAGACAATGCGGGCGCGGCGGATGACCACCTCGCGGGCAACGGCGGCGCGTACGGTGTCGAGCCACGCATCGCGGCGCCCGGAGTGGTCGTGGCGGCTGCTGTCGTCGCCGGCCTTCCAGGCAGCAAAATCGGCCCCCTCCTCGGCAATGCCGTAGGCGTCACGCATCTCCAAATGGACGGCCAGCTGGCGGCAGTCGGCCAGTTGCTCAGTGAAGCTTGGTGGCTTCTGCTGCATCGCACGCCTTCCTGAGGATGGGGACCATACGAGCGGGGAGTCGGACGACGCCCTCGCTGTCGGGGATCTTGCCCGTCCTAAGACAGTCAGCCTCGGTGGCCGCATCGGCCTTCCAGCCTTGGATCACCAGGTCGAGGTCGCCTCGTCGACCCACACGGTGGGGCATTGGTTGCCGTCCGTGTTGGGGGCGATACCCATGAACCGTAGCGCCGTGGCCCGTACTCCTGTCGAGTGGGTTGCGTCTACTTGCGCACCATCGCCCATCCGTGGCGCTTCCGTCGACAGGTCGGCACTAACTGTGACGGGTCCAAGTGGCCGAGCTGCTTGGGGAGGTGACGCACGCGCATCCTTCTCCTCAGGGCGCCCCCGCGTAGGCGGGGAGAAGTTCCGCACAACATTAGGCATTTGCCCGTCTTCAGGAACACCCCCGCGCGTGCGGGGACGAGCCCAACGCTCCACTCCTCCCCGGCGACCTCGTCGGAACACCCCCGCGCGTGCGGGGACGAGGAACCGGATGTCGACGCTGTCCGCAGCGCGCAGGGAACACCCCCGCGTGGGCGGGGAGGAGGCTTTCTGACCCGCGGGTTCAGGGCGCGTGAGGTGCGTTTTTATTCGGTTGCATCTTGTGTCCCTTTCAGGATGGCTGCAACGAAGTGCTGAGGCGGGGCTGGTGGTTGCCCGTGTTGCTTCGATCGTAGGGGAGATAATCGATGCGGTGACTCGGCCGTGACGTCGCTGTGGCGGGTCGCGGTTGTCGGGTTAGCGGCTGCGGGCCTGCGCCGTTGGGCTGCGGCGCTCAAGCCGCGGGCGTGGTCCCCGGCGGTGGCTCGTACACGAACCCGCGCACAGCGACCCCGAGTCAGGGTGACGACAGCCCGGCTATCTGGACCGACACAGACCGTCGCGAAGTCGTGATCCGAGGCTGGAAAGCCACTCTGAGGAGGAGCGCTCTGCTACAGCGTGGGCACAGCCTCCAGTCCGCGAGGTCATTGTCCGCGTCCCCTTCATCCATATGGCTCCAACCATCAGGGAGGTACTGAGTGCCCTCGAACGTCCCACCGATCGCTGAACTGCTGGACGCGACGCAGCACAGTGCCGTTCACCTGGAAACGCGCGACGTGTACGCCGTTGACCCCGAGAACGCGGAACTGGCTGTGTGGCGGCGGACCGGTCGGCGATCGGGTCCGGACAGCGAGTATTGGCGCCCGTGGGTGCAGTTGATCCGGTGCACGGTCGCCCGCGGCGTTGCTGTTCGCCGGGCCCGTATCGTCTCGGAACCGACGACCGAGTACATCCGCTTCGAGCACGCAGGCACGGCCGTCAACGTGTCGGCGGGCGAGGAGGTGCGGTGGCTGCCGCGCAAGCGGACGTCCGATCTGCTGTTGCCCGGCAACGACTTCTGGCTGTTCGATGGCCGTCTTCTGCGGATCGGGCACTTCAGCGGAGACGGCTACCTGGCCGGCCACGAGGTCATCCGCGACTCGAACGTTGCCGGGATGTGCGCGAAAGCCTTCGAAGCCGTGTGGGTTCGCGCGACGCCACACGACCAGTACACGATCGCCTGACCGGGTTGGCCAGCTCATGACTGCGTCCCCGTCCGCGTCGGCGCAGGTTGTGCGCCAGGCCGTTGGCATCCAGGTCAGGGAACTACGACTTGACGCCGGGCGGACAGTCGTCGAGCCGGTCAGCCGGTGCGGCTGGCACCCCCGGGCCCGCCCGGCGCACCACCGGCCCGCCCGGCGCGGCTCCGCACCACCGCGCCGGGCCCGGCCCCGCCCCACGGGCCCGGCGCGGGGTCAGTAGGCGAAGATGCCCCAGCCGAAGCCCGGGACGGTGACCTCCTGGCCGTCCACGGTGGCGCCGCCCGTCTCCACCGGCCTGGCGCCGGGGGCGCCGGGGGCCGGGAGGGTGAACGAGGCGGGTTCGCGGCGCGGGTTGACGGCGACGAGGTAGGCGTCGCCGCGCGTGTACACCAGCGGGTAGCCGCTGTGCAGGACGTTGACGGGGGAGCGGCTGCCGAGTTCGGGCGTGGACGTGCGCAGCGCGATCAGGCGGCGCACCAGGTGCAGCAGCGAGCCGGGGTCGGCGCGCTGCGTCGCGACGTCGGGGCGCCCGGGGTCGGGGTCGAGCGGCAGGTAGTAACGGTCCTCGGGGGCCGTGGAGAACCCCGCGCCCGGCGTGTCGTCCCACTGCATCGGCGTCCGCGACCCGGCGCGGTTGTAGCCGGGGTCGAGCACGCTGCCCTCGTGGTCGGGCAGGCCGGGCAGGTACCGCATGCCGATCTCGTCGCCGTAGTAGATCGCGGGCAGCGTCGGCCAGGTCAGCTGGAACGCGAACGCGGCGGGCAGTTGCTCGGCGGTGCGCGGGCCGCAGGCCAGGCGGGAGAAGTCGTGGTTGGCCGTGGGCAGGGTGATGAAGCCCTGGTCGCCGATGACCGCGCTGACCGACTCCCAGGCGGTGACGAACGTGCCGGCGGTGCCGCCGCCGTCCGCGTCGAAGTAGCAGTGCTTCTGCGTCCAGTGGTCGGCGACGGTGCCGTGGCCGTTGTTCCACAGCGAGCGCAGGGGCAGGCCGTCCGATGGGCCGCCGAACTGGAGGAAGAAGTCGGAGTGGAAGCCGGCCGGGACCGAGACGGCCGGGTCGCCCCACTCGGCGAGCAGCGCGGCGTCCGGGTGGGTGGCGTCGAGCCATTCGCGCAGTTCGGTCCACAGCCGGCCGGTCTCGGTCAGGTCCGGGTCGTCCTTGACGAGGGAGTGGGCCATGTCGACGCGGAAGCCGGCCAGCCCGAGGCGCAGCCAGTGATCCATGATCTCGCGCAGCGCGGCCCGGTTGGCGCGCGGCCCCTCGGCGTGGACGGGCAGCCGCCACGGCTCTGCCGGGTTCTCGCGCGCGTAGCCGAAGTTGAGCGCGGGCTGGGACTCGAAGAAGTTCGGCAGGTAGCCGCCGGCCCGCAGGCCGGGCGAGGGCACGAAGCCGGGCGGCAGGCCGTCCCGCGCCTCGGTCCAGATGTACCGCTGGTCGGCCGGGTCGTCGATCGCGGCCTGGAACCACGGGTGCCGGTCCGAGGTGTGCCCGGCGACGAGGTCGAGCATGACGCGGATGCCGCGCCGGCGTGCGGCGTCGACGAGGTTGGCGAGGTCGTCGGCGGTGCCGTAGCGGGGCGCGACCGACAGGTAGTCGGAGACGTCGTACCCGGCGTCGTCGAAGGGGGAGGCGAAGCAGGGGTTGAGCCAGACGGTGTTGACACCCAGCCACGCCAGGTGGTCGATCCGCTCGGTGACGCCGTTGAAGTCACCGATGCCGTCGCCGTTGGAGTCGGCGAAGCTCTGCGGGTAGATCTGGTAGAGAACGGCGTCGGCGAGCCAGGCGGGAACGGGGCGGAAGGAGGGCATCGGGCGGCACACCTTTCGGTTCGCGGGTCGGGTGGCGGTTCAGCCCTTGACCGCGCCGGCGGTCAGCCCGGACACCACCGCGCGGCGGAACACCAGGACGAGCAGCGCGATGGGGAGCACCGAGACCGTCGCGGCGGCGAAGATGGTTCCGTACGGGACGGTGAACTGGCTGCCGAACAGCGCGAGCCCGACCGGCATGGTCCTGAACCGGTCGGCCGTGTTGAGCGTGAGCGCGATCAGGAACTCCGTCCAGCACGCGGTGAACGTGAAGATCGCCGCGGTGAACATGCCGGGTCTCGCCTGCGGCAGGATCACGGACAGCACCGTGCGCACCGGTGAGGCGCCGTCCACCCACGCGACCTCCTCCATCTCCTTCGGGATCCCGAGGAAGAAGTTCCGCAGGATCCAGACCGCGAACGGCACGTTCAGGGCCGTGTACACGAGGATGAGCCCCTGGTAGCTGTTGAGCCAGCCGATATCGCGCATCAGCAGGAACAGCGGGGCGGCCAGCGCGATCGTCGGGAACAGCGAGATCATCAGCAGGGCCACCATGATCGGCCCCTTGCCGCGCAGCGGCAGCCGGGCCAGCGCGTACCCGGCGAACGCGCTCAGGGACAGCACCAGGATCGTGGCCACGATCGAGACCGCCACCGAGTTGAGCAGGTAGGTGCCGAAGTTGTTGTCGGAGAACGCCTGCCGGTAGTTGTCCCAGGTGGCGCTCTTCGGCCACAGATCGGGCGGGTTGGCCCCGATCTCGTCCGGCCCCTTGAACGAGGACGCGGCCATCCAGTACAGCGGCGCGGCCACGAATGCGGCGATGGCCAGGGCCGCGAGGTGCGTCCAGGTCAGCCGGAGCCGCGTGTGCCCGATTCTCATGTGCCGGCCTCCTCCTCGCCGACCTGGGACCGGAAGGCGCGCAGGAACAGCAGGCAGCCGACCAGCACCAGGGCCGCCGTGCTCGCCGCCACGGCCGCGCCCGGGCCGAAGTCGAGGTTGGTGAACATGACCTGCCAGCCCAGCAGGGCCAGGGATTCCGTCGCGTTGCCCGGCCCGCCGCCGGTCAGCACGAACGGCAGGTCGAAGATGCCGAACGCCTGGAGGATGCGGAACAGCACGGCGATGGTCAGCGCGGGCCGCAGCAGCGGCAGCCGCACCCGCCAGAACGCGGTCCACGCGTCGGCGCCGTCCACCCGGGCCGCCTCGGTGACGTCCTTGGGCAGCATCATCAGCCCCGCGAGCACGATGATCGCGACGAACGGGGTGGTCTTCCAGATGTCGGCGACCGCCATCGAGATGATGGCGGGGAAACGGGTGCCGAGGAACTGCACGGGTTCGCCGGTCAGGTTCTCGGACGCGGAGGTCAGGATGCCGTAGACGCCGTTGTACATGTACGCCCAGAGCTGGGCCGAGACCACCGTGATCATGGCCCAGGGAAGCAGCAGCAGCGCCATCATCCAGCTGCGCCCGGCGCCGCCGAGGCGTTCGAGCACCAGGGCGATCAACGTCCCGAGCACCAGCTCGGCCAGCACGGTGCCGATGGTGTACAGCACCGTGAACAGCACCGCGTACCGCCACCGCTCCGAGCCGAGGAGCAGCCCGTAGTGGCCGGTGGTGAAGCCGGAGAGGCGGAAGCCGCCGGCGGAGACGTCGACGTTGCTCAGGCTCATGGCGACCGAGAAGGCGATGGGGAACAGCGTGACGGCCAGCACCACGAGCAGCCCGGGCAGCGCGAACCCCCAGCCGAGCCGGGCGAACTTGCGTTCCAGCGCGGTCCGTCCGCCGCGGTCCGGCCGCGATCCGCCCTTCTGGCCCTCGGGGCCCGGCGGCCCCTCCGCCGCGGCGGCGTCCGCCCGGTTCTGGCCGCCGCGCGGGGCCGGGTGGCGCAGGGAGTGCCCGTAGGCCAGCGTGTGGCCCTCGTCCTCGCCCGTCGGGGGACCGTCGGCCCGGGGGGTGCCCTCCGGGGGTGTGTCGCTCACAGGGCGTCGCCTTCCAGGGCCCGCTGGATGTCGTCGCACGCCTCGCGCAGGGCCGCGTCCGGCGGGGTCGAGCCTGCGAGCGACGCGTTGATGTTGCTGAAGATGCCGTAACTGACCTGCGCGTAACGGGGGATGACGGCGGGCCTGGCGACCGTCGGCACGTCGGCCGCGATGGCGAGCACGGGGTCCTCGCGTTGCAGCTCCTTGTCGTTCAGCACGTCGGAGACCGTGGGCAGCACGGCGTTCTCCGCGAGCATCCGCTGCGCGCGGTCCCCGGTCATCCACTCGATGAACGTCAGGACGGCGCCGATGGACTCGCTGTGCGGGTTGACCATGAGGTTCCAGCCGCCCGTGCCTGAGGGGCCGGGGTGCTCGCCGCCCTCGAACGCGGGCAGCGGGGCGATGCCGACCTTGCCCGCGATGGCGGAGACCTCGGGGTTGTTCGACTCGCCGAAGCCGTAGCCCCAGTTGCGGTGGAAGACCGCGTCGCCCTCGATGAACGTCTGGAGCGACTGCGGCTCCTGGAAGCTGGTGCTGGCCGAGGGCGCGATGCCCTCGTCGAGCATGCGGCGCATGAAGTCGAGCACCCGGCGGTTCTCCTCGGAGTCGATCGCGCAGCGCTCGCGGTCCTCGGTGACCACGCGCCCGCCGGCCGCGGCCGTCAGTTCGAGCCAGTTGACGCTCAGCCCCTCGTAGTTGGCCCACTGGCCGACGTAGCCGTAGCGGACGTCGCCCGCGTCCTGGATCGTCTTGGCGGTCTCGGCCAGCTCCTGCCACGTGCGCGGCACCGGCAGGTCGTGCTTCTCCAGCAGGTCCTTGCGGTAGTAGAGGAAGCCGGCGTCCGCGTAGAAGGGGGCCGCGACGTGCTCGCCCTGGTACTCCGCGAGCCGGGCGCGTTCCTCCGGGTAGCGGTCCCAGAAGTCGTCGGGCAGGTGCTCGTCCAGCGGCATGGCCAGGTCGGCCCGGCCGAACTGCGCGGGCCAGATCACGTCGCTGCTGAACACGTCGATGCTGCCCGAGCCGCCGGAGATCTCGGTGGTCAGCGTGGCGCGCATGGTGTCGGTGTTGTTCGGCGCCGCCTGATAGGTCACCGAGATGTCCGGGTGTTCCTTCTCGAAGGCGTCGATGAGTTTCTGTGGCAGGCCCTCGGGCCCGAAGTTGATGGCGTACCAGGTGATGGCGCCGGACGCCGGCCCCACGTCCCGCGGATCGACCGCCGCGGAGCCGACGCCGGAGCCGCATGCGGCTGCGGCCAGCAGAACGGGGACGGCGCAGAGCGCAGCTGCTCTGCGGATGGACATGCCCAGGACCTACTCCTCGTGGATGACCGCGTTCCTGGGCCTCAGAGTCCCGTGCGCACCTCCCGACACGAAGCGGAAAACGCTCTTATCGGAAATATTCACCGGGATGGCGCCGCGTGCTCCGGGCGGTCGCGGAGCGGGCGCCCGCGGTTCAGGGGGTCAGGGCGTCGCCCAGGTCCTGGAAGACGGCCGTGTTCAGCGCGAACGCCCGCTTGCACTCGTCCACCACGCGCAGCCGCTCGGGGCCGTCGAGGGGGAGCGCGTCGAGCAGGGCGCGGTACTCCCGCTTGAACGCCGCCGGGTTGTCGATGGCGTCGAACACGTAGAACCGCACGCCGTCGCCCTTGCGCTCGAAACCCCACCGCGCCTCCGCGGTGCCGCGGATGACCTGGCCGCCGGAGAGGTCGCCGAGGTAGCGCGTGTAGTGGTGCGCGACGTAGCCGCCGGGCCAGTCGCGGGCCACCTCCATCACGCGCGCCGCGTACGCCTCGGTCGCGGGCAGCGGGCGCAGCGCCGCGCGCCAGTCGGCGCCCTCGTGCAGGTGGTCGAGGTCGCGTTCGAGCGCGGCGGTGCGGAACAGCTCGGGCCGGATGAACGGGCCGGCCACCGGGTCGCCGGCCAGCCGGTCGGCGGCCCCCTCAAGGGCCCGGTACACGAACCACAGCTGTTCTGTGTACGCGCGGAAGGCGGCCACGCCGAGGCGCCCGCCGAGCAGGTCGCCCATGAACGCCGAGTTCTCGGCCTCCGTGTGCTGCTGGTGCGACGCGTCACGGATCAGGGTCGAGAACGGGGTGGCTTCGAGCACGGTCACAGCGGGCCTCCAGGCCGAACCGGGGCAGCGCGCGGCGGGGCGCCGCGCCCGGCCATCCTCGCTACTTAGGCTTACCTAAGTCAAGCGTTTGCCGACACCGTGTCGGTAACCCGCGCCTCGCCGTCCGGGCCTTGGAGCGGGCCCGGCGCGCGTTCACGGCAGCGTCAGGATCTCCGCCCCGCCGTCGGTCACGACGAGCGTGTGCTCGAACTGCGCCGTGCGCTTGCGGTCCTTGGTGACGACCGTCCAGTTGTCCGCCCACATGTCCCACTCGTGGGTGCCGAGGGTGAGCATCGGTTCGATGGTGAACGTCATGCCCGGCTGGAGGACCGTCGTCGCGTTCGGGTCGTCGTAGTGCGGGATGATCAGGCCCGAGTGGAACGAGCTGTTGATGCCGTGCCCCGTGAAGTCGCGCACCACGCCGTAGCCGAAGCGCTTGGCGTACGACTCGATGACGCGCCCGATCACGTTCACGCGGCGGCCGGGGCGCACCGCCTTCACCGCGCGGGCCAGCGCCTCGCGCGTGCGCTCGACGAGCAGGCGCGACTCCTCGTCGACGGCGTCCTCGCCGCCCACCAGGTAGGTGGCGTTGGTGTCGCCGTGCACGCCGCCGACGAACGCGGTCACGTCCAGGTTCACGATGTCGCCGGCGCGCAGCACGGTGGAGTCGGGGATGCCGTGGCAGATCACCTCGTTCACCGAGGTGCACAGCGATTTGGGGAACTTCCGGTAGCCGAGCGTGGACGGGTAGGCGCCGTGGTCGCACAGGTAGGCGTGCGCCACCTCGTCGAGCCGGTCGGTCGTCACCCCCGGCTCGATGTGCGCCGCCGCCTCCGCCAGGGCGCGCGCCGCGATGCGCCCGGCGGTCCGCATCCGTTCGATGGTCTCCGGGTCCTGCACGTCCGGGCCCTGGTAGGGCGAGGGCGCCTCGCGGCCGACGTACTCGGGCCGGGGGATGGCGGAGGGGACGGCGCGGGCCGGCGAGATGCGGCCGGGGACGAGAAGCGACTGGCCAGACATGCGAATGAGTTTACGGGTGGGCAGGATGAGGGCATGGCTGCTCTGTTCCGACGCACGACGGCCGGCCGGTCCGGCGAGTGGTACTACTGCCTCAGGCACCGCGCGGTCGAGGAGGGACCCGACTGCCCGGCCCAGGACCGCTTCGGCCCGTACCCCACCCGCGCCGAGGCCGAGCACGCGATGGACACCGCGCGCGAGCGCAACGAGGCGTGGCGCAAGGACCCGCGCTGGCGCGACGACGACGCCGAGGACGACGACGAGGACGGGAACGGCGGTCCCGCGGCCGTCTGACCGGGGGATCGCCGCCCCGGCCCTCTCGCTCCCCGCCCGTCGCTGGGTATCGTGCAACGGCCTCGCGCCTGTTCCGGCCGTGGCGGGGTATTGAGCGGAGGGGCGGCACGATGGTCGCAGGTCTTGAGGCGGACGACCCGCGTCAGGTGGGGCGCTACCGCATGGTCGCGCGGCTCGGCGCGGGCGGCATGGGCCGGGTCTACCTGGGGCGTTCGCCCGGCGGCCGGGACGTCGCGGTCAAGGTGGTGCGCGCCGAGCTCGCCGAGGATCCCGGGTTCAGGCAGCGGTTCGCCCGGGAGGTGGCGGCGGCCCGCCGGGTCACCGGCGTCTTCACGGCCTCGGTGGTCGACGCCGACCCGGAGGGCTCTCCCGCCTGGCTGGCCACCGAGTACGTACCCGGCATGTCGCTCGGGCAGGCGGTCGCCGGGCTCGGGCCGTGGCCGGAGCCGGCCGTGCTGGCCCTCGGGGCCGGCCTGGTCGAGGCACTTGAGGCGATCCACGGCGCCGGGGTGGTGCACCGCGACCTCAAGCCGTCGAACGTGCTGCTGGCGCCGGACGGGCCGCGCGTCATCGACTTCGGGATCTCGGTCACGGACGAACTCGGCGCCCTCACGCGGACGGGGACGGTCGTCGGCACCCCCGGGTTCATGGCGCCCGAGCAGCTGACGACGAACGGCAGGCCGGGCCCGGCGAGCGACGTCTTCGCGCTGGGGGCGGTGCTGGCCTTCGCCGCCACCGGCTCGGGCCCCTTCGGGTCCGGGGCGCCGCACACCCTGCACTACCGCACCGTCCACGAGGAGCCCGACCTGAGCCGGCTGCCCCCGGTGCTCGGCGCGGTGGTGGCCGGGTGCCTGGCCAAGACGCCGGAGGAACGGCCGGAGCTGGCCGCGCTGCTCCAGGAGCTGTCCCGGGCGTTCGAGGACGAGGCGGGTCAGGCGCCGGGGCCCCGTTCCGCGTACGGCTGGCTGCCGGGGCCCGTGGCCCTGGCACTCAGGGAGGAGCGCGCCGGCGGGGACCGCGGCGCCGGGGAGGGCGGCCTGCCCGACGCCCCCACCACGACCGGCGCGGCGCCGGGCACGAGCGCTCCCGCCCACCCGCCGACCGTCATCGGCGCGCCGGTGTCCCCGCCCCCGGCGCCCCGCACGCCCCCCGCGCCGGCGACCGCGCCCCCCAGGAGCAGGACGCGGCGCCAGGTGCTGGTGGCCGCGGCGGGCGCCGTGGGCGCCGGGGGCATCGCCCTCGCCGGCTGGCGCCTCCTCGGCGGGGACGGCGACGAGGCACCGGGCGACTCCTCGGGCCCGGGGCCGGGCGGCGGCGCTCCCGGCCCCGACGCCGAAAGCGGCACCGAGCGCTGGTCCCTCACCGACCTCGTCGCGCTCGACGCCGTCACCGTCGCCGACGGCGTCGTCTACGTGAGCACCGCCGAGGGAGTGGAGGGCCGGGTCGCCGGCCTGCACGCCCTGGACGCCGCCGACGGCGGGACGCGCTGGACGTTCCCCCTCGACGCCACGCTGGTCCGCCCGGCGGTGGCCGACGGCACCGTCTGGGTGACCGCGCGGAGCGACAGGCTGTACGCGCTCGACGCCGAGGACGGGCGCCTGCGCTGGACCTACGAGGGCAACGACACTCCGGCCTCGACCCCGACGGTCGTCGGCGACACGGTCTACGTCTGTAGTGGAGAGGGCAGGCTGTACGCCCTCGACGCCGCGAGCGGCGAGCGGCGCTGGCTCTACACCTACCCGTGGGAAGGCGGCTTGTCCGCCCCGAGTGCTCCGACGGTGGCCGACGGCGCGGTCTACGTGGGGGACGGGGACGGTGCCCTGCACGCGGTCGACGCCGCGACCGGGAGCGGCCGGTGGACGCATCCGTCCGAGAGCGGCCACCGGGTGTTCCCACCGGCCGCGGTCGCGGACGGCACCGCCTACTTCTCCAGCAGCAACGGCATCGTGTACGCCGTCGACACCGCGGGCGGGGAGCGGCGCTGGTCCTTCCGCGCCTCGGAGTACCAGCCCTCGGGGCCCGTCCTCGCGGACGGGACCGTCTACGCCCACGACTTCAGGGAGAACCTGTACGCCTTGGACGCCGCGAGCGGAGAGCAGCGCTGGGCATCCCCTCTCGGCGGCGACGTGGTCTTCGACCCGGCCGTCAGCGACGGCACGGTGTGCTTCGTCACCGAGAACGTGCTCCGCGCCGTGGACGCCCGCACCGGCCGCGCGCTGTGGTCCTTCGACATCCTCGCCGAGTCCGAGATCAGGACGCCTCCCGTGATCGCCGACCGCACCGTGTACTTCGCCATCAACGACGTGTACCACGAGGAGCACTTCGTGCTGTACGCGGTGGCGCTCTGAGGCACCGGGACGCCGCCCCGCCGCGCGCCGGCGGCCCGGCCGCCCGGCGCGTGCCGCCGGGGTGGCAGGATTTGGGCATGACTACCGCAGAATCCGGCGGCGCCAAGCCCGCCGCGAAGGACCCCTGGGAGCTGCCCGACGTCTCGGGCCTCGTCGTCGGCGTGCTCGGCGGCACCGGGGACCAGGGGCGCGGGCTCGCCTACCGCCTGGCCAGGGCGGGCCACCGGGTCGTCATCGGCTCGCGTTCCGCCGACCGGGCCGAGGCCGCGGCGGCCGAGCTGGGGGAGGGCGTCGAGGGCGCGGACAACGCGGGCTGCGCGCGCGCGAGCGACGTGGTGATCGTCGCGGTGCCCTGGGAGGGGCACGCGGCCACCCTGACCGCGCTGGCCGACGACCTCGCGGGCAAGCTCGTCGTCGACTGCGTCAACCCCCTCGGGTTCGACAAGAAGGGCGCCTACGCCATCGTTCCCGAGGAGGGCAGCGCCGCCGAGCAGGCCGCCGCGCTGCTGCCGCGCTCCCGGGTCACCGCGGCGTTCCACCACCTGTCCGCCGTGCTGCTCCAGGACCCGGCGGTCGAGCGCATCGACACGGACGTGATGGTGCTCGGCGAGGACCGGGCCGACTGCGCCGTCGTCCAGGCGCTGGCCGGCCGCATCCCCGGCATGCGCGGGGTGTTCGCCGGGCGGCTGCGCAACGCGCACCAGGTCGAGGCGCTGGTCGCCAACCTCATCTCCGTGAACCGCCGTTACAAGGCGCACGCGGGCGTCCGCCTCACCGACGTCTGACGGCGCGCCCGGCGGCGGTCCGCGCGGACCGCCGCCGGACCGCCGAAAGACCACCGCCGCACAGCCAAGCAGCTCAACGAAAGCCACCGGAGTCCCCAGATGCCCCCCGTCGCCCCGGCCGCCCGCCCGAGCCGGCTCGCCCTGTACGCGCTCGTCGTCTGCGTGCTCACCGTCGTCGCGGCGGTGGTCTCGTTCAGCCGGGGCAACTGGCTCGGCATCGTCTGGGTCCTGATGGCCGGCCTGTCCTCGAACCTGGCCTGGTACTACTTCAAGAAGTCCAGGACCCGGCCGACCGCCTGAAGCGGCCGGCCGGGCCGCCGGGCCTTTTCCGTCCGGTGTCAGTGGAAGCTGTGCTCCTCGGCCGGGTAGGCGCCGCCCACGACGTCCTCGGCGAACGCCCGCGCGGCGTCGCCCAGCGCCTCGCGCAGCCGCCCGTACTGCTTCACGAACCGGGGCGTGCGACCGCCGGGCCAGTCGGTCATCCCGGCCATGTCGGTCCACACCAGCACCTGCGCGTCGCACTCGGCGCCCGAGCCGATGCCCACGGTCGGGATGTGCAGGCTCCGCGTCACCTCGGCCGCCAGTTCCGCGGTCACGAGTTCGAGCACGACCGCGAAGGCGCCCGCGTCCTGCACCGCCTTGGCGTCCCGCAGCAGCTGCTGCGCGGCCTCCTCGCCGCGGCCCTGCACCGGGTGCCCGCCGTAGGCGTGGACGGACTGGGGGGTCAGCCCCACGTGCGCCATGACCGGAATCCCGGACTCGACGAGCAGCCGGATCTGGTCGGCGGAACGCTCGCCGCCCTCCAGCTTCACCGCGCCCACGCCGGCCTCCTTGACCAGGTGCGTCGCGCTGCGCAGCGCCTGCACGGCGCTCTCCTGGTAGGAGCCGAACGGCAGGTCGCCGACGATCAGGGCCCGGCGCGTGCCGCGCACCACGGCGGCGGCCAGCATGGTCATGTGGTCGAGGGTGACGGGCACGGTGCTCTCGTACCCGAGGTGGGCGTTCCCCGCCGAGTCGCCCACGAGCATCACCGGAATACCGGCCTCGTCGAACACCGAGGCGGTCATCGCGTCGTAGGCGGTCAGCATCGGCCACTTCTCGCCGCGCCGCTTGGCCGCCGCTATGTCCCGGACCGTGATCCTGCGGCTGGCGCTGCCGCCGTACAGACCGGGCCTGGCAGGCTTGTCCGTCGTCATCGCGCTGGTCATCGCGCTGCTCCTGTTCGTCGTCTCGAAGCGCCTTCACGGCGTCCCCGGATCACCTCCCATGGTGGCACCGACGCGGCACGCCCGGAAAGGGGTGCTGATATAACGGAACCCCGCACCCCGCCGTGACCGTCCTGAGATCACATGAACGCCTCACGCGATTCGCAGCCCCGGCCTGCCGGGTCGGGTCTGGCCCTCGGGGCCTATGGTTGCCGGGGCGGATCGCGACGGTCAGCGAGGGCAACGGATGGCACGTTTGGACACGACGGCAACCCGTTCGGACGGGGGCGACGACGAGGGCGCCGGGCCGGGAGCGGGCGAGGACCGTGCCAAGCCGCGCTGGCGGGACCGGATCGGCAGGTGGCGCCGCGGCTGGATCGTCGCCGGGTTCGCGCTCGTCCTGGCGCTGCTGCTGCTCCTGCACTCCCGCATCCCCAACCAGATCGGGAACCTCGGCAGCCTCACCCAGACCTTCCTGCCGTGGTTCGGCCTCGCGATCCCCGTCCTGGCGGCCTGCGCGGTGCTGCGCCGCTCGGCGACCGCGGTGATCGCCGTGCTGGTGCCCTCGCTGGTGTGGCTCAACCTCTTCGGCGGGCTCGTCGTCGACAAGACCGGCGGTGCCGACGGCCTCATGGTCGTCAGCCACAACGTGGACGCCGACAACGGCGACCCGGCCGCCACGGCCCGCGACCTCGCGGCGAGCGGCGCCGACCTCATCGCCCTCCAGGAGCTGCCGCAGGACGAGCAGTCCACGTACGAGGAGGGGCTGGCCGAGACCTATCCCCACCACAGCGTGCTCGGCACGGTCGGGCTGTGGAGCCGGTACCCGCTCAAGGACGCCGAGCCCGTGGACATCGGCATGGGCTGGACCAGGGCCATGCGCGCCACCGTCGAAAGCCCGGAGGGCGAGGTCGCCGCCTACGTCGCGCACCTGCCCTCGGTCCGCGTGCAGTTCCGCGCCGGGTTCACCGCGGGGCAGCGCGACGACGCGGCCGACCTGCTCGGCCACGCCATCGCGGAGGAGCCGGTGGCCCGCACCGTGCTCCTCGGGGACCTCAACGGCACGATGAACGACGGCGCCCTCGCCCCGCTCACCTCCCAGCTGCGCTCCACGCAGGGCGCCGCGGGGGCGGGCTTCGGCTTCAGCTGGCCCGCCGGGTTCCCGATGGCCCGCATCGACCAGATCCTCGTGCGCGATCTCGAACCCGTGTCGTCCTGGACACTGCCCGCGACCGGAAGCGACCACCTGCCCGTCGCGGCCCGCGTCGGCCTCTGAGCGGGCCGTTCCGCTCCCGTTCTCCCTTTTGCCCGGTCCTGCTCTACTTTTGAGAGAGAAGGAGACAAAGGGACAACACGGGACCGAAGGGACCGGTGAGGACGGCAGGCATGGCACGCACCCGATACGCGCCCGACCACGGGCTCACGCGCCGCATGGTGCTCACCATGTTCCTCATCGGCCTGCTCTACGTCGTCTTCGTCGGCGTGCTGATCGCCGCGCTCGGCAAGGCGTGGCCGCTGGTCATCGTGCTGGTCGGCGGCTTGTTCGTGGCCCAGTTCTGGTTCAGCGACCGGATCGCCGCGTTCAGCATGGGCGCCCGCGAGGTCACCCCTGAGCAGGCGCCGGAGCTGCACGGCGCGGTGGACCGGCTGTGCGCCCTGGCCGACATGCCCAAGCCGCGCGTCGCCATCGCGGACAGCGACGTGCCCAACGCGTTCGCCACCGGCCGCAGCCAGCACAAGTCCCTGGTCTGCGTCACCACGGGGCTGCTGCGCCGCCTGGAGCCCGAGGAGCTCGAAGGCGTGCTGGCCCACGAGCTGTCGCACGTCGCGCACCGCGACGTGGCCGTCATGACGGTGGCCGCGTTCCTCGGCGTGCTCGCCGGGCTGATCACCCGCATGGCCCTGTGGACCGGACTCTTCGGCCGCACCGGGCGCGACAACAACCAGAACGTGCTCCTGCTGCTGATCCCGCTGATCAGCGCCGTCGTCTACGTGATCAGCTTCCTGCTGACCCGGCTGCTGTCCCGCTACCGCGAGCTGTCCGCCGACCGCACCGGCGCACTGCTCACCGGCCGCCCCGCGGCGCTGGCCTCGGCCCTGACCAAGGTCTCCGGGCAGATGTCGCGCATCCCCACCCGCGACCTGCGGCAGGCCGAGCCGTTCAACGCCTTCTTCTTCGCCCCCGCCCTGTCGCCGGGGGCCAGCCTCGGGCGCCTGTTCTCCTCGCACCCGACGCTGGAGCAGCGCCTCGACCGGCTGGCGAAGCTGTCCTCCCAGCTCGGCGGGTGACGGCCATGGGTCTCCTCGACATCATCCTCGGCCGCCGCAAGCCCGCACGGCCCGACCTCGACCAGCTGTTCGCCGTGCCGTCGGCCGCCGTCACCCTCCAAGCCGGGGCGGGCCTGACCCCGACCGGGCGCGGCTCGGTGTGCTTCGCGAGCGTCGAGGGCGGCGCGTTCGACCGGGTCAGGCGGGAGGTGCGCGACCTGCTCGACGCCGACACCGCGACCGGCGGCATCCCCGTGGAGTTCAGCCAGGACGCCTACGGCTACACCTGGCTGCTCGCCGAGCACGCGCCGGACGACCTCGGCGGCCTCGTCAACGACCTGCACGCCGTGAACACCCTGCTCCAGGACGCGGGCTTCGGCCCGCAGCTGCTGTGCTCGCTGACCGGCTTCCGCACCGCGCCCGACGAGCGCGGCGAGCAGCGTTCCGTGGCCCTGGTCTACCTGTACAAGCGCGGCACGTTCTACCCGTTCGCGCCCCTGCCGGGCCGGGCCGAGCGCCGCGACAACGCGCTCGAACTCCAGACCCGCGCGCTGCTCGCGGACGACCTGCGGCTGGAACGCGACCTCGCCCGCTGGTTCCCGGTGTGGGGCGCGCCCGGCCTGTAGCGGCCGGGCGCGCCCCGCGGGTCACTCGCGCCAGCCGTTGGTGATGGGCAGCCTGCGGTCCTTGCCGAACCCCTTCGGGCTGATCTTCGTGCCCGGCGGGTACTGGCGCCGCTTGTACTCGGCGGCGTCCACCATCCGCAGCACGCGGCCGACCAGCTCGTCGGGGAACCCGGCCGCGACGATCTCCGCACGGCCGCGGTCGCGGTCCACGTAGAGTTCGAGCACGGCGTCGAGCTGGTCGTAGTCGGGCAGCGAGTCCGTGTCCACCTGCCCGGGGCGCAGCTCCGCGCTCGGCGGCTTGGCGATGGAGTTCTCCGGGATCGGCGGCGTCTCGCCGCGCCGGGCCGCGACCTCGTTGCGCCAGCGCGCCAGCCGGTAGACGCCCGACTTGTAGACGTCCTTGATCGGCGCGTAGGCCCCGACCGAGTCGCCGTAGAGGGTCGAGTAGCCGACGGCGAGCTCGCTCTTGTTGCCGGGGGCGAGCACGATGTGGCCCTCCTGGTTGGACACCGCCATGAGCAGGGTGCCGCGCAGCCGCGACTGGAGGTTCTCCTCCGCGAGGCCCGTCAGCTCCACGGCGGACATGTAGGCGTCGAACATCGGGCCGACCGGCACCGTGCGCAGGTTCAGTCCCGTGCGGCGCGCGAGTTCCGCCGCGTCGCTCCTGGAGTGCTCCGAGGAGTACCGGGAGGGCATCGAGATCCCGTACACGTTCTCGGGGCCCAGCGCGTCGCACGCGATGACGGCGCACAGCGCCGAGTCGATGCCGCCCGACACGCCGAGCAGCACCGAGCGGAAGCCGTTCTTCCTCGTGTAGGCGCGCACCCCGGTGACCAGCGCCCGGTACATCTCCTCGGCGTCGTCGATGCGTTCGGCCTCGCCGCCCGGGTACTGCGGCGCGTAGGGCGGCAGCGGGTCGGCCGACAGCGTCACGTGGTCCACGCGCAGCCCGTCGTCGACCCGCCCGGACGGGGGCGCCGGCGCGGCGGCCGGCAGCTGGAGGTCGAGCAGCAGGCTCTCGGCCGTGAACTGCGGCCCGCGCGCGAGCACCGCGCCCTCGTGGTCCACGACGATCGAGTCGCCGTCGAAGACCAGTTCGTCCTGCCCGCCGACCATCGCCAGGTAGGCCAGCGCGCACCCGGCCTCCCTGGCCCGCCTGCGCACCAGTTCGAGCCGCGTGTCGTCCTTGTGCACCTCGTAGGGCGAGGCGTTGATGGCCAGCAGCAGCCCGGCGCCCGCCGACCGCGCGGCCGGCACCCGGCCGCCGTCCTGCCACAGGTCCTCGCAGATCGCGAGCGCCACGTCGACGCCGTGGACGCGGACCACAGGCAGCGTCGCGCCGGGCACGAAGTAGCGGAACTCGTCGAACACCCCGTAGTTGGGCAGGTGGTGCTTGGCGAACGTCAGCACCACCTCGCCGCGGTGCAGCACGGCGCCCGCGTTGCTCGGCGAGCCGGGCGGAAGACCGGCGTTGACCCGGGTCTCCTCGGTCGAGCGGTCCAGGTAGCCGAGGACCACAGGCACCTCGCCGAGCCCCTCCCCGGCCAGCCGCGCGGCCAGCTCGCCGAGCGCCGCGCGGCTCGCGGACACGAACGACGAGCGCAGCGCCAGGTCCTCCACCGGGTAGCCGGTCAGCATCATCTCGGGGAACGCCACCAGGTGCGCGCCGCGTTCCACGCCGTGCCGGGTCCAGCGCAGCACGGCCTCGGAGTTCGCGGACAGGTCACCGACGGTCGCGTCGATCTGGTTCAGGGCGATACGTAGCTGAGGCACGCGGCCGAGTGTAATCGTCCGACTGACATTATGGGCTGACCCGCGGTCCCGGCCGGTCCCCGCCCGGCCCGGGCCGCGCGGGGACCGCGCGCCGGGCGGCCGTGAACCGGTGGGTCACCCGGCATATTCGGCCAGGGTGTGCCGGAGGGCGGTTGCCGGCGGCCCGGCCGGGGCAAGGCACCCCGGAAGGCCCGTCGCAGCGCCGTCCATGCCGGAGGGGTGGCATGCCGCAGGACGTCAGCTTCTTCCTGCCCTTCCAGCCGAGGACCAACCCGGAGGCGGACCGCGCGCGCGAGCGGCACCTGGGCTGGGCGGCAGGACTCGGCCTCGTGCGCGGCGCGCCCGCCCTGCGCCGCTACCGCGGCTGGCTGCTGACGGAGCTGGCCGCCACCGCCTACCCGGACGCCCGCGGCGCCGACCTCGACCTCGTCACGGACGCGGTGTGCCTCGGCTTCCCGCTGGACGACCAGTTCGCCGGGCCCGCGGGCCGGCAGCCGGACCGCGCCGCGCGGCTGTGCACCGAACTCGCCGCCATCCCCTACCGCGCCCCGGACGCCCGGCTGCTGCTCGACCTGCCGGTGACGCGCGCCTACCGGGACGTGTGGCGGCGCGGCGCCGAGGGCATGTCGCCGGCCTGGCGGCACCGGGCCGCCGGCCACCTCACGCGCTTCTTCCGCGCCTACGTGACCGAGGCGCTCAACCGGTCCCTCGGCGTCCGGCTGACCGAGGCGTCCTACCTGGCCGTGCGGCGCGACGCGGTGGGCACCGCGCCGTGCTTCGACCTGATCGAGCGCGCCGGGCACTTCGAGGTGCCGCCCGCGGCCTACTGGAGCCGCGAGGTGCGCACCCTGACGCGGTGCGCGGGCGACATCATCCTGCTGTGCAACGACGTGCACTCCGTGGAACGCGAGGAGGCCGGCGGCGATCCGCACAATCTGCTCCTGGTCAGGCAGCGCGCCCTGCGCTGCTCGCGCGCCGAGGCGATCGCGCACGTGGCCGCCCTGGTCGAGGAGCGGGCCCGGCTGTTCGGGACCGTGGCAGGGCGCCTGCCCGGCCTGTGCCGCGACCTGCGGCTCGACGCGGCGGGCGGTGCGGCCGTGGCGGCCTACGCGGACGGGCTGCGGTCCTGGATGGCCGCCAACGGCCGCTGGGGCGCGCTCTCCGGGCGCTACGCGCCGGGCGGCGCCCCCGGCGCGGGCGAGGACGACGGGGACGGCGCGCCCGGCGGCCGGGGCGCCCCCGGCGGCGGGCCGGGGGGCACCGGCCCCGCAGCCGGCCGAGTGCCGCCCGCGCCCCCGGGACCGCCCGCACGGCCGGCGCCGGTCGCCTGACCCACGCGCTCCCCGGCCGGGCGCGGCGTGAACACCACGGGGAGCGCGTCCAGGCGCCGGGACCAGGTCGAGGACGACCAGGTCAGCTCGCCCGCCGCCACGGCGGGCGCCAGGTCGGGCAGCCGGGAGAGCAGCACCTCGATCGTCGTCTCGGCGATGGCCCGGCCGATGTCCTGCCCGGGGCACTCGTGCGGGCCGCTGGTGAACGCCAGGTGGGAGCGGTTGCCGTGCATGGGCGTGCCGGCCCGGGGCCGGACCAGGGGATCGGCGTTGGCCGCGGCGAGGCCGAGGAGCAGCACGTCGCCCCCGCGGATGCGGCGACCGCCGAGGTCGGTGTCGCGCAGCGCGAACCCGCCCGGGCACACCGCGATCGGCGGCTCGTCCCACAGCACCTGCTCGACCGCCTCCGACAGCGTCATCCGCCCGTCCAGCAGGGAGCCGCGGAACACCGGGTGCACGAGAACGAGCCGCAGGACGTTCGCGACGAGGTTGGTGGTGGACTCGTTGGCCGCCACGAGCACCAGCCGCAGGTGGTGCTTGACCTCGTCGTCCGAGAGCGCGGCCGGGTGGGCGATCAGCCAGGACGCCAGGTCGTGCCCCGGCGCCTCGTGGCGGCTGAGCACCAGCCGGTGCAGCACCTGCTGGATGTGCCGGTCGCTGGTGACGGCCCGTTCCGTGCCGGTCAGCAGCTGGCGGCTCGCCTCCGCGAGCCCGGGCCCGAGCGGCCCAGGCACGCCGAGCAGGCGCGTGAGCGTCAGCGTCGGCGCCACGCGCGCGTACTGGCCGAGCAGGTCGGCCCGCCCGTCCGCGGCGAAGCGGTCGATCAGCCCGTGGGCGGCCGTCCGCGTCCAGCGGCGCAGCGCCCCGCGGTCGAAGCGCTGGAGGCTCTCGTGCACCGCGCCGCGCAGCCGCTGGTGCGCGGCGCCGTCCACGTGGGTGCAGTCGGGGCCCCACAGCAGGACGGGCGCGATGGGGGAGTCGGGCAGGACCCGCCCGCGCCGCCACTCCGTCCAGTTGCGCCCGTCGCGGCTGAAGCGGTGCGGATCGCGGGTCACTTCGAGCACCTCGCGGTAGCCGAGGACGAGCCACCCGGGCACGTCGCCCTCCAGCAGGACCGGGGCCACCGCGCCGTGCCGCGCCCGCAGCCGTTCGTACAGCGCGGCCGGGGCCGCGGACGCCGCGCGGCCGTACAGCCGCTGCACCCCGCCGGGGCCGAGGCCGTGCGCCGGGCAGCCCGGCGGAGGGGCGGCCCTCGGGCCTGCCGGGGGCGGATCGGGCGGGGGCGGGGTCACGTGGCGCTCCTTGGGACGTGGGGCTGCGGGCGAGGGCTGCGGGCGGGAACGGCGGGGAAACGGCGCCGGGTACGGAACGGACGGGCCCGGCGGCGGTCGGGTCCCGGCACCGCCCGGTGGCACGCCGGCGGGCGCGGTGACATTGGGTCACGGGCGCGGCGCACCGGGTGACTGGGAGAGTAGAGCGCGGTGGGCGCGTGTCGCAGGCGGTTGCCGAAACCTCCTCCGAACGAGCCCGCCGGCCCGGCCGGCGCGCGGTGCGCGGCGTCGCCCCGACCGGCGCTGACCTGCGGCCGGCCCCGCCGCCCCGGGCGGAGCCGGGGCCGTGCATCCTTGGCCAAAGGTCAAGTCGGCCGCCCGGGCGCCGGTGCCCCACAATGGACCTGGGCCGCCCCGGTCGCGCACGCGCAACGCCCTCGAAATCCCGTGCTGGGATGCTCGGGGCCCATGGCGGCCCGCGGCCCGGGGACGAAGCCGTCCGACCAGCGAGGAATGGGTGGAAATGGAGAAGCAGCAGGAGTTCGTGCTCCGCACGCTGGAGGAGCGGGACATCCGGTTCGTGCGCCTGTGGTTCACCGATGTGCTCGGCTTCCTCAAATCCGTCGCCGTCGCCCCCGCCGAACTTGAACAGGCGTTCGACGAGGGGATCGGGTTCGACGGCTCGGCCATCGAGGGCTTCGCCCGCGTCCACGAGTCCGACATGATCGCCAAGCCCGCGCCCAGCACGTTCCAGATCCTGCCCTGGCGCGCCGAATCCCCCGGCACGGCCCGCATGTTCTGCGACATCCTGATGCCCGACGGCTCCCCGTCCTACGCCGACCCCAGGTACGTGCTCAAGCGCGCCCTGGCCAAGAGCTCCGACCTCGGCTTCACCTTCTACACCCACCCCGAGATCGAGTTCTTCCTGCTCAACGAGAAGCCCGTGGACGGCACGCCGCCCACCCCGGCCGACACCTCCGGCTACTTCGACCACACCCCGCAGAACATCGGCATGGACTTCAGGCGGCAGGCCATCACCATGCTCGAATCCATGGGCATCTCCGTGGAGTTCTCCCACCACGAGGGCGCCCCCGGCCAGCAGGAGATCGACCTGCGCTACGCCGACGCGCTGTCGACGGCCGACAACATCATGACGTTCCGCCTGGTGATGAAGCAGGTCGCGCTGGAGCAGGGCGTGCAGGCGACGTTCATGCCCAAGCCGTTCTCGGAATACCCCGGCTCCGGCATGCACACCCACCTCTCGCTGTTCGAGGGCGACCGCAACGCGTTCCACGAGACCGGCGCCGAGTACCAGCTGTCCAAGGTCGGGCGCTCGTTCATCGCCGGGCTGCTGCGGCACGCGGGCGAGATCTCCGCCGTCACCAACCAGTGGGTCAACTCCTACAAGCGGATCTGGGGCGGCAGCCAGCGCACCGCGGGCGCCGGCGGCGAGGCGCCCTCCTACATCTGCTGGGGCCACAACAACCGCTCCGCGCTCATCCGCGTCCCCATGTACAAGCCGGGCAAGACGGGTTCGACCCGCGTCGAGGTCCGCTCGCTCGACTCGGGCGCCAACCCCTACCTCGCCTACGCGGTCCTGCTCGCCGCGGGGCTGAAGGGCGTGGAGGAGGACTACGAGCTGCCGGCCGGCGCCGAGGACGACGTCTGGGCCCTGTCCGACCGCGAACGCCGCGCCCTGGGGATCGAGCCCCTTCCGCAGAACTTGGGCGAGGCCATCCACCTCATGCAGCACAGCGAACTCGTCGCCGAGACCCTGGGCGAGCACGTCTTCGACTTCTTCCTGCGCAACAAGCGCCAGGAGTGGGAGGAGTACCGCTCCGAGGTGACCGCGTTCGAGCTGCGGAAGAACCTGCCGGTGCTGTAGGCCGGAACGCCCGCGCGGGCGTTCCGGCGCCCCGCGGTCCGGCCACCGGGCCGCCCCGGCTACCGGGCCGCGTGGGCGAACAGCAGGCCGAGCCAGAGCCAGCCGACGACGATCGCCGCGCGCTGGACGAGGCCGGTCCTCGGGTGGTCGTTCTCCCACGCCTGCCCGAACGCGAGCGCGGCCACCAGCATGACGGCCCCCGTCAGCACCGAGTACGTCTGCCACACCACCCCGTCCAGCACGAACGCGGCGACGACCGCCGTGACGGGCAGGGAGAAGAAGACGACGACCCCGGCCTCGTCGTGCCGCCGGTGGCGCCACGAGGTCTCCTCCGGCGTCCCCTCGGGCGCGCCCGGCGGATAGCCCCGCATGGCGTCCATCGGGAACACGCCCGACGCGACCAGCGCCACGCCGAACACCCCGATCAGCACCGCGAGCAGCACGCTGCCCCCGGTGGCAGCGAGGGCGACCGCGCCCGCCGTGACCGCCGCGCCGCAGACGACGAAGTTCGCCACCTGGAGCCAGCCGCGCGGGCCGAGCGCCAGCGCGCTGACGGCGTGCCTGACGGGGTGGTACCCGGGGCGGGTCCAGCCGTCCACGAGGAAGGTGACGACGAACAGCCACGCGCCGGCCGCGCCGAGCCACAGCACCGCCGTCACCGCGCGGGCCGTCCGGGAAGCGGTCCGGCGGGGCAGGGGCATCGGAACATGGGCGGCCGTCCGTTCGGGGCAAGGTGCGCGGTGCCGGCCGAACGTAGGCAGCGCCGGGCGCATCCGTCAAGCGCGGAAGGCGCCGCGCCCGGCTGCCGTGCCCGCGCCGCCGCCGCGCTGGCTACTCTCTATGCGGGGCCGGCCCCGCATGCCGGCCCCGCTGACCAAGCGGGACACCGCCACAGAGGGGACTTGCGACGTGCCGGTCGGTGGGCGAAGGGACAGCCGCTTCGGACAACTCCTGCGCCGGGGGTTCACCGATCCCACGGCCGCGACGCGGCTGCTCGACGCGCCCGCGCTCGGCCAGGCGGCGGCGGACGGCGTCCTGCTCGACGCGCTCGGCGCCACCGCCGACCCCGACCTCGCGCTGCGCGGACTCGTCCGGCTGGCCGAGGCGCAGCCGGAGGCGGAACGCACCCTGCTGCTCGACACCCTCCTGGCCGCCAAGCCGCTGCGGGACCGGCTGCTCGCCGTGCTCGGCGCATCGGAAGGGCTCGCCGACCACCTCGCCCGCCACCCGGGAGACTGGCGGTCCCTCGTCGCGTTCGAGACGGCCGACCTGCACCCGGGCACGCCCGAGTTCGAGGCCGCGCTCGCGCCGGCCGACGACCCCGACGCGCTGCGCGTGCGCTACCGCAGGGCCCTGCTGACCATCGCCGCCCGCGACATCACCGGCACCACCGGCTTCGCCGAGGCTGCGGCCGAGCTGGCCGACCTGGCGACCGCGACGCTGCGCGCCGCGCTGCGCCTGGCGGCCGAGGCCGCGCCCGAGGACGCGGCCCGCTGCCGGCTCGCCGTCATCGGCATGGGCAAGTGCGGCGGCCGGGAGCTGAACTACGTCTCCGACGTGGACGTCGTCTTCGTCGCGGAGCCCGCCGAGGGCACCGAGGAGGGCCCCGCCCTCCAGGCGGCGACCCGGCTCGCCTCGCACCTGATGCGGCTGTGCTCGGAGACCACGGGCGAGGGGACGATCTGGCCGGTGGACGCCAACCTCCGCCCCGAGGGCCGCAACGGCCCCCTGGTGCGCACCCTCAGCAGCCACCTCGCCTACTACCGCCGCTGGGCGAAGACCTGGGAGTTCCAGGCCCTGCTCAAGGCCCGCCCCGTGGCCGGCGACGCGGCGCTCGGCGAGGACTACTGCGCGGCCGTCGCCCCCCTGGTGTGGCGGGCGGTCGAACGGGAGAACTTCGTCCCCGACGTGCAGGCCATGCGGCGCCGCGTCGAGCAGTCCATCCCGGCCGGCCAGGCCGAACGCGAACTCAAGCTCGGCCCTGGCGGCCTGCGCGACGTCGAGTTCGCCGTCCAGCTGCTCCAACTCGTCCACGGCCGCACCGACACCGCCCTGCGCCCCGGGCCCCTCGGCGACGCCGACGGCATCCCGAGCGCCACCACGCTCGACGCCCTGGCCGCGCTGGCCGCCGGCGGCTACGTCGGCCGCCAGGACGCCGCGTCCCTCGACGCCTCCTACCGCTTCCTGCGCACCGCCGAGCACCGCCTCCAGCTGCACCGCCTGCGCCGCACCCACCTCATGCCCACCGACGAGGCCGACCTGCGGCGGCTCGGCCGCTCGCTCGGGTTCACCGGCGAGCCGGTCAGGGAACTGACCGCGGCCTGGCGCCGCCACACCGCGGCCGTGCGCCGCCTGCACGAGAAGCTGTTCTACCGGCCGCTGCTCGACGCCGTCGCGCGCCTCGACGCGGGCGGGGTGGGTCTGGGCGAGAACGCCGCGCGCGAACGCCTCGTCGCCCTCGGCTACGCCGACCCCGTCGCCGCCCTGCGCCACCTGAGCGCCCTGGCCTCCGGCGTCTCGCGCAAGGCGGCCATCCAGCGCACCCTGCTGCCCGTCCTGCTCGACCGGTTCGCGGACTCCGCCGACCCGGACGCCGGACTGCTCGGCTTCCGCAAGGTGTCCGACGCGCTCGGCGCCAGCCCCTGGTACCTGCGGCTGCTGCGCGACGAGGGCGCCGCGGCCGAGAACCTGGCCCGCGTGCTGTCCGCCGGGCGCCTGGCGCCCGACCTGCTGCTGCGCGCCCCCGAGGCGGTGGCCCTGCTCGGCGACCCGGTCGGGCTCAGGCCGCGCCCGCCGGCTGCGCTGACCCAGGAGATCAGGGCCGCCGTCCGCCGCTCCGAGTCCGCCGAGGGCGCCGCGGCCTTCGCCCGCGGCGTGCGCCGCCGCGAACTGTTCCGCACCGCCGCGGCCGACATCATCGACGCCTACGCGCCGGGGGAGCAGACCGGGGCCGGGGCCCCGGGCCGCGTACTCGACCGGGTCGGCGACGCGCTCAGCGACATCAACGCCGCCACCCTGGGCGGCGTGCTCGCCGCCGCCGTCGCGGCGCGGGGCGAGGAGCCGCCCACGCGCCTGGCCGTGATCGCCTTCGGCCGGTTCGGCGGCCACGAACTGAACTACGGCTCGGACGCGGACATCGTCTTCGTCCACGACCCGCTGCCGGGCGCCGACGAACAGTCCGCCGCACAGGCCGCGTTCGCCATCGCCAACGAGCTGATCCGGCTGCTGCACCTGCCGAGCGTCGACCCGCCGCTCGTCGTCGACACCGGCCTGCGGCCCGAGGGCAGGAACGGGCCGCTGGTCCGCTCGTTGGCCAGCTTCGCCGCCTACTACCGCCGCTGGTCGCTGAGTTGGGAGAGCCAGGCGCTGCTGCGCGCCGAACCCGTCGCGGGGGACCCGGAACTCGGCGCGCGCTTCATGGACCTCGTCGACCCGCTGCGCTACCCGGAGGGCGGGCTCGCGGACGACGCCGTCCGCGAGATCAGGCGGCTCAAGGCCCGGATGGAGGCCGAACGGCTGCCGCGCGGCGCCGACCCCACCACGCACACCAAGCTCGGCCGCGGCGGCCTGTCGGACATCGAGTGGACCGTCCAGCTGCTCCAGCTGCGGCACGCCCGCGAGGTGCCCGCGCTGCGCACCACCCGCACCCGCCGCGCGCTGGCCGAGGCCGCCGCCGCTGGCCTGCTCGACGGCACGGACGCCGAAGTGCTCGACGAGGCGTGGGTCCTGGCCTCGCGCGTCCGCAACGCCGTGATGCTGGTCCGCGGCCGGCCGCTCGACACCTTCCCCGCCGACACCCGCGAGGCCGCGGCCGTCGCCCGCTACCTCGGCTACGAGCCGGGCGCGGTCGGCCGCATGCTGGACGACTACCGGCGCGTCACCCGCCGGGCCAGGGCCGTGGTGGAACGCCTCTTCTACGAGGGCTGATTTCTGGGGGTCCCGCGGGTCCTGCGGGTTCGGCGGCGGTCCCGGGGACCGGGCTTCACGCTCCCCATTCCCGCCACGTCGGCAAAGGGCTGCCCGCGGTGTCGCGGGCTCCGTCAACTCTCCGGTAATCGCGGAGACTTGCGCGGTTACTCGACCTTCACGCACTCTCCCGCTGTGTGAAGACGCGGGCTAGACTGCCGCCTCGGTTCACCGAATCGTGACCATGCGACGAACTGCCCAGGAGGGCACATGACATCTCGCGACACACCGGCGTCGTTCGACCTCGACGGCCTCGACCTCGGTGAGATCACGGTCACCGCCATGCGCGACACCGCGGGCATCGGGGAGTCCACGTACTCCCTCTCCTCCTCGTCGTCCACCTCTTGTGCGGCGTGCAGCGGTTGCAGCGTGCAGCCGCCGACACACGGCCTGATGTGACACGAGGACACCTCGGACCTCCGGCGGTTCCCGGGCGCTTCGCCCGGCGCCGCCGGAGGTGCGCCCGCCCAGCCGCCCGCGCCCGCCGACGGGACCCACGTGACGCCCACCGCCCCTGAGCCCCGCACCGAGACCCGGCCGGCCGACCGCGCCGAGCCGGCGCCCGCCGTTCCCGCACCCGCCGTTCCCGACGTTCCCGCACCCGCGGCCCCGGCCGCGCGTCTCGCCCCCGGCGCCCTGGTCCGCGCCACGCTGGCGGCCCGGCCCCCGGAAGGCCAGGCCGCCGCCGTCTTCCGCGCCCGCCTCGCCGAACTCACCGAGGCCGAACGCCGACTCGCCGCGCTCGCGCCCGCCCTGGGCGACGCCCTCCACGCGAGCCGCGCGGGCCACTCGCAGGACTTCCACCGCGCCGTCGTGCTGCCCCTGCGCCGCGCCCTGCACAACGGGCGCCCCCCGCGCGCCGCAACCCTCGAACGGCTGGGCGACCTGCCCGGCCGCCTGCCAGAACTGCGCGCCTGGCTCGCGCTGTCGGAACGCCGCGCCCACCTGCTCGCCGCCCTGCGCGCCGCGGGCCCCGAGGCGCTCGCGGAGGACCGCGCGGCGCTCGCGGCGCTGTGCCGGGAGCCGGCGTTCCAGCGGGCCGCCTCGTTCACCAGCGCCGACTTGCTGCGCGCGGTGCTGCGCGCGGGCACGGGCCGCGAGGACCGCAGGGCCAGGAAGGAAGAGGCCGGCGTGCTGCGCTACGCGGCCCGTGCCGTGGCCCGCACCACCCCGCTGTCGTGGTTCGCCGCCGTCGGCTGGGGCGCGCTGCCGCCCCCGGCCGACGGGCCGCCGCCCGCCGCCCGTGGCGGCATCTCCCTGCCGGCCCGGGACGCCACCGCCGTGGTCCGCCCGAACCGCACCCTGGTCGACACCCTGAGCGCGGCCCTGTTCGCGTCGCCGCGCCGCGGCGCCCTGCTGCCGCACCGGATGTGCAGCGGCCCCCGGCTGGACGGCGACCGCGCCACCTTCGCCCGCGCCCGCACGGCCTGGACGGCCGCCAGGTTCCTCGCCGTCGAGGACGACGAGGTCACCCTCGCCGCCACGCAGCCGCTGCGCCGCCTCGCGGAGCTGGCCGCCGCACCGGCCGCCCTCGACACCCTGGCCGACGCGCTCGGCGGACCGGAACGCCGCGCGGAGGCCCGCGCGTTCCTCGACCGCGTGCGCGCGGCGGGGCTGCTGGTGCCCGTCGAACCGTTCGACCCGCAGGACCCCGACCCGCTGCCCCGCCTCGCCCGCTGGCTGCGCGAGCGCGGCGGCACGCCGGAGGACCTGCGACTGGCCGACCGCATCGCGGAGATAGCCGAGGCCACCGGCGCGTTCCGCACCGCGCCGCCGGAACGCCGGGCCGCGCTGCTCGCCACCCTCCGCGACCGCTGGGGCACCCTGCTCGACGACGTCGGCCGACCCGTCGGCCCCTCCGCGTCGGCCCTCTCCGTGCTCTCCGAGGACGTCGTGGTCCGCCGCCCTGTCCCGCTGGCCGGCGCCCTCGACCGCCGCGACCACCAGGCCCTGGGCGAACTCGCCCACATCGCAGAGCTGTTCGACGTCGGCCCGGCCCTGCGCCGTTTCGTCAGGGACCGGTTCGTCGCCCGGTACGGCGAGGGCGGCACCTGCGCGCAGGTGTGGGACTTCGGCGCCGAGGCGTTCGCGGCGTGGCAGCAGGCCGCCCGCGCGCCGGAGGGCGACGCGGCCGACCCGCTCGCGGCGCCGCGCGCCGACCTGGTGTCCGCCGTCCTGGCCGCGCACGACGGCGACCCCGGGCGGGACGCCGTCCTGCCCGCCGGCCTCGTCGCGGACCTCGGCCGCCGGTTACCCGAGGCCGTGCTGCGACGCCCGGTCTCCTACACGTGGTTCGTCCAGCGCGGAACGGACGGGCTGCTGGCCGTCAACCAGGTCTACGGCGGGTGGGGCCGCTTCACCAGCCGCTTCCTCGCCGCCCTCGACCCGGCGGCGGCCAGGGCGACCGCGGCGGCGGTGCGCGCGGCCACGCGCCCCGGCGCGCGGATCGCGCAGGTGCGCCCGGTCAGCGGCTTCAACGCGAACCTGCACCCGCTGTTCGCGCCGGACGAGATCGGCCCCGACTCCTCGCGCGCCTCGCTCGGCCCCGACGACATCGAACTCGCCCACGACCCGCGCACCGACGAGGTGCGGGTCCGGGTGCGCGCCACGGGCGAGCCGCTCGACGTGCTCTACGCGGGGGTGTTCGCCCCCGTGCTGCTGCCCCCGCGCCTGGCGCCCCTGCTGACCGACCACCCGCACGGCACCACCGACTTCTCCGCGCTCGTGCCCCGGCACACCTCGGCCGTCCCCGGCGGCCACCTGGTGCGGACGCCCAGGCTGCGGCACGGCCACGTAGTGCTGCGCCGCGGCCGCTGGCACCTGGCGGCCGGCAGCGTCGCGGCGCTGCGCGCCGAACTCGCCGCCGACGCCGACGTTCCCGCGGCCACGGCCGCGAAGTGGCGCGCGCTGCTCGGCGTTCCCGAGCACGTCTTCCTGCACGCCGTGCCGGAGCCGGGGGGCACCGGCCTCACGGACGGCCTGCTGGCCGCGCTCGACCGCAGGAAACCGCAGTTCGTCGACCTGGGGAACGCCCTGCACCTGCGCTGCCTCGGCAAGTGGCTGGCCAGGCACCCGCACGGCGTCGTGGTCGAGGAGGCGCTGCCCGTACCGGGAGCCGCCGGGGGCGGCCCCGCCGTCGAACTCGCCGTGGAGACCTACCGGCCCGGGCGTGACGCGTGAACGCCGGCGGCCCGCCGCCGGGGCGGCGCACCGGGCGGTCCGCGAACGCCCCCCGCGCGGACGGCCGGGCGACGGGCGGGGACGGCCCCGGGACGGACGGGGCGGTCCTGGCGTCCGCCGCCGCCGCGCCCCCCGACGCGCTTGACGAGCTGCCCCGATGGCGGCTGCGGCCCGGCGTCGCGGTGACCGCGCTCGCGTCCGGCGTCCACCTGAGGGGCTGGATCACCAGCGTCACCCTGGAGGGCAGCCCGGCGCTCGCCGCCCTCTGGCGGCACGTGGACCACGCGCTGGCGACGGACGGCGGCACGGCACTCGCCCGCGACACCCCGCGCGGCTCGCCGCTGCGCGCCGCGTTCGTCACCCTGATCGAACAGCTGCGCGCGCACGACCTGTTGACCGCACGCTCCCACGCGGGGGCGGGGCCCGCCGCCCCCTGGCTCGACACGGTCGCCGGCCGGCCAGGGCGCGCCGCCGCCCACCTCGCCCGCACGCACACCGAGGTGCGCGCCGCCGAGCGGGCGGGCGCGCTCGCGCGCGCCGCCGAACGCGCCCTCGGCGGCGCCGACCGGGCCCCGGCCCCGGCTCAGGAGGTCGGCCCCGACCTGCCCGCGGGGCAGGTGCTGCTGACCGCCACGACCGGCCGGCAGGTGCGGGCCGTGGCGGCCGGCGTGCGCGGCGGCACCGGGTTCGTCACCCCCGTCGGCAGCCCGGCCCAGGTCCGCGCCGACGCCCGCGCGCTGGCCGCGCGGCTGGCGGAGCGGGACATCCAGGACGTCCAGGACACCGGCGTTCCGCCCGGAACCGCCCTGACGGCGCTGGTGGCCGCAGGCGCGGCGCAGCGCCTGCTGTGCGCGGCGGCCGGGCTGCGCGACCCGTCGGCGGAAGCGGGCGACACGCGCCTGCTGCCCTGGCTGCCCGCCGTGCTGATCGCGGAGGAGGAGCCGTTGCGCGGCGAGTACCGCACCTGGCCGCGCCCGGCCCCGCCGGCCGGTGAGCGCGCGCCCTCGGGCCCCGCGCCCCGCACGCTCGCGGAGGCCCTGGCCCGGGTGCCCGTGCTCGGCGACCCCCTCGTCGGCGTGCTGGACGAGCCGTCGCCCGGCGCTCTGCCCCAACTGCCGGTGGCGCTGGCCGCGTGCGCCGTGCCGCACGGCCGCCTGCTCGCCGGCGCGGCGCGGCCCGACCTGGCGCGCCTCGAAGCGCTGTGCCGGGCCGCGGAGTCGCGGCTCGGCGGCGAGCGGGCCGGCATCGTCGTGGGCCTGAACCCCGGGCACGCCCGGGGCCGCGCGCTGCGCCGCGCCGCCGGACACGAGGACGCGGTCGGGCGCGAGGACGCGGCGCGGCACGCCCCGGCCGAGGGGGAAGGCGGCGGGGCGCCGGTCGACTGGCGCCCGTGCGTGGCCGAGGACCCCCAGGCCGGGCACTGGTGGTCGGTCCTGGTCCGCAGGCTCGGGGCGCGCGCGGAGCTGGGCCTGTGGCGGGTCGGCTCCACCGGCGCGTTCCGCGCGGTGGTGCGCGCCACTTCCGTCACTTCCGCCACCCCCGTCACCCGCGCCCCCGCCCCGCCGCCCGGGTCGGGCCGGCCGCTCGGCACCGCCGTCGAGGCGACCGCGGCCGACGCCGTCGCCTTCGCGGCGCTCTCGGCCGCCGTCCGCGTCCAGGCCCGTGACCGGGCCGCGGACGCGACGCACCTGGCCCTGCCCAGCGGCGCGCTCGCGCCGCTCGCCGCGACCGGGGACCGGGCGCCGTGGGAGGACCGGGGCTGGACGAGCGGGTGGCTCGCGGAGGTGGCCGACCGCGAGGCGGCCCTCCAGGCCGCGCTCGCCGCGTCGGCCGCGCCGCGCCTGGCCCCCTGGGCTCCCCGGCACCCGGCCGACGGCCCCGAGCACGAGCTGTGGACCGCGTTGCACGCGTCGGGCCTGACGGTCCTGGCCCTCGACCCGGCCCCCGGCGCACGCCACGACCTCGCGCCCGTCGGCGTGCCGGCGGCGGAGGGCGCCCGGTGACCCCGGCCGCCGATCCGCTCCTGCGCGCCCTGGCCGGCCACGGCGTCACCGCGCTGGACGCGGACGCCGCGCTCGCCCGCACCGAGGGGCGGGCGGTCGTCGTGCTCGACGCGTGGTCGCTCGGCACCGCCGCCGCCCTGTCGCGCCACGCGCTGCGCCACCCGGTCACCCTGGTCCCCGTGCGCGGCGACGGCGCCCTCACCGTCGTGGGGCCGGTCCTGCGGCCCGGCGCGCGCGGCTGCGCCGCCTGCGGCGAGTACCAGCGCCTGGCGACCATCGGGGGGCGCGTGCCCTGGGACAGCGAGCAACTGCGGCTCGCCGGGCGGCCCTCGCCCGCCTTCACCGACGCCGTCGCCACCCTGGCCGCCGGCCTGCTCGCGGCGGCGGGCGACACCGCGCACCCGCCCGCAGGCGACGACCAGGAGCCTGCCGCCGTGCACGTCGTGCACAGCGCGCGCGGCACCTGGACGACGCACGCCTTCCGGCCCACGGCCGGCTGCCGCGTGTGCCGCCCGCTGCCGCCCGAGGGCCCCGAGGTGGCCGAGGCGGCCTTCGGCCCGGCCGCGCGCCGCCGGCCGGGGCCGCCGCACGACCCGGCCACGCTGCGCGCACCGAACGCGAGGACGGACAACGCCGGGCTGCGGCGCGAACTGCTCGACGCGCGCTTCGGGCCCGTGCACCAGATCCTGCGCACCGAGGAGTCCGCCTACAGCCTGACCAGCGCCTACGTCACCTACGGGCGGCACCTGCGCGACGGCGGCTACGGGCGCGCCGCGGACTTCGCGAGCAGCGAGCGCGTCGCGCTCTTCGAGGCGGCGGAACGGCTCGCCTCCATGGCCCCCACGGGCCACGCGACGGTGCTGCGCGCCCCGTTCGCGGAACTCGGCCCGCACCGCGCGCTCGACCCGGAACGGCTCGGCCTGCCCGACCCGGCCCACCACGGCCACCCCGCGTCCGCCACGGTCCCCTACACGCCGGACCTCGAACTCGACTGGGTGCACGGCTGGTCCCTCACCCGCGACCGGGCCGTGGCGGTACCGGAGCACGTCGCCTACTGGGACCCGGCCCCCGGCGGGCCCCGCGTGGTGTACGAGAGTTCCAACGGCTGCGGCCTGGGCAACAGCCCGCAGGAGGCCGCCCTGTTCGGTCTTTTCGAGGTCGCCGAGCGCGACGCGTTCCTCATGGCCTGGTACGCCAGGACCCCGCTGCGCCGCGTCGCCCTGCCCGAGGACCAGGACACGCTGGCCCTCGTCGACCGCGCCGCGCTCGCCGGCTACCGGGTGACCGTGTTCGACGCGACCAACGACCTCGGCGTGCCCGCCGTGCTCGTGGCCGCCCTGCACCGGGGCGAGCCGGCCGCCGCGCCGCAGGCGTTCCTCGCGGCGGGCGCGCACCACGACCCGCGCGCCGCGATCCGCTCCGCCGTCGCCGAGGTGGTGACCAACGTGGTCAACGCCCCGCACCGGCACGCGGCCGAGCCCGACCTGTTCGACCCGGCGCGGCTGCGGCCCATGCTGGAACGGCCCGAGCTGGTCACCACGCTCGCCGACCACGTGGCCCTGCACACCCTGCCCGAGGCGCGGCCCCGGATCGAGTTCCTGTTCGCGGGCGGCCCCGAGGCCGACTGGCGCGAGGTCTGGCCCGGCGCGCCCGCGCCGGTCGCGGGCGCCGCCGCGCTCCTGGACGCGACCGTCGGCCGCCTGGCGGCGCTGGGCCTGGAGGTGGTCGTCGTGCCCCAGGACCTGCCAGGGGCCCGCGAACGGCTCGGGCTGCACACGGCCAAGGTCATCGTGCCGGGCACCCTGCCCATGACGTTCGGACACGTCAACCGCCGCACCCGCGGCCTGCCGCGCCTCCTTGAGGTGCCGCACCGGCTGGGCCGCGCCGACCGCGTGCCGCGCCACGACGAACTCGCCCTCCACCCGCACCCGTTCCCCTGACCGTCCCGCCGAAGTCCCCGGCGCACGACCGCCGGGACACCGACCGCCGACCGCCGAGCCGCCGAGGACACCGCGTGACCGAATCAGCCGATGCGACGCCCGCGCGGAACGCCGCCGCCGGCACCTGGCTCAGCCTGCACTGCTTCCTGCGGTGCGCGCCCGAGGAGACCGACGCGCTGCTGCACGAGGACCTCGCACCGCACCTCGACGGGCTCGTCGCCCGGGGCGACGCCTCGGCCTGGTTCTTCATCCGGTACGACGAGGGCGGGCCCCACCTGCGCGTCCGCGTGCGGGACCCGGCGCAGGACGCGGCGGCCGGCCTGCCGGGTGCCCTGTCGCGGATGGCGGCGCGGCGGCCCGCCGCGGCGGACGGCGGGCCGCGCGCGGCGGACGGGACGGGCCGGCACGGAGAGGTGCGCGCCGTTCCCTACGAGCCGGAGACCGACCGGTACGGCGGCCCGGCGGCCCTGCCGGTGGCCGAGGAGGTGTTCGCGCTGTCGAGCCGCGTCGCCGTGCGGGCCGTCGCCTCGGCGCCGCGCGGCAGCGCGCGCCTGGCCGCCGCGATCGACCTCGCCCACGCCACGGCCCTGGCCTGCGGCATGGACCGGCTCGCCGCGGCGCGCTGGCTGCGCGGGCACGCGGCCGGCTGGCGGTGGGTCGAGGGCGTCCCCCTGCTCGCCCCCCGGCACGTGCACGCGCGCGTCAACCACGTATACGCGGCGCAGCGCGAGGCGTTCGGCAGCCGCGCGGCGGCCCTGTGGGAGTCCCTGGGCGCGGGCGGCGGGCCCGAGGCCGCCCGGGACTGGCACGACGGCGTCCGCGCGGCCGACCTGGCCCTGCGGGCCGGGCCCGCTGCCGGGGCGCGGCCCCGCGTGTGGGCTTCCCAGCTGCACATGCTGCTGAACCGGCTGGGCGTCGCGCCGGACGAGGAGCGGGCCGTGTGCCGGCTCGCCGCCCGCACCCTGCTCGACTCCGCGGGCGAGGACGCCGGCGACCCCTACTTCCCCGGCGGGCACGCCTCGCCCGACCTGCGGTACCTGGAGCGCAGCAAGTTCCACATCGGCCGCGAGCAGGACTCGGCGGCCCGTCCGCTGCCCCCGCCCCCACCGGCCCAGGCGCCCGCGGCGGGAGCAGCCGACGACCGGCAGGCCGCGGACGGCGAACGCGGCGCCCCGGTGCCCGGCCTGCTGCCGCTGCCGGCCGGCCCGCTGCCCGACACGCCCCTGCGCGAGGTGCTGGCGAGCCGGGTCTCCGTGCGCGGCGCGCTGACGGGGCCGTTGACCGCGACCACCCTCGGGACCCTGCTGTGGCGGGCCCACGCCTCCTGGCACACCTCCGCGCCGCGCCTCGCCGACGGCACGCGCGGGCTCCTGCGGCACCGGCCCTACCCGAGCGCGGGCGCCCTGTACACCGCGGGCATCCGGCTCGTGGCCCTGTCGGTCGACGGCCTCGCGCCCGGCACCTACCAGTGCGTTCCCGAACGGCGCGCCCTGCGGCGCGTGGGGCCCGCGCCCGCGCTCGACGACGTCCGTTCGCTCTCCTCCTACCTGTCGCGCGCGCCGGAGGACCCCGACGCGATCGTGCCCGACGCCGTTCCCGCCGTCCTCGGCCTGTACGTGGACCTGGGCCGGCTCAGGCAGCGGTACGGGCTGCGCGCGCTGCGCCTCGGGCTGCTGGAGACCGGCCACCTGGCGCAGACGCTGCTGCTGACCGCCACGGCGCTCGGCCTGGCGACCACGCCGCTCGGCGGATTCCGCGACGACCTGGCGCACGAACTGCTCGGCCTCGACGACCTGGCGCAGCCCCTCCAGTACCTGCTGCCCGTCGGCCGCGGGCCGCAGGACGCCCCCGCGTGACGCCGCGGCGGGCCGGGGGCGCGGCGGCGGCCGTCAGGAGGCGCGGGGGCCGGCCGGCGCCGGCCCGTCCACGCGGCGCGGGAGCCGGAAGCAGGACCTGCCGTACCACAGGCGCGCCACGGCGAAGCCGAACGCGACGCACAGGACGCCGCCGACCGCGTCCAGCCAGAAGTGGTTCGCGGTCGCGACGATCACGAGCAGCGTGACCACCGGGTAGAGCACGCCGAGCGCCTTCAGCCACAGCGGCGCGGCGAGCACGCAGATCGTGATCCCGCACCACAGGGACCACCCGATGTGCATGGACGGCATGGCCGCGTACTGGTTGGACACCGAGGCCATGGCGCTGCCCTCGGCGGACAGCGACCCCCACGTGTTGTGGACGCTCGCGGTGTCGATGAAGTCCATGCCCTCCATCAGCCGCGGCGGCGCGAGGGGGTAGAAGTAGTAGCCGAGCAGCGCGACGCCCGTGGTGGCGAACAGCACCAGCCGGGTCGCGCCGTACCGCCCCGGGTGGCTGCGGAACAGCCAGACCAGCACGGCGATGGTCACCACGAAGTGCAGCGTGGCGTAGTAGTAGTTCATTGTCACGATGAGCCACGTCACGCCCTCGATGGCGTGGTTCACCGTGCGTTCGAACGCGAGCCCGAGCGCGTCCTGGACGTCCCAGATCCAGCGGGCGTTCTCCTGCGCCTTGTCGACGCGGGTGGGCGCGGCGTTGCGGATGACCGAGTAGACGCCGTAGCTGAGCGCGATGAGGAGCAGTTCGAACCAGAGTCTGGGGCGCTTCGGGACGCGCAGCGTGCTCAGGCGCCTGGGGGCCGGGGCGGCAGGGTCCTCGATGTCCTCGGTCACGGGATCTGCCGGGTCCACTCGCTCAACTTTCGGACTGATGCTTGTTGCCCCCATGGGCCAACAGTCTGCCAGAGGCCGTTCGCCGTCCGATCATCCTCCGGTCTGGTCCTGGCACCGGTGTATACACCGAGTGGAGGAGACGCCCCTGAGACCGGCCCCGGGGACGGCCCCGGACGGCGGCGGTTCCGGCCCGGCCGGGCGCGGGGGCGCGGGCGCGGTCAGGCGCGCTGTATCACGGGGGCGGTCGCGGTGGAGCCGCGCACCACCAGCTCGGGCATGAACACGAATTCGCTGTGCGGCGCGGGCGTGCCCCCGATCGCTTCGAGCAGCGCCCGGACGGCGGCCTGGCCCATCGCGGGCACCGGCTGGCGGATCGTGGTGAGCGGCGGATCGGTGAACGCGATCAGCGGCGAGTCGTCGAACCCGATGACCGAGCAGTGCTCGGGCACGGCGAGCCCGCGCTGCCGCGCCGCGCGGATCGCGCCGAGCGCCATCATGTCGCTGGCGCAGATCACAGCCGTGCAGCCCCGGTCGAGGAGCGCGACGGTGGCGGCCTGCCCGCCCTCCAGGGTGTAGAGGGAGTGCTCGACCAGCTGCTCCGCGGCGGCGGGCGGCGTGGCCACCTCGTCCTCCATGGCGCGCAGGAAGCCCTCGATCTTGCGCCGCACCGGGACGAACCGCGCGGGGCCGAGCGCCAGGCCGATCCTGCGGTGCCCCAGGGAGCCGAGGTGCGTGACGGCCAGCCGCATCGCGGCCCGGTCGTCGGGCGAGACGAACGGCGCCCGCACCTTGGGCGAGAAGCCGTTGATGAGGACGAACGGCACCCCGTGCCCGCGCAGCCGCTCGTAACGCCCCATGTCGGCGCTGGTGTCCGCGTGCAGTCCCGAGATGAAGATGATGCCGGCGACGCCGCGCTCCACGAGCATCTCGGTCAGCTCGTCCTCGGTCGAGCCGCCCGGGGTCTGGGTGGCGAGCACGGGCGTGTAGCCCTGCCGGGTCAGCGCCTGGCAGATGACCTGCGCGAACGCCGGGAAGATCGGGTTCTCCAACTCGGGCGTGATCAGCCCGACGAGGCCGGCGCTGCGCTTCTGGAGGCGCGCCGGGCGCTCGTACCCGAGCAGGTCGAGAGCCGCCAGGACGGATTCGCGGGTGCCGGAGGCGACTCCCGGCTTGCCGTTGAGCACCCGGCTGACGGTCGCTTCGCTGACCCCCGCCTGGGCTGCGATGTCGGCTAGCCGTGCGGTCACGTCCGGGACTGTACCGCCAGGGGGCACACCGTGCCCACCGGGCAGGGGAGAAGTTTCCCGGAAGGTATGAATCCGGCACCGGCCCTGACCGTTCCGGTGCCCGCGGTGTCACGGTGCGTGAGGCGCGCGGCGCTTCCGGCGTGAGGCGCGCAACGGACTTGCAGAAAATTGCCGCAAGGTCTTTCCAAAGCGGGGGTGCGCTGTTACGTTCCTGACCGGCCCGGCGCGGCAGTGGCGCGGCGCATAAAGTGGGATTCATCCGCTTGAAACGGGCGGAACGTTTGAAGGAGTTCACATGCGGCGCAGCATAGGGACGACGGCCGCCGTGGCGGCCCTGGCTCTTGCGGCAACGGCTTGCGGAAGCGACGGCGACAGCGAGGACACCGGCGCCGCCGACGGCGAGCTGTCCGGCACGGTCACCTACTGGGACACCTCCAACGAGACCGAGGCGGCGGTCTTCGAAGCCGTCGCCAAGGACTTCGAGGAGCTGCACCCCGGCGTCACCGTCGACTACGTGAACATCGGCTTCGACGACGCCCAGAACCGTTTCAAGAACGCCGCCGGCGCCAACGACGCCCCCGACGTCATGCGCACCGAGGTCGCCTGGGTCGCCGACTTCGCCAGCCTCGGCTACCTGTACCCGCTGGACGACACCGCCGCCCTCGACAACCAGGACGACTTCCTCGACGAGGCGTGGGCCAGCACCCAGTACGACGGCCAGACTTGGGCCGTGCCGCAGGTCACCGACACCCTGGCGCTGTTCTACAACCGGGCGCTGCTCGACGAGGCCGGCGTCGAGGTGCCCACCTCGCTCGCCGAGATCGAGGAGTCCGCCGGCGCGTTCGAGGACAACGGCGTCACCCCCCTCTACGTGCGCGGCGACGACCCGTACTGGTTCCTGCCGTTCCTCTACGGCGAGGGCGGCGACCTGGTCGACGCCGAGGCCCAGGAGGTCACCATCGACAACGAGGCCGGCGTGGCCGCGTTCGAGCGCATGCAGGGCCTGATCGACTCCGGCGCCGCGATCACGGACACCAGCGACGGCTGGGAGAACATGATGGCCGGCTTCTCCGGCGGCGACATCGCCATGATGGTCAACGGCCCGTGGGCCATCGCCGACGCCACCGCCGCCCTCGGCGACGACCTGGGCGTCGCCCCCGTCCCGGCCGGCGGCCAGCAGCAGGGCTCGCCCCTCGGCGGCTGGAACTACGGCGTCTACGCGGGCACTCCGGACGCCGACGCGTCCTTCGAGTTCGTCAAGTACATGGCCTCGGCCGAGACCCAGCAGCGCATCACCGAGGAACTGAGCCTGCTGCCCACGCGCGCGTCCGTGTACGAGGTGCCCGCCGTCCAGGACAACCCGATGGTGCAGTTCTTCAAGCCCGCCGTCGACGTCGCGCACGAGCGCCCCTGGATTCCCGAGGCCCAGTCCCTCTTCGAGCCGCTGCGCGTCTCCATCGAGGCGATGCTGACCGGCTCCGCCTCCCCCGAGCAGGCCGCGGCCGACACCGGGGACGCCTACCGCGACCTCCTTGAGGACTGGAGCTGACCACCATGGCTGACGCTGCGAGCCCCGGCGGGACGGCGGCCACCACCGCCGCCCCCCGGGACGACCGGCCGCGCGCCGGGCCGGCTGCGCCGGAAACTGACCGAGTACTGGTACGCGTGGGCGATGGTCGCCCCCGTGGTCCTGGTGATCGGCGTCATCATCGGCTGGCCGCTGGTCCGCGGGGTGTACCTCTCGTTCACCGACGCCGACGAGGCCAACGTCGAACGCACCATCGGCGTCAACACCATCCCGGCGACCTACGAGTTCGTCGGCCTGGACAACTACGCCGACATCCTCGGCGACGGCGCCTTCTGGGACCGGCTCGGCTGGACGGTCGTGTGGACCGTGGCGTGCGTCGCCGTCACGTTCCTCATCGGCCTCGGCCTGGCCAACATGCTCAACCGGAGCTTCCGCGGTCGCGCCGTCTACCGCATGGCGCTGATCCTGCCCTGGGCGATCCCCGCGTTCGTCTCCGTCTTCGCCTGGCGGATGCTGTACAACGAGCGCAACGGCATGCTGAACAGCCTCCTCGAAGGCCGCGGCATCGACGGCATCGCCTGGCTGTCCGACCCCACGTGGGCCAAGGTCGCCGTCATCGCCACCAACGTGTGGCTCGGCGTGCCGTTCATGCTCGTCGCGATCCTCGGCGCCCTCCAGTCCATCCCGGGCGAGCAGTACGAGGCGGCCGAGATGGACGGCGCCAACCCCTGGCAGCGGTTCCGCAACATCACGCTGCCCGGCATCAGTTCCGTCGCCATGACGGTGGTGCTGCTCAGCACGATCTGGACGTTCAACATGTTCCCGGTGATCTTCCTGCTGACCCGGGGCGGTCCCGCGGGTTCCACCGACATCCTCGTGACCGAGGCGTTCCGGCTGGCCTTCGTGTCCAGCCCCCGCGACTTCGCGAACTCCGCGGCCTGGGGCGTGCTCATCCTGCTGCTCCTGGTCCTCTTCGCGATGTCCTACCGCAGGGCACTGCGCAAGCAGGGAGAGGTGTGGTGACGATGGCCACCCCGACGACTCCGAGAAACGGCAGCGGCCCCGCCGCCCCCGCGGCCCGCCCGCAGGAGCCGCGCCCCGCGCCGAACGGCGGCGGCCGGCGCCCCGGCCGGGTGCGCCGGCGCGGCGAACGAAGCCGGGCGGCCTCCGTCGGCCTGCACGCCACGCTGCTCCTCGCGGCGCTGATCGCCATCTTCCCGCCGTTCTGGCTGCTGGTGACGTCCTTCAAGCCCAAGGCGGACACGTTCACCAGGTCCCTGGTGTCGAACTTCACGCTCGACAACTACGACCACGTGCTGAACAACACCGAGTTCCTGACCTGGTTCGGCAACTCCGTGCTGATCGTGCTGATCACCACCGTCATCGGCGTGTTCATCTCCTCGACCACCGGCTACGCGCTCAGCCGCTTCCGCTTCCCCGGCATGCGCCCGCTGATGTGGACCCTGCTGATCACGCAGATGTTCCCGATGGCCGTGCTCATCGTGCCGCTGTACAACCTGATGTCGCGCTACGGCCTGCTGAACCAGCCCACCGGCCTGATCGTGACCTACCTGACCATCGCGGTGCCGTTCTGCGCCTGGATGATGAAGGGCTTCTTCGACTCGGTGCCCGTCTCCATCGACGAGTCGGGCCGCGTCGACGGCCTCAGCCCGTTCGGCACGTTCTGGCGGCTCATCATGCCGCTGGCGCGCCCCGGCCTCGCGGTCACCGGGTTCTACACGTTCGTCACCGCCTGGGCCGAAGTGGCCTACGCCACCGCGTTCATGACCGGCGAGGAGAACCTGACCCTGGCCGGCGGGCTCCAGACGTTCGTCAACCAGCACACCCAGGACTGGCACCTGATGACCGCCGCCGCCGTGCTCATCGCGGTGCCCGCGATGCTCGTCTTCGGCTACGCGCAGCGCCACCTCCAATCCGGGCTCACCGCGGGCGCCATCAAGTCCTGACCGCGTTCCGGCCGGGCGCGCCCGGCCGGAACCACGGCTCCCGCCCCCACCAGGCCACCCCCCGCCCGCATGCGATCACTCACAGGGATGACATGACCCAGTACCTCGCTGACCGCACCGAGCCGACCGGCGACCCCACAGGCGACACGGGCCACCGCCCCGACTGGTGGCGCGACGCGGTCATCTACCAGGTGTACCCGCGCTCCTTCGCCGACGGGAACGGCGACGGCATGGGCGATCTGCCCGGCATCCGCAGCCGGCTGCCCTACCTGGCCGGCCTCGGGGTCGACGCCGTCTGGCTCAGCCCGTTCTACGCCTCCCCGCAGGCGGACGCGGGCTACGACGTCGCCGACTACCGGGCCATCGACCCGATGTTCGGCGACCTGCACGACGCGGACGCCCTCATCCGCGACGCCCACGACCTCGGCCTGCGCATCATCGTCGACCTGGTGCCCAACCACTCGTCCGACCGGCACGAGTGGTTCCAGCGCGCGCTGCGCGAGGGCCCGGACTCCCCGCTGCGCGCCCGCTACCACTTCCGCGAGGGGCGCGGCCAGGCCGGTGAACTCCCGCCCAACGACTGGGAGTCCATCTTCGGCGGCCCCGCGTGGACCCGCACAGAGAACCCCGACGGCACCCCGGGGGAGTGGTACCTGCACCTGTTCGCCCCCGAGCAGCCCGACTTCAACTGGGACAACCCGGCGGTGCGCGACGAGTTCCGCTCGGTGCTGCGCTTCTGGCTCGACATGGGCGTCGACGGCTTCCGCATCGACGTCGCGCACGGCCTCGTCAAGGCCGCGGGGCTGCCCGACATGGGCCACGCGGAGCAGCTCAGGCTCCTCGGCACGCAGACCCTGCCCTTCTTCGACCAGGACGGCGTGCACGAGATCTACCGCTCCTGGCGGCGGATCTTCGACGAGTACCCGGGGGCGCGCATCGGCGTCGCCGAGGCGTGGACCCCGAACGCCGAGCGCACCGCCCTGTACGTGCGCTCCGACGAGCTGCACCAGGCGTTCAACTTCCATTACCTCAACACCCCGTGGAACGCCGCGGAGCTGCGCCGCGTCATCGACTCCTCGCTGGACTCGATGCGGCCCGTCGGCGCGCCCACCACCTGGGTGCTGTCCAACCACGACGTCGTGCGGCACCGCACCCGCCTCGGCGGCGACCTCGGGCGGGCCCGCGCGGCCACGCTGCTGATGCTCGCGCTGCCCGGCTCCGCCTACATCTACCAGGGCGAGGAGCTGGGCCTGCCCGAGGTGACCGGGCTGCCGGACGAGGTGCGGCAGGACCCGGCGTTCTTCCGGCGCGGCACCGGGCCCGAGGCCGACGGGCAGGACGGGCTGCGCGACGGCTGCCGCGTTCCCGTGCCGTGGTCGTCGCAGGGCGACTCCTACGGCTTCGGCAGCGGCGGCAGCTGGCTGCCGCAGCCCGAGTCCTGGGCGAAGCTGGCCGTCGACGCGCAGACCGGCGACCCGGAGTCGACCCTGGAGATGTACCGGCGGGCCCTGGCCGTCCGCCGCGAGCACCCGGCGCTCGGCGCGGGCGACGCCGTCGAGTGGCTTCAGGCGCCCGAGGGCGTGCTCGCGTTCCGCCGCCGCGGCCCCGAGGGCTCCGAGCTGGTCTGCGCCGTCAACACCACGGACACCACCGTGTCCCTGCCCGGGCTGCTCACCGGGTCCGGCCGGCCGCTGCTCGCCAGCGGCCCCTGCCCGGGCGACGCCTCGCTGCCCGCGGACACCACCGTGTGGTGGCAGGCGTGAGGGCTGCCGCGCCGAGCGCGGGCGCGTGCGCGGGCGGGCTTCGCGGCCAGGACCGCGCCGCCGCCCGCCCAGGGACCGCCGCCCCGCCGGGGAGCGGTCGTGGCTGAGCCGGGCGCCCCGCTGCCGCAGCCGGCCCGGCTGGCCGACATCGCCGAGCAGGCCGAGGTCAGCGAGGCGACGGTCAGCCGCGTGCTGAACGGCAAGTCCGGTGTCGCCGCGGCCACCAGGCAACGGGTGCTCGCCGCGCTCGACGTCCTCGGCTACGAACGCCCGCTGCGGCTGCGGCAGCGCAGCGCCGGCCTGGTCGGGCTGGTCATCCCCGAGCTGACCAACCCGATCTTCCCGGCCTTCGCGCAGGTCATCGAGCAGGTCCTGGCGGGCCACGGCTACACGCCCGTGCTGTGCACGCAGAGCCCGGGCGGCGCGACGGAGGACGAGCTGGTGGACCAGCTCGTCGAACGCGGCGTCACCGGCATCGTGTTCATGTCCGGGCTGCACGCGGACACCAGCGCGGACCCGGCCCGCTACGCGCGGCTGGCCGGACGCGGGGTGCCGTTCGTGCTCATCAACGGGTTCAACCCGCAGGTGAAGGCGCCGTTCGTCTCGCCCGACGACGCGGCGGCCACGCGCATCGCCGTCCAGCACCTGCGGGCGCTGGGCCATCGCGACATCGGCCTCGCCGTGGGGCCGCAGCGGTTCGTGCCGGTGCGGCGCAAAGTGGCCGGGTTCCACGAGGAGACCGGCGGCCTCGGCGCCGTGCGGCACTCGCTGTTCAGCGTCGAGGGCGGGCAGGCCGCGGCCTCCGCGCTGCTCGACGCGGGCTGCACGGGCATCGTGTGCGGCAGCGACATGATGGCGCTGGGCGCCATCCGCGCGGTGCGGCAGCGCGGCCTCGACGTGCCGGGGGACGTGTCGGTCGTCGGGTACGACGACTCCGACCTGTTCGCGTTCACCGACCCGCCGCTGACCACGCTGCGCCAGCCGGTGCGGGCGATGGCCAGCGCCGCGGTCGACTCGCTGCTCGAAGAGATCAACGGCAACCCGGTCCAGCACACCGAGTTCGTCTTCCAGCCGGAACTCGTGGTCCGCGGCTCGACCGCGCAGGCCCGCTGAAAAACCCCGGCGGGCATCCCCCGGCCGGCCGTGCGCGTGGGGCCCGATGAGCCCTCGGCCGGCCGGGGGATGCCGGAAAGGTAGCAGCGCGCAAGTTCTTGCGAAAGAGGTTGCGGGGGGATCACGCGAACATTTCTGCCCGATGTCCTGGCTATTGACCGCCTCTCTGGGCGCCTCTACCGTCTGCGGTGCAACTTCTTGCAGAAAGAGCCTTCCGGCTCCGCCCGCCGCGCGGGCACGGCGCGTTGCTCAATGCGGCAGCACCTCACCCCCCAAGGAGGCGTTGTGTCCGCACGCACCCGTCGCGGCATCCGCGGCCTGGCCCGTTCCGCCCTGGCCGGCCTGGTCGCCCTCTCGGCCGCCGCACTCCCGCTCACCGTGGCCGCGCCCGCCGCCCAGGCCGCGCCCCCCGGTACCAGGGACGTCACCGCCGTCCTCTTCAACTGGAACTTCGACTCCATCGCCCGCGAGTGCACCCGCACCCTGGGCCCCGCCGGCTACGGCTACGTGCAGGTCTCGCCCCCGCAGGAGCAGATCCAGGGCTCGCAGTGGTGGACCAACTACCAGCCCGTCAGCTACCGGATCGACAGCCGCCTCGGCAACCGCGACCAGTTCGTCGCCATGGTCGACACCTGCCGCGACGCCGGGGTCGGCGTCGTCGTCGACGCCGTCATCAACCACATGACGGCCGGCTCAGGCACCGGCACCGGCGGCTCGCGGTACACCAAGTACGACTACCCGGCCGCCCCCTACAGCGACGGCGACTTCCACACCTGCCGCCGCGACATCGGCAACAACTACGGCGACCGCGGCAACGTCCAGAACTGCGAACTCGTCGGCCTCGCCGACCTCGACACCGGCAAGGACTACGTCCGCCAGCGCATCGCCGACTACCTGAACGACCTGCTGTCCCTGGGCGTCGCCGGGTTCAGGATCGACGCCGCCAAGCACATGTCGGCCGCCGACCTCGCCGCCATCAGGTCCCGCATGTCCGACCCGGGGGCCTACTGGAAGCAGGAGGTCATCCACGGCGCCGGCGAGGCCGTTCAGCCCGAGGAGTACACCGGCAACGGCGACGTGCAGGAGTTCCGCTACGGCCGCGACCTCAAGCGCGTCTTCCAGCAGGAGAACCTCGCCTACCTGGAGAACTTCGGCGAGGGCTGGGGCTACCTGCCCGACGCCGGCGCGGGCGTGTTCGTCGACAACCACGACACCGAACGCAACGGGTCGACCCTCAACCACAGGGACGGCGCCGACTACACCCTGGCCAACGTGTTCATGCTCGCCTGGCCCTACGGCTCGCCCGACGTCCACTCCGGCTACCAGTTCACGAACCACGACGCGGGACCGCCCAACAACGGCCGCGTGGACGCCTGCTGGCAGGACGGCTGGACCTGCCAGCACGCCTGGCCCGAGATCAGCGCGATGGTCGGCTTCCGCAACGCCACCCAGGGCCGCGCCGTCACCAACTGGTGGGACAACGGCGGCGACGCCATCGCCTTCGGCCGCGGCAACGCCGGATTCGTCGCCATCAACCACGAGTCCGCGTCCCTGACCCGCACCTTCCAGACCTCGCTCGCCGCCGGCTCCTACTGCGACGTGCAGTCCGGCAGGTCCGTCACGGTCGACGGCTCGGGCCGGTTCACCGCGACGCTGCCGAGCAACACCGCGCTCGCCCTGCACACCGGCGCCCGCGACTGCGGCGGCGGCGGCGAACCCGTGCCCGCCACCGGCGCCTCGTTCCAGGTCGACGCCAGGACCCAGTGGGGCGAAAGCGTCTGGGTGGTCGGCAGCGTGCCGCAACTCGGCGCCTGGGACCCGGCCCGGGCCGTGCGGCTCGACGCCGGCTCCTACCCGCTGTGGCGGGCCGAGCTGTCGCTGCCCGCGGGCACGACGTTCGAATACAAGTACATCCGCCGCTGGGACAACTCCGCGACCGTCACCTGGGAGAGCGGCGCCAACCGCACCGCGACCGTCCCCCGCGAGGGCCGGGTCAACCTGAGCGACGTCTGGCGCACCTGACACGCCGCGCCCGCGGGCGCCGCGGCCGGTGACCGGGTCACTCCCCGCCGGTCACCGGCCGCAGCCAGCCCGTCGGGACCACGGTGCCGTCCCCGAACTCCCCGGCCAGCTCCTCCCGCAGCTCCTGCGAGTCGAGCACCACGTCGGCGCGCACCACCCCGTGCTCCTCGTCGACGTGGGCGGAGAGCACGTCGTGCGGGAAGTCGTCCACCAACTCCCGCTGCACCTCGGTCAATCGCTCGGCGTCCAGCTCTTCCGCCGGCGCCTCGGGCCGCTCCGGCTCCCGGGGCGCGGGCGGCGCGCCGTCCGGCGCCTCCCGCTTGGCCGGGGCGGTGACCGTGAACCGCTCGCCGTCCCACGTTCCCGTGAGCACGAAGTGCCCCCACCGCACGCCCGAGGCCGACTCCGCCGCGACCGCGTCCCAGTCCCAGCCCGCCACGGGCAGGCCGTTCCCGCACTGCGGCGGCATCGACTCCATCAGGGCGGCGCACAGCATCGGCTCCCCGCCCGCCTCCTGGAACATCGTGCCCGACACCTCGTACCGCTGCCCCTCGCCGCCGCCCCCGCCGACGGGGGCCTGCGCGCCGGAGTCACCGGCCGGCGGGTCGCCCGGGTCGGCGGACTCCTCCCCGCAGGCACCGAGCAGCAGAACAAAGGGCACCATGCCGACAATCGTTCGCTTTCTCATACCGGTCCGACGCGGCCCACCGGCCACGGGTTCCGCCGCCCCGCGCGACGCCCGGGCTCAGCCCAGCATCCGCAACTCCCCGCCGCCGTCGAGCTCCCCGGTCAGCTCGGCCTGCGCGCCCTCCTCGGCGGCCAACGCCACCGTGTTGCCCGCACCGCGCCCGGTGACCCCGCCCTCGGCGACGATCGCCGACACCTGCTCGCTGCCCGCCGCCACCAGATACCACGCGTCCTGGGGCGAACGCCACAGCACCCCGCTGAGCACCCGCGGCTCGCGCGGCCCGCACGCCGGGGCGTCCTCCGCGCTCGCCGTCACGGAAGCCGGCTCGCCCGCCCGCCCGGCGGGCGCCACGAACTGCGCGAGCGTCCTGCTGCCCGCCCCCCGCCACGTCTCGGCCCGCGTGCACACCCACTGCGCCGTGCCCGCGCCGTCGGGCAGCGTCTGCTCCGCGAACTGCCACGCGTTCACCGAGCGCACCCCGCCGCCGTTCGCCGTCGACAGGTTGCACGCCAGACGCGTCCACCGCTCCCTGGCCTCCTCGTCCGCCGCGACCCGCCGCCCCTCGCCCGGCTCGCCGTGCGTCAGCAACGCGGGCACCAGCTCCCCGAGATCGGCCAGCATGAACGGCAGGTCGCCGCCCTGCGCGCCCACTTCGAGCACGGGCACCTCCGTGCACGCCGCGCCGTTCCCTTCCGGCGCCGCGACGGGCGTGCGCAGCGCCTCCGTCACACCGTGCGCGTCCACCCCGACCTCCGTCGCCCGCCCGTCCGGCACCAGCAGATCGCGCCGCACGGTCTCCGTGACCCACGGAGCCATCAGGTACCGGGTGTTGCCGTCGCTGCGGCCGATCACCACCGCCGAGGCCCCCAGCACGTCCGCCCCGTCGACCCGCGCGAAGTCCAGCGCGGCCCCGCCCGAGTCCGCCCCCACCGGCTCCGCGTACCGCACCAACCGCAGCCCGTCGTACAGCAGCACCACGGAAGCCCCGCCCGCCTCCCCCGCGAACAGCAGCTGCGCGGGTCCCGGCGCCGGGCCCGTCTGCGTTCCCGGCGTCGCCGACACCGCCACGTCGTCGCCCGGCCGCGCCCACACCGCCAGCGCGCGCCGCAGCAGCCCCGCGTCGTCGAGCGCGGAACCCCGCGCGGGCCACACGGAGAAGTCCGTGCGCGTGGCCCGCTGCCACACGCCCTCCGGCATGCGCCGCAGCCCCTGCGGATCGAGCGCGGCGCGCGCCGAGGCGTTCTCGCTGTACGGCGGCGCCGCCGCCCCGTCGGGGCCCCACCCGTCCGGCAGGAACGCCACCGTCCCCGCCGCCACCGCGAGCGCCACCCCGCCCAGCAGCGCGGTCCGCGCGTACTGGCGCCGGCGCAGCAGATCGGTCGGCCGCGCCTGGAGCGCGCAGGGATCGGCGAGACCGTCCGCAGGCGGCAGCTCGTCGGCCGTCCGCACCCCGGCCCTGGCCCGGCTCTCGGAGACCCCGGCCGCCTGCAACAGCTCCCGGACCGCGTCCTCGCCCAGCCCGTCGAGCCGCCGCAGCGCGAACGCCGCCCGCGCCGCCGCAGGCAGCCCCGCCACCTCCTGTTCGAGCGCCACGTCCCCGGCCTCCGCGGACCGCGGGATCAGCCGCAGCCCGACCACGTGCGGGAGCAACCGCGGCACCCGGCGCAGCCACCCGGGCCGCGCCGCGCCGAGCGCGGCCCGCAGCACGCGCAGCCGCAGATACGCGTACCCGGCGTCCTCCTCGCCCCGCTGCTGGGGCACCGCGCCGCCCTTCGGGCCACCCTTCCCGCGCGGCAGCGCGCGCTGCACCACCGCGTGCGCCGCGAGCACCCGCCGGTGCCGTCCCGGTGCGGCGGGCAGGACGAGGTAGGCGAGCCGCACCAGCCGCGGGTAGTGCTCGACGAGGGCCGCCTCGGCCTGGCTCAGCTCCGGCGTGGACTGCGTGGGGGAGGGAGACACATCAAGAGGAGACACAACCGGCAGAACGAGCCGCCCCGCCCGCGGTTACGACCCCGCCCGGCGCGCTGCGGTCCCGCGACTGCCGAGGCCACCGGGTGCGGCGCCGCGGCGATCCGGGTCACGCGCCGGGTGAGGGGCGTTCCGGGGGCGGGGCGGAGCGGTCGACGAGCCGCTTCGCCTCGGCCCTGACCTCGGCGTCGATCTCGGCCTCCGGCCTGGGGATGTACCCGAGGCTGCCGTAGACGTTGTCGTAGTCGTCGTCGAGCGCGGCGAGCGGCTGCGCCAGGGGCACGCGGTGCCCGCAGTGCCAGTGGACCTGGCGGGTCAGCTCGCGCGGGGTCAGCTCACCGGCCAGCAGCCGGGCGGCGAGCACGCGGGTGGCGGCCTCAAGGCCGGAGACGCTGTCCACCGGGTGGAAGACCAGGCCGAGTTCGTCGAGCGCGGGAGGAAGGAGGTCGGGCACGTCGCTCGCGGCCTCCGCGCGCGTGCACGCGGCCAGCATGCGCAGGGCGGGGCTGTCCAGGCCGGCGACGAGGGCGTCACAGGCGCCGTCGACGACATCGGTCGGCGTGGCCTCGCCGATGCTCCAGAGCGCGGCGAGATCCTGGAACTTCCCGGCTGCTGCTTCGGATGAGGGCACGCGGCCATTGTGCCGCCGCTCGCCCTGGCCGCACGACGGGTTTTCGCGGCACCGCTCACCCGCGCTCGGCGGCGCGGCTCATGGACGGCCGCGGGGCCAGCACCTGCTCCTCGGCGTCCAGCCACGGTGTCGCGGAGCCGTCCGGCCGGACGGTCAGCCCGAAGCGTTCGATGCCGGGCTCGCCGACCCTCCGCCACCAGGAGTGGGCCGCGGTGTACTCCTCCCACAGCGGTCGCCGCCCGGCCCGCCGCACCACGACGCCAGGCGCCACGCCGTCCCGCCGCACCGCCGCCGTCCACCCGGCACCGGCCAGGTCGTACAGCCACACCGTGCGCCCGTCCTCGTGGCGCTGCTCCGCGTACGCGGCGTCCGTCAGGCGCAGCCCGGCGAGAAAGGGGAACGGCGCCCAGCCGCCCGGCGGCCAGACGGCGGACTCGTGGTCGTGCAGCGGAAGATCCGGCGGATACGAGGGCAGCCGGTCGCGCTGGCTCCGGATACGCATGAACGACACCAGGCCGGCGAAGCGCCCGGCGGCCGTCCCGTCCGGCCGGGACGTCAGGGAGACGAGGCCGTCCCGGTGGAGGACGAACGGCGTTCCCCAGGGCATCAGGAGCCGGCCACCCGGGCGCAACTGCCGCAGCCACGCGGCCGGGACGTGCCGCATGCCGCACGTCACGACAATCCTGTCGAACGGCGCGTGCCCGGGCGCGCCGAGCGCGCCGTCCCCCACGACCAGGCGGGGGTGAAGACCCGCGCGCCGCAGGGCGCTTCCGGCCGCCCGCGCCACCCGTGCGTCGATCTCCACGCTGGTGACGTGCCCGGCGCCGAGCCGGTGGGCCAGGAGTGCGGCCGTCCAGCCGGTGCCGGTCCCGATCTCCAGCACGCGCATGCCGGGCTCGACGTCCAGGGCCGCGAGCATGGCGGCGACCAGGGACGGCTTCGACGACGAACTGGTGGCGTCCCGCCCGGCCACCGGGCCGGTGTGCCGGCCGTCGTCCCACTGGGTGACGATCGGGACATCGGCGTCGGCGGCGGCCCGCCATCCTTCGGGGTCGCTCGCGCGGTCGACGGTGGCGAACGTGTCCGTGACCTGGTCGTGCGGCCACATCACGCGCGGCAGGAAGGCTGCACGGGGCAGCGCGGCGAACGCCTCCTCCCACCCGGCCGGACGGGCGAACGTCACCGCTCGGTGCCGTCCTCGTCGTCCCCGCGGTGCCGCCCGTCCCCGGCGGGGGCGTTGCCGTCCGTACTGGGCGGCGGGGGCTCTGGCTTGGTGCGGTGTGCCAGGGCGGACTTGTCGAGCAGACAGCGCACGGTCACGCTGTCCTGGCGTCATGAGCGAGGTCGATTTCACCGCTGTCGATGGCATCCATGAGCGCGATCCGCTTGTGCAGCTTGACCGTCTCGTCGATGGCACGGCGAACGGCCTCGGCCTTGGTCTTCGCCCCGTACAGTCGCATCAGTTCCTCGGTTGCCTGGTCGTCCAGGTCGATCATGGCCCTCGACATGCTTGCCTCCCTCGTGGCGACCGCCGCAGCGCCTCCGCCGCCGATCTGATCACCGCCGCCGCCACGGCCTACCACGGCGCGGCCGTGCCGCACGATGACGCGCCATCCCCCGGTAAGAGGGCGCGCGTGCGCCTCGTTCTCCGCCCTGCCGGCCTGCCCGGCGTGCGTCATACCTGCGGGGTGCGCGCTTGGTGGGCGCGTTCGAGCAGTCGTCGTGCGGGGGCCGACCGCCGGTGCGGCCGGAGCCTGCGGACCATGGTGTCCAGGTGGTCGTCGCCACGCGCCGTCGACACCGCCGGGTAGGCGTCCAGGAAGCGGTCCCAGCTTTCGCAGGCGGCGTCGAGGTGACCCATCTCGAACTGCCTGCCGGCCAGCACCGCGTACGCGTGGACGCGCCCCTGCCGTTCCTGCGCCGGCTGCTCCCTGAGAGAGGCTTTCAGGGCCTTGACCGAGCCCGGAAGGTCGCGGCAGTGGTAGAGCACGGATGCCACGTGGAACTCGTACGCGCAGCGGTCGTACCCGCCGATGGCCTCCCGGCGGGCATCGGCCCGGTCGAGAGCGGATTCCGCCTCGCGCAGCCAGGCGAACGCCTGCCGCCGGTCGCCTGTCATCGCCACGGCGTACGCCTGCTGGCCTCTGAGGAACGCCGTGAGCCGCGGCCCCCCGGCGGGAACCGCCGCTGCCGCCGCTTCGGCGAGTTCGGATGCGCGCACGCCGTGACCGAGATGGGCCGCTTGCAGGCTCATGCCCCGCAGCGTGCGGCCGTAGGCCGTCGGGTCGTCGGCCGCCGTTGCCAGTTCGAGAGCCTTGAAGTAGTACCGCTGGCCGATCCCGTGATCCTTCTCGTACATCGCCATCCAGCCCAGCAGGTAGACCAGATCCGACGCGGCGGACAGCATGTCCTTCCTGACCTCGTCGCGGGCGGATGCCCTGAGGTAGGGAGCGACCGTGTTGACCAGGTAGGCGGCGGCCATCGGGCGGGCCTGCCTGCCCCCGAGTTCGTCGAGGATGTCGGCCACGCGTTCGGTCATGGTGCGGACCCTGGCGACCTCACCGGCGCCGATTCGGACTCCGTGCCCGGAATGGACCGCGACTGAGCGTTCGGTGAGTTCGCCGAACAGCGGTGTTCCCAGCGCTGTCGTGTACGCACCGGTCCTGAGCACTTGCCTGCGTGACGGGTCCATATCGCTTCTCCCTATGTCGACAAGTTGTTCGGCGAGGTCGATGCGCTGATCGTCGTTGTCAGGGGCGCTGGGAAACCCGGCTTCCGCCAAGGTCACCGGCCGGTGCAGGCGGCGAGCGAATGCCTCACACACGAGCGGGCGCACCGGGGCCCTGGGCACGGTTCCCGAAATTCAGTGTGAGACAGCCGACTGCTCGTAGGACAACTCCATACCGGTCTCGACGGCGACACGGTTGACGGCGTTCGCCAATTGCGTGCGGGACCATCGCGCTTGTTCGAGCAGCGAGGCGAGAGCGGCGTTTCGTGTGCGTGGGGGTGCCATGCGTGCGGACTCCCAAACTTTCATGGCTTTCACGTTCACTCGCCCACCCAACGGTACCGCCTCAGTGGCTCAGTGCAGTTGTCTCTTCACGTACGGGCACCGTGCTCACCGGTGCCGACGCCGGAGGAAGAGGAGACTGCGAGTTGACGGATCGACACATCGCTTCGTCGGCCCATGACATGTCGTGGATGCCGAGGGAGGGCCCGGCGCCGCTGCCGTGCGGGCGCTGGTGGGACGGAGTCCAACTGCCGACGATCACCGGAACGCAGATCATCGGCCACCTTCGGGAACGGTCAGGACCGGTCGTGGAGGACCAGGCGACAGGGCTCATGACCTGGCTGATCCCGGTCGGCGCGGCGGACGCCTGGGAGCCGCGACGTGCCGATGTCTCCGTGCTGGGCGCGGGGCGTGTGCTGCTGGTGCCGCCCGTGGAGTGGTCCGGAGGCCCGTGGCACGGCGGTTTCCCGACACGCTGGCTGATCCCTCCGCGGGAGACGTGCCTGACCGGGCCGGCCGACCTGTTCGCGGCCCTGCGCACGGTGAGCCCATCGCACGGGCAGCGGGGGGTGGCACGGCGGTTGCCCGCGGTGAGGCAGGTGTCGGAATGCGCGTCGTGCGGCGGCCTTGATGTCGTGGGGGTGCCTCATCGCTGCCCCGATGGGCACGGTCCGCACCGGCTCCCGCTGCTGCTCTCCGATATCGACGTGCGGCACCGCTTGTCCTGGCGGCAGCGGCACGGCTTGGACTGCGCCCTGTGTGCGCGGCGGCTGACCGGCGCGTCCCGTCGTCCGCTGGCCACCATCGAGGGGCAGGAGCTGTGCGCCTGTGCACCCGCCTGTCGGCCCTGACGGCTCGCTGTTCCTGCCCCCGCCCTTCCTCTCCGGAGAGCGATATGAGCGTTCGAACACTGTCGCGACCCGCCGGGCCGCACCTCTCGCGCCCATGCCGTGCCAGGGCGGTGATGCCGGGATGACCGCAGGGGTTCGGGTCGCTGTGGAGATCGACGCGGGCACCGTGCGACGCGGCGACCAACTCATGATCGGAGGCCAGGCGTTCGTCGTCGAGGACATGACCTCCATGGCGCATGGCGCCAAGCGCCTGATTTTCACGACCGGCGAGACGTTCACGCTGCGCCGGACCACCGTGCTGTGGGCCGCACGGTGCGTCGATCCGCGGCGGCGGGGAGGGCGCGGGCCCAACTGGTCGCGTAGTCGGATCAGTTAATCGTTTTGGGCCGGGAGGTCTTCCGTCTACGGTGGCCGGATGGCTTCTCCGCGTGTCCTGCTGCCGCGTTCCACCCCGGCCGCCTGCGGGGTGTCCTCCCGGTCGGTCATCGCGCTGCTCGACCGGTTCGAAGCGCGATCCGTCGAGTGCCACTCGCTCATGGTCGTGCGGCGCGGGCACGTCGTCGCCGAAGGCTGGTGGGCTCCCTACTCGGCCGGGCGCCCGCACCTTCTCTACTCGCTGACCAAGTCGTTCACGTCCGTCGCCGTGGGGCTCGCGATCGACGACGGACTGCTGTCGCTGGACGACCGGGTGGTGGACGTGCTGCCCGAGCACGTCCCGGCCGGCATGCCGGAGCAGGGGCGCCGGCTCACCGTCCACCACCTGCTGTCCATGACGACCGGGCACCGTGAGGACAGCCTCGCCGAAGCCTGGCAACGGGAACCGGGCGACCTGGTCAAAGGCTTCCTGCGCGTGCCGTTCCCCGAGCCCGAGGGAACGCGGCACGCCTACGACAACCCGACCACCTTCGTCCTGGCCCGGATGGTGGAACGGGTCACGGGCCGCAGCCTCCCCGACCTGCTGGACGAGCGGCTCTTCCGGCCGATGGGCGTCGACCACGCCGAATGGGACCGGGTGGCGAGCGGTGCCGCCTTCGGGTTCCACGGACTGCACCTCACGACCGAGGCCGTGGCCGCCTTCGGTGAGCTGCTGCTGCGCGGCGGGCTCTGGGGCGGGCGGCAACTCGTCCCGCGCGCATGGGTGGAGCTCGCGACGAGGCGGCACATCGGCACCCGGCAGATCGAGGGCTGGTCGGAGTACCCCGACGCGCTGTGCGGGTACGGCTACCAGTTCTGGATGTCGCGGCACGGCTACCGGGGCGAGGGCTCCTTCGGCCAGCTGTGCCTGGTCGTCCCCGCGCACGATCTCGTGGTCGCCGTGACCGGTGCCGTCCCGCAGGGCGAGGCCCTGCTCGACCCCCTGTGGGAGTGCCTGCTGCCCGGCCTCGACCACGCGGGGAGCAGCCGGGACGACGAGGTGCTCGCCGCACGGTTGCGGCGGCTGTCGCTGGCTCCGGTTCCGGGTTCTGCCGCGCCGGAACGTTCCGCCAAGGCGGTCATCGACGCCCCCGCCGGGGACGCGCCGCTGCCCGGCGGGACCACGGTGGCGGTGGAGCCCGTGGACGGCGGATGGCTGCTTCGGCTCGGGGCGTTCCCCGACATCGCGGTGGGCCACGGGAGTTGGCGGGAGAGCGCGCCGCTCGGCCGCGCGGTTGTCGCGGCGGGCGCCTGGCAGGGCGACACGTTCGTCGCCGACCTCTACGTCATCACCACACCGCACCGGGTCCGGCTGTCGGTCGACGCCGGCACGGGGACCGCGAGGGCGACGTGGAACGCCGTGCCCCTGACCGGCCCGAGCCTGGCGCCGCACCTGCGGTCGCCGCTGATGACACGGCCCGACGTCGCGTAGGTGCGAGCGTTCCGGCCGGTCACTCGCGGCGGCTCGCGGGCGACGGCCGAGGTCGCCGTGCGCGGTCGAGCAGGGCGCCCGGCCCACACGTCCGGGTGTTCGCCGCTCGCGCCGCGTTCGCGGCCCTCCGGGGCGGTCGCACGCCTTCGGTCCGCGGCACGGCGCGGCGTGGGCGGGCCGCGCGTCGGTCATTCCTCCCGGACGGAGACGGCCGGCAGGCCGCGCGGCGCGTTCTCGTCGACGAGGCGCTGGATGAGCGCGGTCCTGCCCTTGGTGGAGGCGAGCCCGTCCGTCTCCTGGGCGGCGAGGCGGCGCTTGAGCGGTCCGTACTCCCGCGCGGCCTCGGGGTCGGCGCGCAGCCGGTCGCGCGGGAGGCGTTCGTTGCGGCTGGGCCACGAGTCGGCCGTGACGACGTGCAGGTGGTGCGTGCGGCTGCCGGCGTCGTCGGAACGGCAACGGGCGACGCCGGTCACCTCAGGTGAGGTGCGGGCGGCTCGTGTTCACCGTTCGAGGTAGGCGAGGACCGCAAGGACGCGGCGGTTGTCGTCGTCGGACGGGGGGAGGCCGAGTTTGGTGAAGATGTTGGAGGTGTGCTTGGCCACGGCGCGTTCCGTGACGACAAGGCGCTCGGCGATGGCGGCGTTGGACCGGCCCTGCGCCATGAGTTCGATGACCTCCCGCTCGCGCGGGGTGAGCCGTTCCAGCGGAGAGTCCTGGCCGGCGCGCTGGGCCAGCAGCTGCTGGATGACCTGCGGGTCCATGGCCGTTCCGCCGGCGGCGACGCGGCGCACGGCGTCGATGAACTGGTCGGCGTCGAACACCCGGTCCTTCAGCAGGTAGCCGACGCCGCCGTTGCCGTCCGCGAGCAGTTCGCGGGCGTAGAGCTGCTCCACGTGCTGGGACAGGACGAGCACGGGCAGTCCCGGCTGCTCCCGGCGGGCGGTCAGGGCGCATTGCAGCCCCTCGTCCGTGAACGACGGGGGCAGCCGCACGTCCACGATCGCCACGTCGGGGCTCAGGTCGGCGAGGGCCCGGGTCAGTCCTGGGCCGTTGTCCACCGCGGCGGCGATCTCGAAGCCGTGGGCTTCGAGCAGCCGGACCAGTCCGTCCCTGAGCAGGAAAAGGTCTTCGGCGAGGACAACGCGCACGGGGTTCTCCGTCTCGTTCGGCGAGGCGGCCCTCAGCCTATCCGGCCCGGCGCCCCCCTCCGGCACGCCGCCCGCCGTTGCGGACCCGGGCCGCCGCGGCGGCGGGCGGCCGGGCCGGGACGGCGGGCGCGGAGGCGGCCCGGCTCAGCGGGTGGTGACGTGGGCGACGAGCCGGGCCATGTTCTCCGTGAACGAGCCGGTGGTGATGCCGTCCACCGGCTCGCGCGGCGCGTACGGCGGCTCGGCCGGCGGCGCGGCCGGGTCGTAGGGCGAGGTGTCGTACAGGTCCCCGACGTGCGTGCCCTGGTAGGCCCGCCCGTCGTACGGGGCCGGCGGGGGAGTGCCGCGGAACGGGTTCGTGGTGGCGTCGAGCGGCACGAGCCAGTGGTCGCGGTCGCCGAGGCCGGCGATCAGGTCCGCGGCCTCCGCCTCGCCGACGGCGGGCAGCGGCGGCGGGGCGGCCTCACGGAACAGGTGGGAGATCTCCACATCGGCCACGGAGAACCAGCGCGGAAGCGCCACCCGCCCGCCGCGCGAGAGGGGCGAACGGGCGCGCCAGTCCGCGAGTTCGGCGTCGCTCATCGCCATGATCCGGTCGTACCGCTCCCACAGATCGGCCACGTTCAGCCGCTTCGCGGCGTGCGAGTGGCCGAGGGTGTCGCGGTGGTCGTGGTCGAACCAGTAGGCGCCGTTGCGCACGTTCGACCCGAAGCGGTGGGTGAAGCGCGCCCGGTCGGTGCCGAGTTCGACGTACGTGGGGTGCGTCCGGCCGGCGAACCTGGGGTTCTCGGCGATCTGCTCCTCGGTCAGCCGGCAGCGCTCAAGCCAGTCGATGGCCTCGGGAACGCGCCGCACGTGGGAGCGGTCGCCGGTGAGCAGCGCGAACGTGCACAGGTGGCGCACGAGGTTCTGCGTGATCTCGGGGGCAAGACCGCGCGGCTCGTACGAACGGGCGCCGGCGGGCGCGCCCGCGGGCCGGCCGCGGCGCGCGGTCGCGAGGTGCTGGAGGCCCCAGCCGGGCTGCGGGGCCGGCTGCTGGAGGCGGTGGACGAGGGCCATGGTGCGTTCCACCACGGGGACCAGGTCGTGGCGGCCGAGCGTGTTCACGCACATCAGCAGGAAGACGAGGTTGCCGGTGAGGACGCCGTCGTTGAACGTCACGTGCCGCGTGTACTCGCCGTCCTCCATGCCGTGCGCGACGCCGTCGGGCAGCCAGGGCGGGCGGTGGCGCGGCCAGGGCACGGAGTCGGCGGCGCCGCGCACGCGCGGGTGGCGCTGCGGCCAGCCGCCGTCCGCGGCGCCGCCGCGGTACTGGGCGTCCACGACGAACGCGATGGCCCGCCCCAGCGCCTCGCCGACGCGCGGGTGGCGGCGTTCGAGCCACAGGCGCAGCAGCAGCTGCGCTGCCTGCGTGGTGCCGCCGTCGTCGAACGTGGCGTTGCCGTAGTAGTGCTGGAACTCCTCAAGGCGCCAGCCGTTCGCGCCGACGGTCGCGTACCAGTGCGCGAGGGCGCGTTCACCGGCGAAGTCGTGGACGTAGTTCCAGCCGCCGGAGGGCAGTTGGGCGTCGACGAGGGCCAGGGCGGTGTGTTCTGCCGCGGCGAGGAAGGTTTCCTCGCCGGTCGCGTAGTAGGCGTCGAGCATGCTGTGGCCGACGGCGGGCGTGCCGGGCGGCTGGACCCAGCACATGGTGCGCCGGGCGGCCATCTCCCCCCAGGACTGGGAGAGGTCGGGCAGGTAGCTCCACACGTAGGCGCCGCGGTAGGAGACGTGCTCGTCCATGAAGCGCGCGGCGCGGCTCATGGCGGGCACGATCCGGGCCGGCGGGTCCGGCGCGGCCGTGCGGCCGGCGGCGGCGGCCGGGGCGGGGAGCGGGCCGGCGAGCGGGGCGAGCAGGGAGGCGGCGGTGAGGCGTGCGAAGGTGCGGCGTTCCATGGGCGTCCCTCCAACGGGCGCATGTCGCGCGGGACTTCGGCCCCGTGCGGGCGGGGCGCGACCACGGTAGGGGAGCGTGCGCGACAGGGCCAGGCCCCGGCCGGGAACGGCCGGGAGCGGCCGGGGCCTGGCGGGGAGGGCGTTCAGCCGCGCGGCAGGACGGTGGGCAGCACCGAGGGCAGGCCGGACCAGTCGGAGGTGACGGTGGTGGCGCCGGCCGCGGCGAGTTCGCCCACGCGGGCCAGGGCCTCGGCCTCGCCGGGGGCGACCGGGTCGATGGCCGGCGGGACGGCGTGCGCGTCCGTCATGACCAGCAGGTAGTTGCGGTCCCGGTACCAGGAGGTGTCGATGGTGCCCTGGGTGTAGGCGGTGGCGCTGCCGTCGAAGACGACGAACCAGGGCCGCAGCGACGCGTCGGTGTAGCGGGTGCGCGGGTCGCCCGGCGCGGCGCCGAGGACGGCGGGGAACGCGGCGGTGCCCGCCAGCGTGCCGGCCGCCGCCGCGTCGCGCAGGTGGGTGGCGTACTCGCGGTCGGTCCACAGGCTGTCGAACGGGTTGCCCTGCTCGACCGTGCCGGGTATCAGGTGCACGATGAACCGGCCGGCCAGTTCGTCGCGGCCGGGGAAGCCGCCCGCCCGCACGGCCTCGTCGAGCGTGGCGTGGCCGCTGCCGGCCAGGAGGTCGCCGGGGCCGAAGACCGCGTCGCCGAGGGCGCCGCGCAGCAGGGCGTCCAGCTCGTCGGGCCCGCGGCCGAGGTTGTCGGCGAAGCCGTCCTTCAGTTCGATCTTGAGCTGGATCGGCGGGTGGTCGGGGTTGGCCTCGTGCCAGGCGCGGATGTCGGCCAGGCAGCCCGCGAGGTTCTGGTTGACCGGGCCGCTGCGGAACTCGGCGGCGGATGCGGCGTTCTCGCAGTTGTTCACGTTGCCGAGCGGGTTGCTGTGGGACACCCGCCAGTCGCGGCTGGTGAAGTTGGTCCAGACGTCGAGTTCCAGGAGGCCGGCTCCCGAGTCGAGGGCGTCGGCGAGGTAGGGGAACGTGCCGGTCTCGTAGGCGTTGTGCACGCCGACGGACGTGGTCGCCGAGTAGGCCGCGGCGGGGGCGTCGGCCTGGGCGGGGAGGGGGGAGCTGAGGACCAGCGCGGCCGCGGCGAGGGTCGCCGTGCCCGCCGCGGCCGTGAGCTTGACTGCCATGCAGTGCCGCCTTCGGTGAGTCGTGAGATCAGGGACTCGCAACGAGGCGAAACTGTACGCCAGTTCGGGTGCGGGCAGGTGACGTGCGGGAGGGGCGGGAGCGGCCCGCCGGCGACGGCGCGACGGCCCGCCCGCGCGATGGCGGGCGGGCCGTGCGGGGCCGTCGTGTCAGCGGGAGGTGGTCCGGTGGCCCGGTTCCGCCGGGGCGCAGGGGATCTCGATGGTGACCAGGGTGGGGCCGCCCACGGGGCTGCTGATGGCCAGCACGCCGTCGAACGCGCCCAGCCGCCGCTCCAGCCCGCGCAGCCCGCTGCCGCCCGCCGGGTCGGCTCCGCCGCGGCCGTCGTCGGTGATCGCGATGCGCAGCGTTCCGGCGCGCTCGTCGTAGTAGATGTCGAGCCACGCCTGCTTGGCCTCGGCGTGCTTGGCCGCGTTCGTCAGCACCTCGCTGATCGCGAAGTAGGCGGCCGACTCGACGGGTTCCTCCAGGCGGCTCGACAGGTCGACGTCGACCTCGACGGGCAGCTGCATGCGCAGGGCCAGCGCGCGGGCCGCGTCGCCGAGGCCGCGTTCCGCGAGCACCGGCGGGTGGATGCCGCGCACCAGGTCGCGCAGTTCCGACAGGGCCTCGGCCGAGTTCTCCCTGGCCTGCGCCAGCAGGCGCTTGGCCTGTGCCGGGTCCTTCTCGATCAGTGCCTCGACGGTGCCGAGGCTCATGCCCATCGCCACCAGCCTGGCCTGCGCGCCGTCGTGCAGGTCGCGTTCGATGCGGCGCAGCTCGGCCGCGGAGTTGTCCAGCGCGTCGTGCCTGGTCTCGGTCAGCCGGGCGACGCGCTGGGCGAGCATGCGCTTCTCGGAGGCCCCGATGAGGGCGCGGGTCATCTCGAAGTGGCCGACGAGGATCAGCGGGTTCCAGCGCAGGGCCACCGCGGCGAGCCCGAGGCCGGTGAAGGCGGCGAGCACGGCGGTCGGCCAGGAGGAGATGGGCACGAACAGGTACCAGAACGTGCCGCCCGCGTCCACGATCGGCATCCAGACACCGCACACCAGGACCAGGCCGTACAGCGTGTAGCCGAACATCAGCCACGGCAGCATGGCGGTGAAGAAGCCGGCCAGCGCGTCGACGAACAGCCAGCCCGCGTCGCGCCAGGTCGCCGGGTCCTTCAGCATGTGCACGGTGCGTTCGACCTGCCCCGCCAGGCCGCGGCGGGCGTTGCCGACGGGCAGCGGGCGGTAGCCGGCGTGGATGTCGATGCCGTACCAGCTCCTGGCGAGCGCCCTGCGGTGGTTGGCGTGCGCGCGGATGGTGTCCACGATCACCGGGGTGGTGAAGAGGCCGAAGCCCAGCACCATGAACACCAGGGACACGACGAAGAGTATGAACAGCAGGAGCGAGACCCCGAGCGAGAGCAGCGAAAGCAGCAGTCCCTGTGCGGCGGCCAGCAGAGAGCCGCGCACTCGGTGCCCGTTCATGGTGGAGCCTTCCTGTTTCCGTGGGTGCTGCTCATAGTCTCCTGTCCGCGATGGGCGCGGTCACGGGGGGCGGCCCGTGCGTGCGGGGGTGTACCCAGCACCACCCGGAACGGGGGCGGAGCGCACCGGCGTGCGCCCCCTCGCCGGGCCGCGTCCGAGCGGATTCCGGAGCCGCCGTACCCAGGGGGCACGCACGGAGGGCGCCCGCCGGATGGCGAGCGCCCTCAGTGTCTCCCCGGTACCGCGCCCGAGCTGCCGGCCCGCGGGCCGGGGAGACGTGTGATGCGGTTGGTCGGCCCGGGCCGGCCCTGGTCAGCCCTGGTCAGACGAGGTCGGCCTGCTCAAGCTCGGCGCAGACGGTGTCCACGAGCAGCCGGGTCACGACGTACGGGTCGCAGTTGGCGTTGGGGCGCCGGTCCTCGATGTAGCCCTTCTTGTCGCGCTCGACCTGCCACGGGATGCGCACGGAGGCGCCGCGGTCGGAGACGCCGTAGCTGTACTTGTCCCACGGCGCGGTCTCGTGGGCGCCGGTGAGGCGGTCCTCGACGCCGACCCCGTAGTTGCGCACGTGTTCGAGCGGCTTGCCCTCCTTGCCGAGGGCGTCGCAGGCGCCGATGATCGCGTCGTAGTTCTCGCGCATGGCCTTGGTGGAGAAGTTGGTGTGGGCGCCCGCGCCGTTCCAGTCGCCCTTGGCGGGCTTGGGGTCGAGCGTCGCGGAGATGCCGAAGTCCTCCGCGGTGCGGTACAGCAGCCAGCGCGCGATCCACAGCTGGTCGGAGACTTCGAGCGGGGACAGCGGGCCGACCTGGAACTCCCACTGGCCCGGCATGACCTCGGCGTTGATGCCGGAGAGGCCGAGACCGGCCTTCAGGCAGTTCTCCAGGTGCGCCTCGACGACCTCGCGGCCGTAGATCTCGTCCGCGCCGACGCCGCAGTAGTAGCCGCCCTGCGGTGCGGGGAAGCCGTTCTCGGGGAAGCCGAGGGGCCGGGAGCCCTTGAAGAACGTGTACTCCTGCTCGATGCCGAAGATCGGCTCCTGCGCCGCGAAACGCTCGGCGACCGGGCGGAGCTGTGCACGCGTGTTCGAGACGTGCGGCTCGCCGTTGACGTCGTAGACCTCGCACAGCACCAGCAGGTGGGCGCCGCCGCGGATCGGGTCGGGGTAGGAGGCGACCGGCTTCAGGACGCAGTCCGACGAGTGGCCCTCTGCCTGGTTGGTGCTCGAACCGTCGAAGCCCCACTCCGGCGGCTCCGCGCCGTCCGCCAGGATCTTCGTCTTCGAGCGCAGCTTGGCGGTCGGCTCGGTGCCGTCGATCCAGATGTACTCGGCCTTGTAGCTCACGGTCTTGCTCCTCGTCGGCAGCTCGGCGGGCGATCGCGGGTGCGCGTCATACGCTGCTCGTACCCTCGCGACCTGCGATTTCCCTTCAGTTGCCCGTTTGTTAAGCGGGTGTGAATCATGTCCGGACCGCCGCCTGGGGTGAACGGGGAACGCCACTGCGGTTCGTGCCGGAGACGGCGGCCTGGGTCGCCGCGCAGAGCACGACCGACGGCTGGCTCACGGGCCGCGTCGACCGGTACTCGCCGGTGTCCGCCGGGGCCGACACCCCGTACGCGGCCTCGGCGCGGCGCCGGGAGCGCGGCGCGCTGTGGGACGTCGGGCCGCACGCCCTTTCGCTGCTGCCGCCGCTCGGAGAGGTCACCGGCGTCACCGCGGCGCGTGGCGCGGGGGGACCTGGCGCACGTGGCGCTGCGGCACGCCTCGGGCGCCTCAAGCCTGCTGACGCTGACGCACACGATGCCGCCGCAGGCGTCGTCGGTGACGGCGGAACCGCGCGGCAGCGCCGGCATATCGTCGCTGCCGGAACGGGCGGACGGCGGCGCGGTGCGGCCGTTCATGCGCGCCTTCGACGCGCTGCTCGCGTCCGCGCGCACGGGCGAGGCGCACCCCTGCGACGCGCGGTTCGGGCTGCGCGTCACTCAGATCCTGGCCCGCGCGGAGACGGCGCTCGCCGCCCCCGCGCACTGAGGCCGCGGCCGGGGCGGCGCCGGTCGCTCCCGGGGCGTCGGGGGGCGGCGGGACGTATACGGCCGACCGCGATGCGTGGCCATGGCTCGGACGTCCTGAGCGCGGCCCGGCGGCGCCCGCCGAACGGGTGCCGTCCGCGCGGTCCCGTGTCGGCGGCCCGTCGCGCCGCGCCAGCGTGAGCACAGTGGACCATGCCGTTCACCTCATACGACTCATCGGACAAGTCGTACGTGCCAAGCGTGCCACGGCGCACGGGCGTCTCCCGGCGTGTCCTGCTCGGGGCCGCCGCCGGCGTGGGGCTGCTCGCCCTCAACCGCCTGCTCGTGGACTCCTCGGGCGCCGGCGGCGCGCTGGGCGCTGGCGGCGCCGACACCGGCACACCCGGCCGGCCGGACGCCGCCCCCGGCGCTGCCGGGGCGCGGCACGCCCCGGGCCGCGTGCTCGCGGGCTCGGGCCGCCGGCTCGCCCTGACCTTCGACGACGGCCCGCACCCCACGTGGACCCCGCAGATCCTCGGCCTGCTGCGGCAGCACGGCGTGCCCGCCACGTTCTTCGTCCTCGGCGAGAACGCCGTCTGGCAGCCCGACCTGCTGCGCGCCATCGCGGCCGACGGCCACCTGGTGGCCAACCACTCCTACGACCACCCGAGGTTCGACCGGCTGCCGCGCGATGAGGTGCGCGCGCAACTCGGCCGCACGAGCGAGGTGATCGAGAACGCCCTCGGCGCGCCGCCCGGCTGGGCCCGCGCCCCCTACGGGCTGTGGACCGCGGTGAGCCTGGAGATCTGCGGGGAACTGGCCATGAAGCCGCTCGACTGGTCGGTCGACACCGACGACTGGCGCCGCCCCGGCAGCGCAAAGATCGCCGACAACCTCATGCGCCGCGCCCACCCCGGAGGCATCGTGCTCGCGCACGACGGGGGCGGTGACCGCGCGCAGACGGTCACCGCCCTGCGGGACTGCCTGCCCCGCCTCCGTGAACGCGGCTACGAGCTGGTGCGGCCCGCGTGAGCGCGCCGCGCCGGAACGCCGCAGGTCACGCCTTGGGCTTGCGCCCGAGCGCGTCGACCACCTCTTGGACGTTCGCGTAACGGTGGTCGGCGGGCAGGTCCCGGACCGGCTCGGCCAGCCCGTCCGGCGCGTGCTCGGCGGCCAGCGTGTCGAGCAGCGTGTCGCGGTCGGCCGGGAACACCGTGCGCCGCAGGTGCCGTGCCAGTTCGAAACGGAAGCTCTCCCGCTCCGCCTCCTCGGTCGTCGGCGCGCCCCGCGGCGGTACCGGCCCGTCGGCCAGGGGCGGGTCGTCGTCGGCGCCAGGCTCGGCCTCGCGCCACTCCTCCGCCCGGTTGGGGTGATCACCGCGCAGCATGCCCTGAAGGTCGTGCTTCATCACGTCGTCCTGGTGGACGTTCACGTGATCGCTGCCCCGTTGCTGCATGGCTTCCTCCTCGCCGGCTCGCTTGCTGAGGAAGACCCGGGTACCCGGCGGGGCGCCATCCGACACGGCGTGCGCGCCGCGCGCTCGTCTCCTCGCGGCCGACCGCGGCGCGGTGTTTGCCCCGAGGGGGCGGGGGAACCCGGACCCCGGCCGAGCGAGCGGCCTCGTGGGGGCACGAGAGGCTCCGGGCGCGGGAATTCAGGGGCCCGCCCCGGGGCCCGTTCCGTTGAGCGGGAAAACGGGCGCCGGGGGAGACGGCCGCCCCGGCCCTGACGGGCCCGGTGCCGCTCCCTCGCGGCGGCTCAGCGGGCGAGGGCCGCGGTGATCTGCCGCGTGGTCTGCGCCGCGACGCGGGAGTCGACGGCGGCGTAGATGGTGTAGGCCGTCAGACCCGTGGCCAGGGCCCAGCCGCGCCCTCTGGTCCAGGTGGCGTCGTCCACGTCGAGCGCGGCCCTGAAGGCGGCCCGGCTGCCGGGCGACATCAGCGTGAAGGCGATCATCAGGTCGCGGGCCGGGTCGCCGATGCCGAGCCCGCCGAAGTCGATGACCGCGCTGAGGCGGCCGTCCACGGTCAGCAGGTTGCCGGTGTGGAAGTCCCCGTGGAACCAGACCGGTGTCCGGTCCCATGCCGGAGCGCTCAGCGCCGCGTCCCACAACGCGGTCATGGCCGCCGCGTCGAACACGCCGCCGGTCTCCGCGATGGCGGCGCGCGTCGTCCGGTCCAGGTCGGCCAGCGGCCGGGCGGCGAGGTCTCCGCCGGGGGCCACGGCCAGGAGGTCGTCGGCCGCCGGTCGTTGCAGGGCGGTCAGGAACCCCGCCAACTCGACGGCGGCGCCGACCGAATCGCCCAGCGTTTCGACGGTCGCCACCTCGCCGTCCAGCCAGCGGGAGACGGACCACGGCCACGGGTAACCGAAGTCCGGCTCGCCCACGGCCACCGGCACGGGCACGGCCAGGGGCAGGTGCGGGGCGAGCCTGGGCAGCCACGCGGCCTCCTTCTCCGCCTGCCCGATGGCTCCGGCGTGCCGGGGCAGCCGTACGGACAGCTCCCCGCCGAGCCGGTGGATCACGTGGTCGGAGCCCGCCGGGGCGACCGGCGCGAGAGGCAGGCAGGACCACTGCGGGAACTGCGTGTCGACCAGGCGCCTGGCCAGTCGGGTGTCGACGGCGGGACGCATGTCCTCCGGCTCTCCGGTCGGCAACGGCAACTCCCTCGGTGGGCCCGCTCGGTGGTGCGGACGGTACGGGCCATCACAGCGCGTCCCGGGCCGGCTGTCGACGCGTTTTCCCGGCGCGCTCCGCCCCGCGGCTGCGCCCCGCGTCTCCGCCCCGCGTCTCCGCCCCGCGCGCGTCAGCGGGCACCCGCACGGTCCGTCGCGGACCGCGGCCCGTTCCCGGGGCTCAGACCCGCCACGGTCAGGCGGAACATCCGGTCCGCCTGGGCGGCGGGGTCCTGGCGGTGCTCCGTGGCGAGCGCGATGCCGACGACCAGGGTGATCAGGTCGGCGACCGTGACCTCCGCCGCCACCGCGCCGTCCCGCACGGCGCGGTCGAGCAACGGGGCGCCCGCCTCCTCAAGCGTCGCCGCGCAGGAGTTCTCGTACACCGGGTCGGGCGCTGAGCCGTCATAGGCCAGGGCGGCTGCCAGCCCGCGGGCCGAGGCCGCGTAGGCGACGACGTCGCTCAGCCAGTCGAGCAGCGCCTTCCGGCTGTCGTCCTCGCCGGCCAGGTCGCGGGCGCGGGCGCTCAGGGCCTCGACCCGCCGGTGCGACACCGCTTCGAGCAGGGCGCGGCGGGTGGGGAAGTGCCGACGCACGGTGGCCGAGCCGACGCCCGCGACGCGGGCGATCTGCTCAAGGGACGCGTCGGCCCCGTGGGCCGCGACCTCGTCCTCGGCCACCGCGAGGATGCGCGCGTAGTTGCGCCTGGCGTCCGCGCGTTGGCGGCCGGTCATGGCGTCACCTCCGGTCTGGCGAAATGGCGGGCCCCGCCATATCGTATCGGGAGCGAAACGGCGGGCCCCGCCGTTTCTGTCGTCGATCATCCTGGGAGCCTCATGTCCATCGATTCCGCGCCCGTCCTGGTCACCGGCGCCACCGGCAGGCAGGGCGGTGCGACCGCCCGTGCCCTGCTCGCGAACGGCGTCCCCGTGCGCGCCCTGGTGCGCGATCCGGCCTCCGCGCGGGCCGCCGCCGTCGCGTCGCTCGGCGCGGAACTGGTCGCGGGCGACCTCCTCGACCGCGACTCCCTCGTGCGGGCCGCCGAGGGCGTTCGCGCCGTCTTCTCGGTGCAGATGCCGACCGCGACCGCGAACGGGTTCGACTTCGACGGGGAGGTGGCCCAGGGCGTCAACCTCATCGAGGGCGCGAAGGCGGCCGGAGTCCCGCAGTTCGTCCACACCTCCGTCAGCGGCGCCGGGCAGCACACGGCGACCCCCGGCTGGGCCGAGGGCCGCTGGGCGGCGCTGGAGCCCACGCTCGGCGCCAAGAGCGCGATCCAGGACCGGCTCCGCGAGGCGGGCTTCCCCGCGTGGACGCTCATCAAGCCGGGCTTCTTCATGGAGAACGTCCTGCCCGCCATGGCCTTCCTGTTCCCGCGCGGCGTCGAGGGCGGCATCGTGAGCGTCCTCAGGCCCGAGACCCGCCTGTCCCTCGTCGCGGTCGACGACATCGGCCGGGCCGCCGCCGCGGCGGTCGCCGCGCCGGAGCGGTTCCACGGGGTCGAACTCGAACTGGCCGGCGACCACCTGTCGATGACGCGGATAGCCGACGTGCTCTCCCGCGTCCTCGGCGTCCGCCTGTCCGCCCCCGACATGACCGAGGAGCAGGCCCGCGCCGCCGGAATGCCGGACATGGGGGCCTCGCACGCGTGGATGAACGCGGTCGGCCAGCCGGCCCGCCCCCAGTTCGCCAGGGAACTGGGCCTTCCACTCACCGACTTCGAGACGTGGGCGCGGGAGCACCTGCGGGCCGCCGCCTGACGCGCCCCGCGCGGCCCGGCACGCGCCCGCCCCCGGGCGGGCGCGTCAGCGGGCCAGGAGCGCGCCGAGCACCGAGTCGAGGTACCTGCGGTTCTCCTCCTCGCCGTGCGGCAGGAGTTCCGGCACCGCGCGGGCCAGTTGGGCGCGGCCGACGTATCCGGAGTAGGTCTGGATGCTGCGCTGGCGCGCGTCCTTCTCGTCGAGCCCGAGCTCGACGAACAGGCCGGACAGGTAGTCGAGCCGCCTGGCCACCACGCGCCTGAGAACGGGCGCCACCTGCGGATGCGCCGCCTCGCCGATCAGTACCAGCTCGGTGGGGTCCCTGGTGGCCAACGCCGTGACATGCGCGAAGAGTTCACGGATGCGTGCCAACGCGTCGCGCTGGCGGCCGAGATCGGCGATGACCTCTTCCGTCTGTGCCTTCTCCCAGCGCGCGAGCGCCGCCTCGATCAGCGCCTCGCGGTTGGTGAAGTGCCAGTAGAAGCTGCCTTTCGTCGCGCCGAGGCGGACCGCGAGCGGTTCGATGGCGATGGCCGCGAGGCCGCCCCCCTCACGAAGCGCGGACAGCGCCGCATCCGCCCAGTCCGCGGCCGACAAGCGGCTCCGTCCCCCTGGTCGTGGCATGTCTGAACGGTAACGTACCGTATATGCATACGCTGCCGCATGGAGTCGTCCGGCCCCCTCGGCGGCCATCGGCCCCGGACCTGCCGTAGACCGGTGCCGGCGAGGGCCGCGGCCCCGTGACCTCGCCCTGGCCAGCGGCAACGCCTCCGGTCCGGCGCCCAGGCCGCCGCCGCGACCGCCGCGACCTCGGGGTGCACACCCGAGAGTAACGGTCCGGTCACATGTCCGTTCGCCGGGGGATCGCGCGTCCGCTTCGCGCCCGTCACCCCCCGGCGCGCCCCCGGGGGCGGCGTTCCGGCGGTGCTTCGGCGGTGCTTCGATGGGAAGTCCCGCGCGGGCGCCGGGCGTTCACGCGTGCGCGCCCGTTTGTGACGTGGGTCACGGGAACTCGCGCCGACGGCACGGACAGGGGTGGGGGTATGCAGATGACACTGCGAGCGCGCATTCGCGACGGCGACAGCGAGGCGTTCGGCCACCTCTTCGACGCGTACGCCCGCTCGGTCTACAACCACGCGTTCCGGCTGGTGGGGGACTGGTCGGCCGCGGAGGACATCGTCTCGTTGACGTTCCTCGAAGCCTGGCGGCTGCGCGGACGCGTCGACCCCGAGGGCGGCTCGCTGCGGCCCTGGCTGCTCGGCATCGCCACGAACACCGCGCGCAACACCCGGCGCGCCGCCCGGCGGCACACCGCCGCGCTGGCCCGGCTGCCCAGGGGCGAGGACGTGCGCGACATCGCGGACGAGGTGGCGGGGCGGCTCGACGACACGGAAGTGCTGGCCGCCGTCCGGCTCGCCCTCGACACCCTGCGGCGCGGTGAACGCGAGGTGATCGCCCTGTGCGTGTGGTCCGACCTCGACTACGCGACCGCCGCCGAAACACTCGGCATCCCCGTCGGCACCGTCAAGTCACGGCTGTCCCGGGCCAGGAAGAAGCTCGCGGCGGCGGCGCGCGACCTGGAACCGCGCCGCCGCCCAGGACAGGTGAAGGGAGGCCGCACCCCAGCGGCCTGGCCCGCCCAGGAGGAATCACGATGAACGGATTCTTGCCACTCCCCGAGAAGGAGCTCCCACCGGGCCGTCACGGACAGCTCAAGGAGTTCATGATGCAGGAGATCCAGAACGCCGCGGCGCCGAGCGGGGCCGCGCCCGGCCGCCGCCGGTGGGCGCGCCCCGCGTTCGCCGTCCCGGGCCTCGCGGGTGCGCTGGCCCTCGCCGTGGCGGCGGGCATCGCCGTGTGGGGCCCGGACGACGCCGGGCGGCCGATCGGCAGGGACGGCGAGGCGACCTACGCCTTCGCGCCCAACGTGAACGCGGACACCACCGACGGGGCCGGCGAACTGCTGCTCCAGGTCGCGGCGGCCGTCGACCCCCAGGCCGAGGACATCCGCGACGACCAGTGGACGTACGTCCGCAGCCGGGAAGCGCACGTGACCGTGAACGACCACATCGAGACCGTGCTCCCCCCGCTGTCCGACCAGGAGCTCTGGCTGCCCGTCGACGGGCCGGGGAAACAGCACGCGCCCTACGACCTCAACTACCGCCATCTCCAGACGCTGCCCACCGACCCGGACGCGATGCTGGAGTGGCTGCGCTCGCACCAGGACATGGAGTCCGATGACCGCAACTACGACCAGGACGCCTTCGTGCGCGCGAGCGGCCTGCTGCGGGCCCCCCTGATGCCGCCGGACGTCACCGCCGCGCTGCTCGGCGCCCTGGCGCAGATCCCCGACGTGTTCGTGGTGCGCGACGCGGTGGACGCGGCCGGCCGGCAGGGGTTCGCCATCGTGCGCTACGACTCCTACAACCCCGGAGTCCGCGACGAGGTGCTGTTCGACCCCGGGACCCTGGAGTTGCTCGGCTTCCGCAGCGTCGCGACCCGGGCCACCGACACCATCGAGGCCGGCCAGGTCCTGAGCACGACGGCCGTGCTGGAACGCGCCGTGGTGGACGAGGACGGCCAGCGCCCGTAGCCGCGGGGCCGCCCGGTGTCCGGCGGACACCGGGCGGCCGGCTGCCGGGGGTGTCGCGGCTCAGACCCGGCGCCAGCGGGCCAGCGCGAAGGAGAACAGCCCGAACAGCGCCAGGCCGACGGCCATCGCCACCAGCAGCCACGGCCCGGCCGGGGTATCGGCGAACGTGCGGAGCGTGTCGTCCATGCCCTTGGCCTCGTCCGGGTCGTAGTCGGCCGCGGCCCGCACCGCGAAGGCGCCCGCGGCGGCGAAGAACGCGCCGCGCGCCACGCCGCCGGTCACCCCGAGGACATCGACCGCCCGCCGCGCGCCCTGCGGCATCTCCGCACGCTTCAGGTCCTTGTGGAACGACCGCCTCAGCGCCCGCACCCCGATCCACACACCGGCCCCGGCGATGGCCAGGCCGGCGCCGGCCACGAGCCACTGCCCGCCCGGCAGGCCGAGGGCCTGCGCCGTGACGTCCCGCGACTGCTCGTCGCTCGACCCGCTGCCCTGCTCGCCCGCGGCGAACGACAGGACCGAGTAGGCGATCACCCCGTAGAAGACGGCTCTGGCCCCCGACATCGCCCGCTTGTGCTTCTTGCGGCCGTCGGGGCCCGAGGCGCCGAACGCGGCCTCGGACAGGCGCCACAGCGCCATTCCGACGAGCCCGACGCCGACCGCCCAGATCAGGAATTCCCCGAACGGGCGGCTCGCCAGTTCGCGCAACGCGCCGCCCCGGTCGGCCTGTTCGTCGCCGCCGAAAGCGATGCTCAGCGCCAGCGCGCCGATCAGCAGGTACAGCGTCCCCCGGGCGGCCAGCCCCCAGCGGGCCGCCGCGTTCATGGGTGAGCTGCGGGCGGCGCGGCGGGCCGCCGACCTGCCGCGGAGTACGGCTGATGTTCCCATCTCGGGCCTCCAGGGTTGGTGACCCCTTTCCGGATGCCCCCGCACCCCGCACGAAAACGGCCTCCGGAACGGGCGGCCCGTGCCGCGTCACACCCCCCGGACCACGCGCGCCCTGCCCTGCGTGCGGAAACCGAGCGCGTGCCGGTAGATCTCGGGCATGCGGTAGCGCCCGTCGGCGTCCCTCGCCAGGGCGCCCCACTGTTCCAAGGACTCGACGTCGTCGGCCGTGAGCCCGACGTCGGCGGCGTCGAACGGCATCCGAACGGAGTCCGCGTATCCCGACATGCGCCCCAGCAGACTGCCGAGCGGCGGGTTCTCCTTGTTGATCTCTTCCACCTTCGCCCGGCTGCACGCAACGAGGGCGCGGCGCATCGCGGCCGGGGTCAGCACCCGGTCCGGCCACCGGTCGTCCCCGATGGACGCGGCGGCGGCTTCCCGCAGGAACCTGACGACATCGCGCGCCTGGATCTGTTCGTTGAAGTCCGCGAGTGCCGCGGGGACCCACCGCTCGCTCCACGCCTCACGTGACGTCTCCGTACCCAGCTTCGCGCCCCAGAGAGGCACGAGGGCCCGAACGATCTCGTCGTGCCCCAGGTTGACGACCGCATGTTTCGGCGCTTGCACCGCGCCGGCGTTCAACGTGACCCACAGGGACAGCCGCAGCGCGTCCTCGGTGTCCCAGCGCAGTTCGTAGGGGGAATAGCGGTCGAGGAACTGGCCGAGGTTCTGCCGGATCGCCCTGCGGACCAGGTCCTGGCGGACGAAGACCACGAGACCGAGCGAGCGGTTGCGCACCGTGCGCAGCCAGGCCGGGACGTCGAGCAGCAGCGTCCGGAGGGCGATGCGCTTCGGTTCGGTGTCCACCGTTTCGAGCCAGTCCTCCAGGCCGTCGACGATGAACAGGACGGCTTTCGACTGGTCGAGTGTGCGCTCGATCAGCGACTCCTCGGCGGGCGCGCCGCGTTCGCCGCCCGCCGCCAGGAAGAGGCATTCGAGCCAGCGGGTGCGCCAGAACTCCGGGTCATCGGCCCGCTCGTCGCGCAGTCCGGAGTTCAGGTGCCTGCGGATCTCCTCCGCCGTAATGCCGGTCCCTCCGGCGGCGAGGTCCCTGAGCCGCTGCGGCGACACCGCGCCCGGCTGCGGCTCGGCGATGTTCAGCGGGTCGAGAACGGGGACCACCGGAGCGGACCGCTCCACGACGTGCCCGTTGTCCTCGGCGAAGATGAGCCAGGAACCGGCCGCGCACATGCGGGCGAAGGTGAAGGTCTTGCCCGAGCCCTTCGCGCCGACCATGACCGCCACCGGCAGGTCCGTGCTGTGGTCCGTGATGAGCCGGCGCACCGGCTCCGTGGTGAGGAAGCCGAGCCCCAGGTCCGTGCCGCGCCGCTCGGCGAACACGAGCCGGTCCGCGGTGTCCTCAAGCGCGCGCCGCCGGTCGTCCAGGGCGGCCGGCTCCTCGGGGTGGGGCTGCGCGTCGGGGGCCGCCGGTGCGGCGCCGGCCGCGAAGTCGGTCAGAAGGGCGGGCAGGGAACACCGCCGGATGACGTCGACCACCGCGTCCCAGCTCTCCGGGAGCGCCAGCAACTCCTCGCGGAACGGGCTCAGCACCGGCTCGGTCAGCACCTGCTCGTCCACGGCGAGATCGTCCTCCGGGTGCTCGTCCGCCGCTGTGCCGGCCAGGCCGATCGTGGCGGACAGCGCCGCCGCGAGGCTTCTGCGTGCCGCGTCCGCGTGCTCCTGGTGAACGTCGAGCCGGTACTGCGTCACGATCGCGCCGGGCGCCGGATCGGTGCCCACCACGGCGGGGGACTGCGCCCCCAACTGCCGGATCATCGTCTCGGTGCCCTGGAGGGACTGGCTGCTGACGGTGGTGACGAACACGCGCGCCACCCGGGGGTCGAGCAGGATCGGCGCCGCCAGTTCCGAGGCCCCGGCGCGCAGATCGAGGATCACGGTGTCCACGTCGGCGGCGATGGCGAGTGCGGCCAGGGACTCGCTGAGGAAGTACGGCGAGCGGTCCTCGGTGAGCACGTCGGGAGGAGCGATCCGGGGCGGCCCCAGCTGTGTGCGCCGACTGGCCGGGAGAACGGTCACCCGGCCCGTGCCCGGGTAACGCGAGACGCGCTGGTTCGGCAGGTAGGCGGCGGCGGTCCGAACGGCCGGCCCGGGATCGCCGTGCTGGGCGGAGTGCAGCAGCGCGATGAGGTCCTCGTAGGCGATGTCGCACCGGCCGCCTTGCGCCTGGTACATCCACGTGATGCCGGGCGCCTCCAGGTCCGCGTCGATGAGCAGGACGTGCTGCCCCTGGGAGGCGAGCAGGTCGGCCAGCGCGACGGCGTGCAGGGTCCGTCCCACGCCGCCCTTGAAGGAGTGGAAGGCGACGAGCTGCTTCCCCTCGGGAAACCGGGGCTGCGCCGGGCGGGGCAGGGCGTCGCCGAGGGCGGAGGTGACACGGCGTTCGGTCAACCTGGGCCGCCGCGGCGCCGTTTCGGTGTCGGTGGCCTCGATCAGACGTACCGGGAGGGACGCGGGAGCGTGGGCCGGAGGCCGGTCCAGGAGGAGTTCGAGACCGCCCTCGTGCGCGGCGGCCGATCCGATGCCGAACCGCTCGTCGAGCCAGGCCCGGACCGTGGCGATCTCCGTCCCTGGCAGGACGGTCAGCTCCACGCCGTCCCACCAGGCGTCCACTTCGAGCAGCCAGGGACGCCACTGGCCGGCGACGGCCGCCTCCGCCAGCCGGGAGTCGACATCGACCCAGGTGTAGAGCTTGCCGGCCATGGCTCAGAATCCCTTCCTGGCATCCCGCACCAGCGACTTCAGAGCCTCGACGGCCGCCTTCTGGTCACTGGCGTTCAGCTCCGCACCATAGCGCCACGCCTCGTGCAGCTCGTGACTTTCGATCCAGCCACCGCCCTTGTGTCTGCGGCAGCGCAAGGGGTCGGGGCCCGGTCCCGGGGCGCGCAGGTTCAGTGCTTTCGCCAAGCGGCGCAGCTGGTGCGTTCTCAGGGCGTCCGGGAGCCCCGAGGTGTCCGCGCGCTGGAGGACCGAGCGCAGCACTTCCGCCTTCAGCGCGCACTCGGCAGCGTAGAAGAGCAGCAGTCCGCCGACGGCGTCCTCGCCCGCCTGCGAGGCCGCCTCGGCCCGTCGGGCGAGCCGGTCGCGGCTCCGCCGCAGTCCGCTGACCCCCACATCCACCATGGCGGCAGGCTACCGGTGTCCGCGCGCCGCCCGCCCCGGCCGCCGCCCTGGCATGGCGGAGGCCGCCGCCCTGGCAGGGCGGCGGCCTCCGGTGCGCGGGCGGTGCCCGCCGGTCACACGTCGAAGTACAGCTCGAACTCGTGCGGGTGCGGGCGGAGCTGCATCGGGGCGATCTCCTTCTCGCGCTTGAAGTCGATCCACGTCTCGATCAGGTCGGCCGTGAACACGCCACCGGCCTGGAGGTACTCGTTGTCCGCTTCGAGCGCTTCGAGCACGGCGGGCAGCGAGGTCGGCACCTGGGGCAGCTCGGCGTGCTCCTCGGGGGCCAGCTCGTACAGGTCCTTGTCGATGGGCTCGGCCGGCTCGATCTTGTTCTTGATGCCGTCAAGGCCCGCGAGCAGGAGCGCGGAGAACGCCAGGTACGGGTTCGAGGACGGGTCGGGCGCGCGGAACTCGACGCGCTTGGCCTTCGGGTTCGAGCCGGTGATCGGGATGCGCATGGCGGCCGACCGGTTCCGCTGCGAGTAGACCAGGTTGACCGGCGCCTCGAAGCCGGGCACCAGGCGGTGGTACGAGTTCACCGTGGGGTTGGTGAACGCCAGCAGCGACGGCGCGTGCCGCAGGATGCCGCCGATGTAGTAGCGCGCGGTGTCGGACAGGCCCGCGTAGCCCTGCTCGTCGTAGAACAGCGGCGTGCCGTTCGTCCACAGCGACTGGTGGACGTGCATGCCGGAGCCGTTGTCACCGAAGATCGGCTTGGGCATGAACGTCGCGGTCTTGCCGTTGCGCCAGGCGACGTTCTTGATGATGTACTTGAACAGCATCAGGTCGTCGGCGGCGGCGAGCAGCGTGTTGTACTGGTAGTTGATCTCCGCCTGTCCCGCGGTGCCCACCTCGTGGTGCTGGCGCTCCACCTTGAGACCGGCCTTGCTCAGTTCGAGCGACATCTCCGCGCGCAGGTCCGCGAAGTGGTCCACCGGGGGCGCCGGGAAGTAGCCGCCCTTGTAGCGGACCTTGTAACCGCGGTTGCCGCCCTCCTCGATGGCGCCGGTGTTCCACGCGCCGGCCTCGGAGTCGATGTAGTAGTAGCCGGCGTTCGACTTGGTCTCGAACCGCACGTCGTCGAACACGTAGAACTCGGCCTCGGGGCCGAAGTACGCGGTGTCCGCGATCCCGGAGGAGGCGAGGTACGCCTCGGCCTTCTTCGCCACGTTCCGCGGGTCGCGGCTGTACGCCTCGCCCGTGATCGGGTCCTGGATGAAGAAGTTGATGTTGATCGTGCTGTCCTTGCGGAACGGGTCGACCCGCGCGGTGGACAGATCCGGGACGAGCGCCATGTCGGACTCGTGGATGGCCTGGAAGCCTCGGATCGACGAACCGTCGAACATCAGGCTCTCGGCCGGGTCGAACGTCTCGGCCGGCACGGTGACGTGCTGCATGATGCCCGGCAGGTCGCAGAAACGCACGTCGATGAACTTGACGTCGTTGTCCGCGATGTACTTGTTGATCTCGTCGGCGTTTCGGAACATCCGGATGTCCTCCTAGTCCCGGCCGCGGGCCGGGAGCGTGCAGCTCGGGGTGGCCCGGTGCGCGGGCCTGCCGGGCCCGACCCTAAGGACGGGCCATTTCTCAAGCATGACCCATTTGTTTCACCGCTGTTAACCGGACTTCTCACCCGATACCGCCGACCACTCGTCCGGCCGGGCGCGCTACGGTTGACGGGTGGACAATCGGCAGGTACTTGGCTCCTGGCTCTCCGGACCCCGCGCGACGGCCGAGAGCATGGGCATCGACTTCGGTTACCGCGGGCAGCGGCTCGGTCTCCCCGAGGAGGGGCCCGGATCGGTCGCCCCCCTCGCCAAGCGGGTCGTGGCCATCCTCGTCGACTGGGCGATGTGCCTGCTGATCGCATACGGTCTCATCAGCCGCGAGCCGGCCACTCTCAGTAACTGGGCCCTGGCCGTCTTCGTCGTCATGGTCACGCTCACGGTCGGCACGCTCGGCATGACGCCCGGGAAGCGGCTCCTGCGCATCCGCGTCGTCAGCGTCCACGGCGGCCGGCTGACGTTCCCGCGCGCCGTGCTGCGCACGTTCCTGCTCGCCCTGGCCATCCCGCCGCTGGTCTGGGACCGCGACGGCCGCGGCCTGCACGACCGGTTCTCCGGCGCCGTGCAGGTCCGCGTCTGAGCCCGCGCGGGAACGGCCGCCTGAGCGCCCGGCCCCGCCGGAAGCCGCGCCCGGACGGCGCGCCACCGGATCGCGCCAGCGGAGCGCGCGACCGGCACCGTGGAGGACCACGCCGGGCCACCGGCGCCCGTCCCGAGCCGGCGGAGGCCGGATCGGGACACGGAAGACGGACCGGGGACTGAGAAAACGTTTCGGGCCCGCCCCTCTCGGAGGGACGGGCCCGATGAACGCGGGGGCGCGGGCTCAGCGACCGCCGCGGCGCGGCATGTTGCCGCCCTTCGGAAGGCGCATGCCCTTGGGCATCGGGCCCTTCGGCAGCGGCATGTTGCTCATCAGATCGCCCATGGCGCGCAGCCGGTCGTTCACCTCGGTCACGCGGGGCCCGGCCAGCACCCGCGGGAACTTCAGGATCGTGGAACGCAGCTTCTTCAGCTCCACCTGGCCCTCGCCGCGACCCACGATCACGTCGTGCACCGGCACCTCGGAGACCGCCCGGTTCATCCGGCGCCGCTCCGCGGCCATCAGGGCCTTCAGCCGGTTCGGGTTGCCCTCGCCGACCAGCACCACGCCGCACTTGCCGACCGCCCGGTGGACCACGTCCTGGTTCCGGTTGACGGCGATGGCGGGCGTGAACGCGATGCCGCGGCGCATGTTCTCCAGAACGGCCGCCGCCGCACCCGGCTGGCCCTCCATCTGGCCGAACGCCGCCCGCTCCGCGCGCCGCCCGAAGACGATGGCCGTCGCGAGCAGCGCGACGAGGAAGCCGAGGATGCCGAGGTAGATCGGGTGCCCGATCCAGAAGCCGAAGGCGAGGACCACCGCGAACGTGCCCAGGCCGACCGCCGAGATGATCAGACCGATCCAGCGGTCGGCCCGCTTGGTCATCTTGTACGTCAGGGCGATCTGCTTCATCCGCCCCGGAGTCTCGGAATCCTGAGCCTTTTCCTTCCGCGCCATGGCCCAAGTCTACGCGGCGGCGCGGTCGGGCGACTCCGCGGGGCGCGGGCCCGCGCCCCGCGGGCCGTCGCTCAGGTGCGCGGCGCGGGAAGCGCCGCGGGGCCGCCGCGCTCCACGACGGCCGCGAGCGCCCGTTCCGCGTCCCGGCGGGCCGCCGCCCGCGCCCGGTCCTCCAGGACGGCGGCGTGCGCGTTGGCGAGCGCGGTCCGCCGTCCACCCCGCGACAGCACTCCTTCGAGCGCGCGCAGTGCCCCGGTCACGCTCGCACGTGCCTCACGCGTGTCAGGCATGGACGGCCCCTCCCCTGGCAGTCGGACAACGTGCCCCTATTGTTATCGAACGGTGTTACGACGCCGTGACCCGGGGGTCAATCCCGGGGGAAGGGGCCGTCACGCGGCGGAGCGCTGCTCGACCGCCTGCCGGTACAGCCGCCCGGCGCGGTAGGAGGACCGCACCATCGGTCCCGACATCACGCCGGAGTAGCCGATCGCCTCGGCCTCCTCGCGCAGCTCGACGAACTCGTCCGGCTTCACCCAGCGCTCCACCGGGTGGTGGCGCGGCGTCGGCCGCAGGTACTGCGTGATGGTGATCAGCTCGCAGCCCGCCGCGTGCATCTCCCGCAGCGCCTGGCTGATCTCCTCGCGGGTCTCGCCGAGCCCGAGGATCAGGTTCGACTTGGTGACCAGGCCCGCGGCGCGGGCCTGCGTCAGCACGTCGAGCGACCGCTCGTAGCGGAACCCGGGCCGGATGCGCCGGAAGATGCGCGGAACGGTCTCGACGTTGTGCGCCAGCACCTCGGGCCGCGAGTCGAAGACCTCGGCCAGCTGCTCGGGCACCGCGTTGAAGTCGGGGATCAGCAGCTCGACTCCGGTGCCGGGCACCAGCGTGTGGATCTGGCGCACGGTCTCCGCGTACAGCCACGCGCCGCCGTCCGGCAGGTCGTCCCGGGCCACGCCGGTCACCGTCGCGTAGCGCAGCTCCATCTGCCGCACCGACTCCGCGACGCGCCTGGGCTCGTCGCGGTCGAGATCGGCGGGCCTGCCGGTGTCGATCTGGCAGAAGTCGCAGCGCCGCGTGCACTGCTCGCCGCCGATCAGGAACGTCGCCTCGCGGTCCTCCCAGCACTCGAAGATGTTGGGGCAGCCGGCCTCCTGGCAGACCGTGTGCAGCCCCTCCCGCTTCACCAGGCCCTGCAACTCGCGGTACTGCGGGCCCATTCTCGCCCGGGTCTTGATCCACTCGGGCTTGCGCTCGATCGGGGTCTGGCTGTTCCGGACCTCAAGGCGCAGCATCTTGCGGCCATCGGGTGCGACAGCGGACACGTCCGGCTCCCTACACTTTCGAATCTTCGGCGAACTCCAGCGTACGCCTGTGCTTGTGGTGCTCTCAGACGGCCCGCGGCAGCGGGACCTCGGCGTCGAGCACGGCGCGCAGGTGCCGCTCCACCACGGGAACCACCTCGGTCACCGGAACCTTCCGGCCGAGTTCCTGCGAGATCGACGTCACCCCCGCGTCGCGGATGCCGCAGGGCACGATGCGGTCGAACGAGGTGTTGTCCGGGTCGCAGTTCAACGCGAACCCGTGCATCGTCACGCCCTTGGCCACGCGGATGCCGATCGCGCACAGCTTGCGGTCCTCGTCGCGCTGGCCCGCGTTGGACGGCGCGTACTCGGGGCCGCTCAGCCGCGGGTCGAACTCCTCGTCGTGCAGCCGCGGGTCGAAGTCGAGCGACAGGCCGCCGGTGCCCGGCCGCTCCGTGCCCTCAAGCGCGGAGCCGAGCACCCACACGCCGCTGCGGCCCTCCACGCGCGTGGTGTCGAGGCCGAACTCGGCGCAGGCCCGGATCACGGCCTCCTCGATGCGCCGCACGTGCGCCACGACGTCCACCGGGCGCGGCAGCTTCAGGATCGGGTAGCCGACGAGCTGCCCGGGTCCGTGCCAGGTGATCTTGCCGCCCCGGTCGACGTCCACGACGGGCGTGCCGTCCAGCGGGCGCTCACTGTCCTCGGTGCGCCGGCCCGCCGTGTACACCGGGGTGTGTTCGAGCAGGAGGCAGGTGTCGGGGATCTCGTCGGCGAACCGGGCCGTGTGCACCCGCCGTTGCTCCTGCCACGCCACGTGGTAGTCGACGGCTTCGGTACCGAAGCCCAGATGGGCAAAGCGCAGCTCGCTCACGGCCGCGGCTCCTTCGTTTTCGTACACATGTGTCGTGTCTCGGTTCCACTCTAATCCCGCGCGGAAGCCATCCTCCCGAGACCCTCAGGCTCACACATATGGATGAATCCACGGGCGAGGAGCCGACTAAACCGGGCAGGACCGTTACATTCACGCCGTTCCAGCCGCACAGCCGTAAGGCAGGAGACCGCACCGCCGATGTCCACGGAACGACCCGGAGGCCCGCCCTCCCCCCAGCCCACAACCCCGCGCACTCCGAACCGCCAGCTCGCCGCACTCATCGCCGAGGCCGGATTCTCACACGCCGGTCTGGCCAGACGCGTCGACCAGCTCGGCCTCGAACACGGCCTCGATCTCCGCTACGACAAGACGTCGGTCACCCGCTGGCTGCGGGGGCAACGGCCGCGCGGCACGACCCCGGCGCTGATCGCCGAGGTGTTCACCCGGCGGCTCGGCCGCCGGTTGTCGGCGCAGGACCTCGGCCTTGAGGCGTGCGCGCCGGTCTACGCGGGTCTTGAGTTCGCCGCGAGTCCTGCCGAGGCCGTCGACATCGTCGCCGGCCTGTGGCGCAAGGACTCCGGCAGCTACGCCGAGCTGCGCAAGATCGCGTTCACCCCGGCCGGCCTCGTGGTCCCGAGCCGCGACTGGCTCATCGGCCGCCCGGACGAACGGGTCGCGCGCGGCGAGCCGCCCGAGCCCCCGGCCCCCGGGGCCGAGGCGCCGCCGGCCGCCCGCGTGCCCGAGCAGGCGCGCGGGCCCGTCAGGCCGCCGCAGCCGGGCGTGCCGCCCCAGCCGGGCGCGGCCGACCCGGCGGCCCAGGGCCGGCCGCCGCAGCCGCCGGGCGCGCGCCGCCCGGTGCCGCAGGCCGCGCGGCCCAGCCGCCTCGACCGCGTCGAGCGCGGGCCTGGCCAGCGCGTCACGGCCGGCGACATCGCGGCCCTGCGCTCGGTCGCGGACCTGTTCCGCACCCTGGACCAGGCGTACGGCGGCGGCCACGCCAGGCAGGCCCTTGTCCGGTATCTGGAGAACGAGCTCGAACCGATGCTGCGCGGCGCCTACGGCGAGCAGACCGGCCGCAAGCTGTTCTCCGCCGCCGCCGACCTGACCCGCCTCGCGGGCTGGACGGCCTACGACATCGCCGCCCACGGCCTGGCGCAGCGCTACTTCGTGCAGGCGCTGCGCCTGGCGCAGGCCGCGGGCGACCGCAGCTACGGCGCCTACGTGCTGGTCTCGATGAGCCGGCAGGCCGTGTACCTCGGGCACGGCAGGGAGGCCGTCCAGCTGGCCAGGGTGGCCCAGCAGGGCATGGCCAGTTCGGTGCCGCCCGTGGTGCAGGCGCTGCTGCACAGCGTCGAGGCGCGCGGCCACGGGCTGCTCGGCGAGGTCAGATCCTGCACGGCGGCCCTCGCCCGCGCCGAGCGCGCCCTGGAGGCCGCGCGGACGGCCGACGACGTGCCGGCGTGGGCGCGGTTCTTCGACGAGGCGCAGCTGGCCGACGAGTTCGCGCACTGCCACCGCGACCTCCAGCAGTACCGGGCCGCCGCCCGGCACGCGGAGCGCTCCCTCCAGCTGCGCAGCCCCGCCTACGCCCGCAGCAGGCTGTTCTGCCGCGTGGTGCTGGCCAGCGCGCGGCTGGGCCTCGGGGACGTGGAGCACGCCTGCACGCTGGCCGCGGAGGCCGCCGCGCAGGCGGGTGAGATGCGGTCGGTCCGCGTCCACGAGTACCTCCAGGACTTCGAGAGCCGCCTGGAGCCGTTCCGGGACGCCGCGGCCGTCCGTGTCTACCGCGAGCGCCTGGCCACGCTCGGCTGACCCGTCATCCGGCCGCCGCGGGGGCGAGCCCCGCGTCTGCGAGCACCGCGGACGCGGCGCGGCGGGCCGATGCCAGGTCCCCCGAGGGGCCAGGGGCGTCCCGGTGGTCGCCGCACACGTACAGGCCGTCGAGCAGGCGGGCCGACCGGGCGCCGGTGTACGGGGGCGGCACGGCCGGGACGGCCTGCGGGTCGTGGTGGGCGGCGAGCAGCTCCCAGTCGTCGGCCGGTGCCTGGTGCATCTCGGTGAGCTGGGGCCGCGCGGCCTTGTCGAGCAGCTCGGCCGGCTCGGCCGCCCGGTGCCCGAGGACCACGGAGGTGACCAGGGTCCTGCCCTCGGGGGCGCGGGACGGGTCGGCCGCCGAGGCGGCCAGGCTGTGCGCGAGCGGGCCGCGCCCGGCGGCCTCCACGACGAGCGTGGCGCCGGAACGCACCCCGTCAGGCGCCGCGTGGTGCAGCACGGTCACCGGGCGGAACGCGGGCACGCGCAGCCCCGGCAGCAGCCGGGCGGCCTCCGCGGCACCGGTCGCGACCACGACGCCGCGGCAGGCGAACGTCCCGTGCGCCCGCGTCGTGACCTCCGTCGTCGAGACCGACTCGACCCGCACGCCGGTGCGCACCGCCCCGGGCGGCAGGCAGGCCGCGAGCAGGCCGGGCAGCGCCGCCGCGCCGCCGGCGGGCAGGCCGAGGCCGTGCCGGGCGAACGCGCGCAGCGCGAGGTCCCCGAGGCGGCTCGATGTGGCCAGGTCCGGGTCGTGCAGCAGCGCCGACAGCAGGGGGCGCAGGGACGATTCGGCTATGCGCGGGGGTATCCCGCGCGTGCGCAGGGCGCCGGCCGCGGTCGGCTCCGAGCCGCGCGGCCGGGGCCCGGGGGAGCGGCCGAGCCTGGCCAGGTTGGCCTTCAGCCAGACCCGGTCGAACGCGGGGCCGTCGCGGTCGGCCGCCTGCTCGTCGGGCGCGCCCGGCGGCCGGCCGCCCGGCGGGGAGCCGGCGGGCTCGCCCTCGTGGCGGTGCCGCCGGCCCGCGCTGCCGCCGATCCGCCGGGCCGCGTCCGGGCCGCACAGCAGCACGCCGCCGGTGAGGGGGCGCAGCGGAAGCGGGCGCGGCAGGCGGCGGAGCGCGGGGGAGTCGGTGAGCGACAGCGGGCCCGACCGGTCGAGGCGGAAGCCGTCGCGGCGTTCCGTCGTCATCCGGCCGCCGATGTCGTCCGCGGCCTCAAGCAGGACCACGGTCAGCCCGGCGGCGGTGAGGTGGTGGGCTGCGGCCAGTCCGGCCGTTCCGCCCCCGACGACGACGATGTCGGCGATGTCCTTGAACGCGCGAGGCGTTCGACGCTTGAGCACGGGGCCTCCTGGTGAGGTGGTCGCTGCGTCGGAGCGGCGGGCACGCGGCTGCCTGTGGGCCTTCGGTGCTCCTGCCCGCGAGTGGCCGGGCAACGCCCTGGCCGCAGCCGACCATCTCACGCCGGGCGGAAGGAGTCAGAGCGCACGGACCGGGCATGGGGGCACACAGGTCGCACACCGGGGCGGGTGCGGCAGATGGCCCGATCCCGGCCCGGGGTCAGGGGCGCGGCGGGGTCACGCGGTCCGGTCGAGCGCGGCGCGCACCGCGTCCTCGATGCCGGGGTGCCTGAAAGTGAAGCCGGCGTCGAGCAGCCGCGTCGGCAGCACCCGCTGGCTGCCGAGCACGTCCTCGGCGAACTCGCCGAGGACGAGCCTGAGCACCGGTGCCGGCACGGCGCACACCGTGGGGCGGCGCAGGACGCGCCCCATCGCGCGGGTGGCCTCGCGGTTGGTCACGGGGGTGGGCCCGGTGAAGTTGACCGGCCCGGCCAGCTCGCAGCCGTCGGCGAGCAGGAAGCGCGTCGCGGCGATGTGGTCGGCCAGGGAGATGGCGCTCCAGAACTGGCGGCCGTTGCCGAGCCGGCCGCCGAGCCCGGCGCGGAAGATGGGGAACAGCTTCGCCCAGGCGCCGCCGGCCCTGGCGACCACGAGGCCGGTGCGCAGGAACGCGGTCCGCACGCCGGCCTCCGCGGCCGGGGCCGCGGCGGCCTCCCAGTCGCGGGCCAGGGCCGCGAGGAAGCCGGTGCCGTTCGGGGCGTCCTCGGTCACGGCCACGTCGCCGGTGTCGCCGTAGTAGCCCACGGCGCTGCCGGACAGGAAGACCCGCGGCGGCGTGTCGAGGGAGGCGATGGCGGCGGCGAGCGCGGCCGTGCCCAGCACGCGGCTGTCGCGCAGCACCTGCTTGTACCTGGTGGTCCAGCGGCGCCCCGCGACGGGGGCGCCGGCGAGGTGGACGACCGCGTCGCAGCCGCGCAGGGCGGCGGCGTTGCGCTCCTGCTCGCGCCCCGTGGGGTCCCAGCGCGCCTCGTCGCCGGCCCGCGGTTCGTGCCGCACCAGCCGCACGACGGTGTCCCCGTCCGTGCGCAGCGCGTCGGCGAGCGCGCCGCCGACGAGCCCTCGGGTGCCGGTGATGGCGATGCGGCGAGACGTCATGCGCCCATCCTCGTGGATCACGTCGCGGGCCGCTCACCCGGGGCGCTCGCTCCGGGGCGAGCGCCCCCTCGTGCGCCGGGCGGAACCGGCGGGGAAAGCCGGACACGAGGTGTCGGGTTTCGCTGTGAGAGTGCTCGCGATCGGCAAGGTCTCTGCCACGGAAGGACGAACGGTGCACGAGGTGGAACGGGCGGAGCGGCGGGAACGGCCGCTGGCGGGGCGGGTCGCGCTCGTCGCGGGCGCCACGCGCGGCGCGGGCCGGGCGATGGCGGTGGAGCTGGGCGCGGCGGGCGCGGTGGTCTACGCGACCGGCCGCACGACCCGCGCCTCGGTGAGCGAGGTCGGGCGGGACACGGAGACCATCGAGGGAACGGCGGAACTGGTCGCGGCGGCGGGCGGCGAGTGCGTCGCGGTGCCGGTCGACCACCTGGAACCCGACCGGGTGCGGGCCCTGGTGGACCGGATCGACCGGGAACGCGGCCGGCTCGACGTGCTGGTGAACGACCTGTGGGGCGGCGACCACCTGCTCGACCACCCGTTCACCGGCAGAATGTGGGAGCACAGCCTCGCTGACGGCCTGCGCATGCTGGAACTGGGCGTGCACGCCCATGCCATCACCAGCCACCGCGCGCTGCCGCTGCTGACCCGGCGGCCGGGCGGGCTGGTCGTGGAGGTGACGGACGGCACCGCGGAGAGCGACGCCGCCTACCGCGGGCACTTCTTCTACGACCTGGCGAAGCACGCGCCGATCAGGATGGCGCTGGCCCTGGGCGAGGAGTTGCGCGACGCCGGCTGCACGGCGGTCGCGCTCACGCCCGGCTACCTGCGCTCGGAGGCGATGCTCGACACCCACTTCGGCGTCACCGAGGAGAACTGGCGCGACGCCGTCGCGCGTGACCCGGCGTTCGCGGTCTCCGAGTCGCCCCGCTACGTGGCGCGGGCCGTCGTCGCGCTGGCCGCCGACCCGGACGTGGCCAGGTGGAACGGCAGGTCCCTGTCCTCGGGCGGCCTCGCGAAGGAGTACGGCTTCACCGACGCGGACGGTTCGCGCCCCGACGCCTGGCCGTTCATCGCGGCCCTGGCGGCGGGGGAGCGGCCGGACCCGGCCGACTACCGCTGAGGGGCCGCGCGGTAGCGGGCGGCGGTGCGTTCCGCCGCCCGCGCCACGCGCTCCCTGAGCGCGGCGGGCGCGAGCACCTCCGCCTCGGGCCCGAGCGCGAGTATCTGGCCGTACGCGACATCGGCCGACTCCACGGGCAGGGTGATCTCGACGCTGCCGTCCGCGTCCCGCGGCCCCGCGGCGGCCAGGGCCGCCTCGGCCGCCGCGCGGTCGGTGACGTGCCGCAGGACGCGTGCCCCGGCCGGCGTCAGGCGCAGACGCACCTCGTCCCGCAGGAGGGAACGCGCGAAGGCGGCGGCGTGTTCGGCCCAGAACGCGGGCAGGTCGAACGCGTCCTCCCGCGTGAACCGCGTGCCGTCCGGCTCGGCCGCGGTGAAGCGGGCCACGCGGTACACGCGCGGGCCCTCGCCGGGCGGGCGGGCGGCCACGTACCAGACGCCGGCCTTCAGCACCAGGCCGTAGGGCTCGATCAGGCGCTCGACATGGCGGCCGTCGCCCCTGCGGTAGCCGACCCGGAGCGTCAGGTCCCCCCACACGGCCTCGGCGACCACGGGCAGCAGCTCCGGTGCCTCCGGCGGCTGCCACCAGCCGGGGGCGTCGAGATGGAAGCGCTGGGTGGCGCTGTCGTGGGCGGTGCGCAGCTCGGGTATGAGGGCGGCGGACACCTTGAGGCGGGCCGCGGAGGCGGCGTCGGCCAGGCCCATGTCGCGCAGCGCGGAGGGGACCCCGGAGAGGAAGAGCGCCTCGGCCTCGCTGCGGCCGAGGCCCGTCAGGCGGGTGCGGTAGCCGCCGATCAGCCGGTAGCCGCCGGACCGGCCGCGATCGGCGTACACCGGCACCCCGGCTTCCGCCAGGGCCAGGACGTCGCGGGCCACGGTGCGTTCCGAGACTTCGAGCTCGCCGGCCAACTCCGCGGCCGTCATGGCCGACCGGGCCTGGAGCAGCAGAACCAACTTGATCAGGCGGGCAGCTCGCATGGCACCATGATGGACGAGCCGTGAGGGCCGGGCCCCGTGCGTTGGCGCGACAATCGGGACCCGGGCCTCGGGCGGGAGCCGCGCCACTGGGCAGGACAGGAGCTTGGCGGCGCGGCTCACTCTCCCGGGAACTGTATGCCCCTGATCGATGATCGATCAAAGCTTTCGAGGGAAAATCTCTGCGAATCGGGGAAATTGGCATCCCGTGCCAATCGGAGCCCGGGACATCTCCGGCGAATCGCCTTGGATCAGGCACGCGGTGCACAGTTGAGGACGTGCTCCTTGACCAGGCGGCCGATGTGCGGATCGCGGCGCAGGAACGCGTCGATCAGGTCCTGGTGCTCCTCGGCGTAGGCGCGCTGCCGCGTGCCGAGCCAGCGGATCGACAACGCCGTCCACACCTCGATGCCCAGGGACTCCCAGGTGTGCAGCAGCACGCTGTTCCCCGACGCCTTGACCAGCTCGCGGTGGAAGGCCACCGTGTGCCCGACCTGGGCCTCGGCGTCGCCGAGCCGGTCGGCCCTGTGCAGGGCCGCGACCTCGGGCACGAGCGCGGAGGCGTCGCGGGCCAGCCGGTCCGCGGCCAGCTCGGCCGCGATCTGTTCGAGACCGGCCCGCACCGGATAGATCTCCTCCAGGTCGGCGGCGCTCAGCGCCCGGACCCGCACGCCCTTGTTCGGCGCCGACTCGATCAGCCGCAGCGCTTCGAGTTCGCGCAGCGCCTCCCTGACCGGCGTCTGGCTGACGTCGAGTTCGACCGCGATCCGCCGTTCGACGATCCGCTCGCCCGGCTGCCAGCGGCCGGAGACGATTCCCTCCAGGATGTGCTCCCGGATCTGCTGGCGCAGCGAGTGGACGACGGGCGGACTCATCTCACCCTCCTATCGGGCCGCGCGGCGGCCCCAACAGGCCGCGCCCCGCCCGGTGGGTCCGGGCGGGGCGCGGCCGGTTTCTGCGGTGTCACCGGCCGGAACGGGCCGGGATGCTGCTACAGGCCGAGTTCACCTTCGAACTCGCCGGCCTCAAGGCGGGCCTTGACGTCCGTCAGGTAACGGGCGGCGTCGGCGCCGTCGACCAGCTGGTGGTCGTAGGACAGGGTCAGGTAGACCATGTCCCTGATGGCGATGGTCTCGCCCAGGTCCGGGTGGTTCACGACGACGGGGCGGCGCACGGTGGCACCGATGCCCAGCTCCGCGACCTGCGGGTAGTTCACGATGATCGTGTCGAACAGCGCACCGCGCGAGCCGGTGTTGCTGATCGTGAACGTGCCGCCCGACATGTCGTCGGGCGCCAGCCCGCCCTGGCGGACCTTGCCCGCGAGCTCGGCCGTCTTCTTCGCGATGCCGGCCAGGCTCAGGTCGCCCGCGTCCTTGATGACCGGGACCATCAGACCCTTCTCGGAGTCCACGGCGATGCCGACGTTCTCCACGTCGTGGTACGTGATGGTGCCGTCGTCGTTGATCCTGGCGTTGATGGCCGGGTGCGCCTTGAGCGCCTCGGCCGCCGCCTTGACGAAGAACGGCATCGGGGAGAGCTTGACGCCCTCGCGCGCCAGGAACGCCTCCTTGGCGCGCGCCCGCAGCCGCATCACGCGGGTCACGTCGACCTCGACGACGGAGGACAGCTGCGCCTGGTTGTGCAGCGCCTTCATCATGTTCTCGCCGATGAGCTTGCGGATGCGCGGCATCTTGACCGTCTGGCCGCGCAGCGGCGAGGGCTCGACCTTGGCGGGCTTCTTGGCCGCCGGCGGCGCGGGCGCGGGCGCCGTCTGCGCGGACCTGGCCGCCTCGGCCGCGGCCAGCACGTCCTGCTTGCGGATGCGGCCTCCGACGCCCGAGCCCTTGACGGTGCTCAGGTCCACGCCGTTCTCGCCGGCGAGCTTGCGCACCAGCGGAGTGACGTAGGCGCCGTCCGCCCCGGCGGAGGACGCCGCGGGGGCGGGCGCGGGAGCGGGCTTGGGCTCGGCCTTCGGCTTGGGCGCCTCCTGCTTCGGCGCGGGCGCCTGGGCCTGGGGGGCGGGCTTCGGCTCGGCCTTCGGCGCCTCCTGCTTGGGCGCTTCCTGCTTCGGCGCGGGCGCCGGCTCGGGCTCCGGCGCGGGCGCGGGCGCCTGCTGGGCGGGTGCCGCGCCCGGGGCGCCGATGACGCCGAGCTTGGCGCCCACCTCGGCCGTCTCGTCCTCACCCACGGTGATTTCGAGCAGCGTGCCGGCGGCCGGGGCCGGGATCTCGGTGTCGACCTTGTCGGTGGAGACTTCGAGCAGCGGCTCGTCCGCCTCCACCTCCTCGCCGACCTCCTTCAGCCAGCGGGTGACGGTGCCCTCGGTGACGGACTCGCCGAGCGCCGGCAGCACCACGTCGGTGCCCTCGGCGCCGCCCTGTGCGGCGGGCGCGGGGGCGGGCGCCCCGGACTCCGCCGGGTCGGCCGCGGTCTCCGCCTCGGCCTGCTGCTCCTGAGCGGCCTGCGGCTGCGCGGGCTGCTGCTCCTGCTGCGGCTCGGGGGCGGCGGGCGCGGGGGAGCCGGAGCCGTCGTCGATGACGGCCAGCTCGGCCCCCACCTCGACGGTCTCGTCCTCGGCGACCTTGATGGCGGACAGGACGCCGGCGGCGGGCGCGGGGATCTCGGTGTCGACCTTGTCGGTGGAGACTTCGAGCAGCGGCTCGTCGGCCTCCACGTGCTCACCTTCGGCCTTCAGCCAGCGGGTGACGGTGCCCTCGGTCACGCTCTCGCCGAGCGCCGGAAGGGTTACGGAAACCGCCATGGTTTCTGTTGCTCCTTACGAAAAGTGGCAAAGTGGCAAAGGAATACTGCGCGCTTCGGTGATGACGCGGCCGGGTCAGTCGTGGGAGTGCAGCGGCTTGCCGGCCAGGGCGAGGTGGGCTTCGCCCAGCGCCTCGTTCTGGGTCGGATGGGCGTGGATCAGCTGCGCGACCTCGGCGGGCAGCGCCTCCCAGTTGTAGATCAGCTGGGCCTCGCCGACCTGCTCGCCGAGCCGGTCCCCGACCATGTGGACGCCGACGACCGCGCCGTCCCTGACCCGTACGAGCTTGATCTCGCCCGCAGTCTTCAGGATCTTGCTCCTGCCGTTGCCCGCCAGGTTGTACTTGAGCGTGACCACCTGGTCGGCGCCGTACAGCTCCTTGGCCTTGGCCTCGGTGACGCCGACGGAGGCGACCTCGGGGTGGCAGTAGGTGACCCGGGGGACCCCGTCGTAGTCGATCGGCACCGGCGAGAGGCCCGCAAGGCGCTCGGCGACCAGGATGCCCTCGGCGAAGCCGACGTGGGCGAGCTGGAGCGTCGGGATCAGGTCGCCCACGGCCGAGATCGTCGGCACGTTCGTCCGGCAGTACTCGTCGACCAGCACGAAGCCGCGGTCCGTGGCGACCCCGGCCTCCTCGTAGCCCAGGCCCTGGGACACCGGGCCGCGGCCGATCGCGACCAGCAGCAGCTCGGCCTCGAAGGTCTTGCCGTCCTCCAGGGTGACCCGCACCCCGTCGGCGGTGTACTCGGCGGACTTGAAGAAGGTACCGAGGTTGAACTTTATGCCCCGCTTGCGGAAGGCGCGCTCCAGCAGCTTCGAGCTGTTCTCGTCCTCGGCCGGCACCAGGTGCGGCAGCCCCTCCACGATGGTGACGTCCGTGCCGAACGACTTCCACGCGGACGCGAACTCGACGCCGATGACGCCGCCGCCCAGCACGATCGCGGACTTCGGCACCCGGTCGAGCACCAGCGCGTGGTCCGAGGAGATGATCCGGTCGCCGTCGATGGTCAGCCCCGGCAGCGACCTGGGCACGGACCCGGTCGCGAGCAGGACGTGGCGACCGGTGTAGCGCCGGCCGTCCACGTCGACGGAGGTCTGCGAGGACAGCCGGCCCTCGCCCTCCACGTAGGTGATCTTGCGGGAGGCGACCAGGCCCTGAAGGCCCTTGTACAGGCCGGCGACCACGCCGTCCTTGTACTTGTGCACCCCCGCGATGTCGATGCCGTCGAAGGTCGACTTCACGCCGAACTCGGCGCCGTCGCGCGCCGCGTCGGCGATCTCCCCGGCGTGCAGCAGTGCCTTGGTGGGGATGCAGCCGTTGTGCAGACAGGTGCCGCCCAGCTTGTTCTTCTCGATCAGGGCGACGTCGAGACCGAGCTGCGAGGCGCGCAGGGCCGCGGCGTAACCACCGCTGCCGCCACCGAGGATCACTAGGTCGAAAACGGTGCTGGCGTCGTTCGCCACGTCACGTTCCTCCAAGGATGGGTTCGCCGCTGGCCGGTCGACGGTGACCGGCCGACAGCCCTGTGTGAGCCGCTGGTCGCGACCCGTGTGTGGCTCGCCTTGGTGGTTGAGCCCGGCCCTGTCCTGCCGGAAACCCATCTTCGCACGCTGCCGCGCCGGGCCGGGTGTCCGGGGCCGGGCCCGCAGGTCACCCGGCCAGCTCACCGTCCGCGACCCGCTCGGCCAGCCGCACGAGCGTCCGCACCGCGGAGCCCGTGCCGCCCTTGGGGGTGTAGCCGTAGGGCGCGCCCTCGTGGAACGCGGGGCCCGCGATGTCCAGGTGCGCCCACCGCGTGTCCTCGGCCACGAACTCCTTCAGGAACAGGCCCGCCGACAGGCCGCCGCCCATCCGCTCGCCCACGTTCGCCAGGTCGGCCACCGGGGACTTGAGGCCCTCGGCGAGCTCTGCGGGCATCGGCATCGGCCAGGACTGCTCCCCGGCCTGCCCGGCCGTCTCGTGCAGCAGCGAGCGGAACGCCTCGTCCGGGCTCAGCACGCCGAACGTCCGCTTGCCGAGCGCGAGCACCATCGCGCCGGTCAGCGTCGCCACGTCCACCAGCGCGTCGGGCGACTCCTCGCAGGCGCGGGCCAGCGCGTCGGCCATCACCAGGCGGCCCTCGGCGTCGGTGTTCAGCACCTCGACCGTCTTGCCGCTGTACATGGTCAGCACGTCGCCGGGGCGCACCGCGCCGCCCGACGGCATGTTCTCGGCGAGGGCGAGCCAGCCGGTGACGTTCACCTCAAGGCCGAGCCGCGCCGCGGCGACCACGGCGGAGAACACCGCGGCGGCGCCGCTCATGTCGCACTTCATCGTCTCGTTGTGCCCGACCGGCTTCAGCGACAGGCCGCCGGAGTCGAAGGTGATGCCCTTGCCGACCAGCGCGAGGGTCGCGGAGGCCGCCGGGTGGGTGTACGCCACCCGCACCAGCCGCGGCGGCGTCGCCGAACCCTGCCCGACGCCCATGATGCCGCCGTACCCGCCGTCGATCAGGGCCCGCTCGTCCCAGACCTCGGCCGTCACCCCGTACTCGGGCGCCGCGGCCTCCACGACGGCCGCGAAGTCCGCCGGGGACAGGGCGTTGGGCGGGGTGTTGATCAGGTCGCGCGCCCTGGCCACCTCCTCGGCCACGACGAGGGCGCGTTCGGCCGCCGCCGTGTGCTCGGCGTCGCCCGCGTCCGCGTCGAGCACGGTGATCCGCGCCAGCGGCGTGCTGGCGGCCGAGGCGTTCGCCCGGCCGCGGAACGCCGTGAACGCGTACGCCCCCATCAGCGCGCCCTCCGCGACCGCGCCGATCGCGTCGGCGTCGGCCACCGGCAGCGCGAACGTGGCGTGCTCGGAACCCGCCAGGGCGCGGGCCGCCGCGCCCGCCGCGCGGCGCAGCGTCTCCGGCGCCCAGCCGCCGGCGGGCTCGGCGCCGAGTCCGACCGCCACCACCAGCGGAACCGCCCAGCCCGCGGGGGCCGGCAGCCGGGTGATCTCGTCCTCGGCGCCCTTGGCGCCGAGGGTCGCCAGGGTCGTGGCCAGCGAGCCGCCGAACGCTTCGTCGGCCGCCGCGGCGGCCGGTGAGCCGGCCGGCGGAACCGGCCCCGACTCGCCCTTGGCGACGCCGATGACCACGGCGTCCGCGGGCACCGTGGTCGCGGGGAGGTTGCTGAGGGTGAGGGCAGTCACGGTGATGGTGTTCCGTTCTGTCTGAGCTTGCTTGGGGTTGCCTGGGCTTGTCTGTGCTTGTGCGGGTGTGTCCGAGTCGTTGCCGCGTGGCGGGCGCGGTGTCGTGCGCGCGCCGCCGTGCGGTGGTGCGCGCGGTGCGCCGCCGCCGCGGTCCGGCAGAAGACTACGCCGCGCCCCTCGTTCAGGGCGCGCCCACGGTCATGACCAGCAACGTCACCGTGGCCGCCGTCTCCGTGACGGCTCCGAGCACGTCCCCCGTGACCCCGCCGAACCGCCGCCGGCAGTGCAGCAGCAGCATCTCGGCGGCGCTCAACGCCAGCAGCACGGCGCACGCGCCCACCACCACGCCCGTGCCCGGTGGGCCGCCGGCCACACCCGCCGCGACGGCGGCGGCGAAGGCCACCACCCCGGCGACGGCGAACGCCGCGCCCGCCGGCACGGTGCCCGCCACCGTCGCGCCGAGCCCGTCGGCGCGCGCGGCGGGCACGCCCGCGCGGCAGGCCCAGGTCAGGGCCGTGCGCGAGACGAGGCCCGCCAGGACGACGGCCGTCAGCGCCCAGCCGCGGCCGTGCGCGTACAGCTCGTACAGCGCGGCGATCTGCGCGAGCAGCACGAACACCAGGGTGAGCACGCCGAACGGGCCGATGTCGGAGCGCTTCATGATCCGCAGCGCGTCGGCCGCGGGCCGGCCGCTGCCGAGGCCGTCCGCGGTGTCCGCGAGCCCGTCGAGGTGCAGGCCGCGGCTGAGGGCGGCCGTCACCGCGACGGTGAGCACGGCCGTCAGCAGCCACCCGGCGTCCAGCGCGAGGAACGCCCACGAGACGCAGGCGGCGGCCAGCCCGATCGCCAGCCCGGGCAGGGGCGCGCACAGCATGCCGGAACGCGCCGCCTCGCGGTCCCAGCGCCCGGGGCGCACGGGCAGCACGGTGAGGGCGCCGAACGCGAAGCGCGCCCCGCCGCCCGCGCCCCCGGGCGGCGGGCCGCCGCCCGGGGGGTCGGCGTCCGGAGGCGGCGGCGCGCCCGGCGGAGGGCCGGGCGGGGGCGGCGGGGCGGCGGGCGGCGGCGTGGCGTTCATCGTCGGGCAGCGTAGCGCCGGACGCTGGGGAGCCATGGAGCACTGGTGGGAACGCAACATCATCGAGCCGGGCAAGCTGCCGCTGCTGCTCGCGCTGACGGCTCTGGTCTGCGCGTTCGTCGTGACGCGCGGGGTGACGCGGCTGATCAGGGCGGGCCGCGGCCCGTTCCGCGACGTCTCGGCGGGCGGCACGCACGTCCACCACGTCGTGCCCGGGGTGGTGCTGATGACCGCGGGCGGCTTCTGCGGGCTCGCGGCAGGGAACCGAGGCTGGGCCGTCGCGGCGGCGGCCGTGGCGTTCGGCGTCGGCACGGGCCTCGTGCTCGACGAGTTCGCGCTCGTCCTCTACCTGCACGACGTCTACTGGTCGGATCAGGGCCGCAGGAGCGTGGAGGCGGTGGTACTCACCGTGGCACTGGCCGGAACGCTGCTGATCGGCTTCGCGCCGCTCGGCGTGGACGACGTGGACCCGGAGGAACGCCTCACGCGCGGCGGTGCGGTCCTCACCGTGCTGATCAACGTGCTGTTCGTGCTCGTGGCCCTCGTCAAGGGCAAGACCCGGCTCGGCGTGGCCGGGGTCCTGGTGCCGCCGGTCGCGCTGGTCGGGGCGTTGCGGCTGGCCAGGCCCGACTCGCTGTGGGCGCGGCGCCTGTACGCCCGCCGGCCGCGCACGCGGGCGCGCGCCGAACGGCGGGCCCGCGCGCACGACGCGCGCTGGGGGCGCGTGCGGCGCCGGTTCCAGCAGGTCGTGGCCGGCATCCCGCGCGACGCCGGGGACGCGTGAGGCGCACGAGGCCCGAGGGGGAAGTCAGGTCGCCTCGGCCGCCGTGGTGGAACGGGCGGCCTCGTGCGCCTCCCCGAGCGCGTCACCGGCCTCGTCCGCGGCCTCGTCATCGGGCAGTTCCGGCAGCTCGGCGGCCAGCGCGCCGGCCGCGCGGACCAGCGGCAGCGCGAGCAGCGCCCCCGTGCCCTCGCCGACGGCCACCCCGTGGTCGAGCAGCGGTTCGAGCGCCATCCGGTCGAGCGCCTTCGCCTGGCCCGGTTCGCCGCTCGCCTGGCCGGCCACCCACCAGTCCGGGGCGCGGAAGGCGACCCGCTGCGCGACCAGGGCGCACGCCGCGGAGACGACGCCGTCCAGGATCACCGGCGTGCGGCGCACGGCGCTCTGGAGCAGGAAGCCGGTCATCGCCGTCAGGTCGGCGCCGCCCACGGCCGCGAGCAGGCGCAGTTGATCCCCGAGCACCGGGCGGGCCCGGCGCAGCCCGTCCCTGATCGCCGCGCACTTGCGCATCCACGTCAGGTCGTCCACGCGCACGCCGCCGCGCCCGGTGACCACCGAGGCGTCGGTGCCGCACATGGCGGCGATCAGCACCCCGGCGGCCGTGGTGCCGCCCACCGAGAGGTCGCCGAGCACCAGCAGGTCGGTGCCCGCGTCGGCCTCCTCGTCGGCGACGGCCATGCCGGCGCGGAACGCCTGCTCCGCCTCGGCCGCGGTGAGCGTGTCCTCGATGTCCAGGCGCCCCGAGCCCCTGCGCACCCGGTGGCGGGTCACCTCGTCGGGCAGCTCCTCGGCCGGGCAGTCGACGGAGAGGTCGACGACCCGCAGCGGTACGCCGGCCTGCCGGGCCAGGATCGCGGCCGGGCTGTCCCCGTCGAGCACCCGGCGCACCAGCCCCGCGGTGGACCCGGCCGGCCGGGCCGAGACGCCGAGGGCCGCGACGCCGTGGTCACCGGCGAACAGCACCGCTCGCGGACTGGCCACGGGCGTGACCGGCACCCGGCCCTGGGCGGCGGCCAGCCAGCCGCCGAGCCCGTCGAGCCGTCCGAGCGCCTTGGGCGCCAGGCCGGTGCGCGTGCGCCGCTCCTCCGCCCTGCGCCGCAGCCGGACGCTCGGGCGCTCGATGAGGTCGCCGAAGTCGTCGAGGTTGAGACCGCCGTCACTCATGTGCACGAGACTACCGGCAGTCCCGGAGCGCAACTCGGCGCAGTGGCGGCGCGATACCGGCGGCGGGCACGGCGGGGGCCTCCCGCGCGGCGGCGCCCGCCGGCGCACCCCGGAGCGAGCGTGCGGTGACGGGCGCGAGCCCCGGCGTGCGGTCGAGCAGGAGTGCGGCGCGCGGTGGTGCGCGGGGAGCGCCCGCCGTGATTTAGTCTGCGATCAGGCAGTCGGGCCATCGGGCAGTCGGTCAGGAAGCGGAGGCTTCGCATGGCGTGGGAGTGGCGGTTCGAGAAGGCGGACGGCACGGCGGCCGAGCCGGCCCAGCCGCCGGGCGACTTCGGCACGCAGGGGGACGCGGAGTCCTGGATCGGCGAGGTGTGGCCCGAGCTGGTCGCCGACGGTGTGGACCAGGTCTCGCTGTTCGAGGACGGCACGAAGGTCTACGGGCCGATGAGCCTGCACGCCACCGACGACTGAGGGACCGCGTCCCGGACGGCTCCCGCGGCATCGCGCTCACGCCTCCCCGAGCGTGACCCCGGCGGTCCGCCGCTCCCCGTTCCGCTCGTAGACGACCTCGACCCGGTCCTCGGGGCGGTGCCCGGCCAGGGCCTCGGCCAGCGAGACGACGTCGGTGACCTCCTCGTCCCCCACGCGCACCACGACATCCCCCGGCCGCATCCCGGCGCGGTCGGCCGGGCCCGACGCCTCGACCTCGACGACCGCCGCGCCGGCGGGCTCGAAGCCGTCCCCGAGCACCGTGCGCACCGAGACGCCGAGCGCGGCCCGGCCCGAGTCGACGACCCGGCCGTGCTCGATCATCTGATCGGCCAGGAACGTCACCGTCGAGGCCGGGATCGCGAAGCCGATGCCGGGCGCCTGCCCGCCGCCGAGACTCGGGTCCCGCGCGGCCAGCGTGGGGATGCCGACGACCTGTCCCGAGAGGTTGACCAGGGCGCCGCCGCTGTTGCCGGGGTTGATGGCGGCCGAGGTCTGGACCATGTTGCCGAGGGTGGCGCGCCCCTCGCCCTCGCTCACCGAACGCCCGACCGCGGAGACGATGCCCTGGGTGACGCTCGACGCCAGGCCGAGCGGGTTGCCCATGGCCAGGACGATCTGCCCGACCTCCACCCGTGAGGAGTCGCCGAACGTGGCCGGGTGCAGCCGGTCCGGCGCGTCCGTGAGCACGACCACCGCGAGGTCCTGCTCGGGGTAGGACGCGACCAGCTCGGCGCGTTCCGGCTCCCGGCCGGTGGCGAGCAGCACTTCGAACTCGCGTTCGCTGCCCACGACGTGCGCGTTCGTGACGATGTGGCCCTCGTCGTCGTAGACGACCCCGGAGCCCTGGCCGTCCGCCGTGCTGATCTGCACGACCGAGGGCAGGACGTCGCCGACGACGTCCTCGTACTTGTCCTGGAGCGCGTCGGAGACGGTGGGCGCGGGCGCGCGGGCGGCGCGCGCCGCCGGCGTCTCGCGCGGTTCCGAGCCGGCGGTGCAGCCGGCGGTGAGCAGCGTTCCGGCGCAGACCAGGACCACGGCGCGCCGGGGCATGAAAGGTGCGTTCAGGACCATAGCCGCATTGTGGACGCGGGGAGGGCCGTGGACGCGGAGGGACGCCGGGCCGTGTCAGGCGACCGGGCGGCGGGCGCCGGGCCGGATCGTCAGCGCGGCGCCTCGCCCCGCTTGATCTGCGGCTTGGGCAGCCGCATGCGACGCATCTGCATGCTGCGCATCAGCGCGTAGGCCGAGGCGCCGCGCAGGCTCTCGTCGGGGAACCGGGTCCGCAGCTGCTTCTTCAGGCGCCTGCTCAGCAGCAGCGAGTCGAAGACGATCATCAGGATGACCGCGAGCCACATCAGCAGCGCGATGTTCCGCAGCTGGATCGACGGCATCATGCTCAGGATCAGGATGACGACGGCCATCGGCAGGAAGAACTCCGCCACGTGCCACTTCGCGTCCACGAAGTCGCGCGTGAACCGGCGGACCGGGCCGCGGTCGCGGGCGGGCAGGTGCCGCTCGTCGCCTGAGAGCAGCGCCTCGCGCTGCTTGGCCAGCGCGGCGCGCCTGGCCTCCTTGGCCCGCCTGGACGCCTCCTTGCGGCTCATCGCCGGCTTGACGACGGCGCGGCGCAGGGCCTCCGCCTCGCTGCGCTTGGGCGTGGGGCGCCCCTTGGGCGCCTGCGGGTCACGGACCTGGGGCTGCTCCGTCACGGTACGGGTGGCGGAATCTTCTTTCGAGCGGCTTCGGAACACGCCACCAGGGTACGTTCTCGCGCGCCTGCCCCCAATGGGTGAGGCGGGGGAGTCCCGGATGGGCCTCCGCGGGGGACCGGGCGGCACCCGGGCGACCCGGAGCCGCCGGGCGCCGGTGTCTACTCCTCTGGCGTGAGGGAACGGGCCGCGTGATCGTCCTGTGGGAGGAGTCATTCGCGGACGAGCAGTGCGCTAATGGATAAGGGCCCCGTAGGGTAGTAGGGGATCAGCAGCAGTATGGCCAGAGGTTCGAGCCGTCATGAAGGGGGCGCGCGAAGCCCATGAGCGGTGTCATGAAGCGGATGGGGATGATCTTCCGCGCGAAGGCCAACAAGGCCCTGGACCGGGCCGAGGACCCGCGCGAGACGCTGGACTACTCGTACCAGAAGCAGCTTGAGCTGCTCCAGAAGGTCAGGCGCGGGGTCGCGGACGTCGCCACGTCACGCAAGCGGCTCGAACTCCAGCTCAACCAGCTCAACGGCCAGTCCTCCAAGCTGGAGGACCAGGGCAAGAAGGCGCTGGCCCTGGGGCGCGAGGACCTGGCCCGCGAGGCCCTGACCCGGCGCGCGGCGTTGCAGCAGCAGGTGAGCGACCTCCAGCAGCAGCACGCGACGCTCCAGTCCGAGGAGGAGAAGCTCACCCTCGCGGCCCAGCGGCTCCAGGCGAAGGTGGACGCGTTCCGCACCCGCAAGGAGACGATCAAGGCGACCTACACGGCCGCCCAGGCGCAGACCCGCATCGGCGAGGCGTTCTCCGGCATCTCCGAGGAGATGGGCGACGTCGGCATGGCCATCCAGCGGGCGGAGGACAAGACCGCCCAGATGCAGGCCCGCGCCGGAGCCATCGACGAGCTGCTCGCCTCGGGCGCGCTCGACGACCCGACCGGGACCTCCAAGGACGACCTCACCGCCGAGCTGGACCGCATCTCGGGCAACTCGGACGTAGAGTTCGAGCTGGAGCGGATGAAGGCGGAGCTGGCCGGCGGCACCTCCTCGGGGCGGCAGGCCCTGGAGGGCGGCAACAGCGCGGGTGCCCAGCCCGAGACCCAGACGCAGGAATCCCCCAAGTTCGACAAGCAGTGAGTTCCTGGAGGGCATCGTGATCGTTCGGATCATGGGGGAAGGGCAGGTGAAGCTCGACGACAGCCACTTCCCCACGCTCAACGCGCTCGACGACGAGTTGATGGCGGAGGTGGAGTCGGGCGACGGGGACGGCTTCCGCAGGACCCTCGGTGCCCTGCTCGAAGCGGTCAGGACGATGGGCACCCCGCTGCCGGACGACGCGCTCGAACCGTCGGAGCTGATCCTGCCGTCGCCCGAGGCGTCCATCGACGAGGTCCGCGCGATGCTCACCGAGGACGGGCTGATCCCGGACTGACACCCGGGAGTGACCCGGGACCGACCCGAGCCGGAAGACCGAGACGAAGCCGCGAGGCCGTGACCTCTCCGCATCCGGTCCGCGCCGTCCACTGGCTGCGGACCCACCCCCGCGCGTTCGACGCGCTGCTCGCCGTGGGCGTCCTGGTGGCGATGCTGTGCGCGTCCGTGACCGTGGCGCGCCCACCGGACGGCGGCCCCGGCTTCGGCAAGCGCGACCTGCCCGTCCACACGCTGCTGCTCGCGGTGCTGGCCTGCACCGTGCTGGTGCGCCGGCGCAGGCACCCGATGGCCGTGCTCGTGGTCGTCGGCGCGCTGTCCCTGGTCGAGCTGGTGCTCGGCACCTTCTCGCACCGTCCCGAGGAGCGCCATTCCTCGTTCCTCATCATCCTGGTCGTCGCGCTGTTCACGGTGGCCGTCAGTACCGACCGGGCCACCACGCTGCGGGTGGGCACGGCCGTCGCCCTGGTGTTCACGCCGGCCGCGATGGTGCTGGGCGCGCAGCCCTGGTACGACCCGGCGAACCTGAGCGTCTTCGCGTGGACCGCGCTCGCGGCGGCCTCGGGCGAGGCGGTGCGCAGCCGCAGGGCCGCCGTCGACGCCATCTGGGAACGCGCGGAGCGGGCCGAGCGGACCCGCGAGGAGGAGGCGCGCCGGCGGGTCGCCGAGGAGCGCGTGCGGATCGCGCGCGAGCTGCACGACGTGGTCGCCCACCACATCGCCCTGGTCAACGTGCAGGCCGGGGTCGCGGCGCACGTCATGGACAGCCGCCCCGACCAGGCCAAGGAGGCGCTCGGCCACATCAGGGAGGCCAGCCGCAGGGCGCTGGGGGAGTTGCAGACCACCGTGGGACTGCTGCGCCACCGCGACGATCCGGTGGCGCCCACCGAGCCCGCGCGGGGCCTGGCGGTGCTCGACGAGCTGGTGGACGGCTTCGCGAAGGCCGGCATGGCCGTGACCGTCGAGGCCCCGGCGGCGGCCGGGCCGCTGCCTTCCGCGGTCGACCTGGCCGCCTACCGGGTGGTGCAGGAGGCGCTGACCAACGTGCACAAGCACGCCGGTCCCGAGGCGACCGCCCGGGTGCGCATCGTGCGCACGGGCACGGCGAACGACGCGGCGCTCGACGTCACCGTCGACGACGACGGCGTGGGCCAGGGGGGCGGGTCGGCCTCCGGCAGCGGGCACGGGCTCACCGGCATGCGCGAACGGGCCGCCGCGCTCAGCGGCACCTGCGAGGCGGGCCCGGGGCCGGAGGGCGGCTTCCGGGTGCGGGTGACACTGCCGCTCCAGGCCCCCAGGCAGGTCGCGCCCGCGGTCGAACACGCACGGCATGGAGGATGGTGCTCGTGATCCGGGTGGTGCTGGTCGACGACCAGGCGCTGCTGCGCAGCGCGTTCCGGGTGCTGGTGGACTCGGCGCAGGACATGACGGTCACCGGCGAGGCGTCCGACGGGGCGCGGGCGCTCGCGGTGATCCGCGAGGCCGGCGCGGACGTGGTGCTGATGGACATCAGGATGCCCGGCATGGACGGCCTCGCCGCGACCCGGGAGATCGGGGCCGACCCGGCGTTCGAGGGTGTCAAGGTCGTCATCCTCACCACCTTCGAGTCCGACGACTACGTGGTGGAGGCGGTGCGCGCGGGGGCCTCGGGGTTCCTGGGCAAGGGGGCGGAGCCGGACGACCTGCTGGCCGCCATCCGGCTCGTCGCGGCCGGTGAGGCGCTGCTGTCGCCCGCGGCGACGCGCGGCCTGATCGAGCGGTTCGTCGCGGAGGGCAGGGACCGGGACGCCTCCGCGCTCGACGCCTCGGCGCTCGACGTGCTGACCGCGCGCGAACGGCAGGTGCTGGCGGAGGTCGCGGCCGGCCTGTCCAACGACGAGATCGCCGGGCGGCTGTCGGTCAGCCCGCTGACGGTGAAGACCCACATCAACCGGCTGCTGACGAAGCTGGCGGCCCGTGACCGCGCCCAGCTCGTGGTCACCGCCTACGAGACGGGCCTGGTCCGCCCGCGGGCCGGCTGAGGCCGCGGCGCGCGGGCGCGTTCCCCCGGCGGCCCCGCGGGCGGCTCACAGGTACTGGACGGACGGCAGGTAGGGCGCGGGCGGGCGCATGCCGCGCAGGCACAGGAACCCGTCCGCCGACAGGTCGAGCCCGGCGGCGAGCCCGACGTCGACGGCCCACTCCTGCTCGGCCGTCAGGTGGCGGACCGAGGCGGCGACGCCGGGCGGCAGGCTCAGCAGGGCGGAGCCGAGCAGCCGGACGGCGATGCGGCGCGAGGTGGCCGCGAGCAGTTCGACGCGGCCCGAGTCGTCCAGGTAGCAGTAGCCGCTGCCGGCGAGGTCGTCGGCGACGACGACCCGGCAGTGCCGCAGCAGCTCGGTGTGGTCGGGCCCGTGCGCGGCGCCGCGCACCCGGCGGTCCACGGAGTCCATCAGGTCGCGGTGCGCGGCGCCGCCCTCGATGGCGGGCCCGTCGGGAGCGGCGAGCCGGCCGGCGTCCACCGCGCCGGTCAGTCGCACGGTGGGGTGCAGGGTGAACCCGGCGGCGCGGTAGAGGCGGGTCGCCGCCGGGTGCGGGCGGGCGCAGATCATGCCGCGCAGCACGCCCCGGCCGTACTCCGCCACGCGGCGCATCAGTTCGGTGCCCGCCCCCTTGCCCTGCGCCCGCGGCACGACGGCGAACAGCGACAGGCCCCACACGTTCTCGCGCAGGCAGGCCAGGGCGGCGCCCAGCGGCCGGCCCGCGTCGTCCTCGGCGAGCCAGCACCCGTCCGGGTCGGTGGTGACCAGGTGCCGCACCCGCCGCAGGAAACGGACGGCCTGCCGGTCCTCCGGCGCCCCGCCGAACGCTCCGTCGCCGAACGCGGCGGTGGCGACCGTGCGGACGGCCTCGGCGTCGGCGCGGCTGTCGCGCAGGCGGCGCAGGATCATGGCCCCATCGTGGCGCGGGCCCGCCCCCGTGGGCCAGGGGGCGTGCGGGGGCGCGGGGCTGTTGGTCCCCGCGCCGCCGCACGCCGTCACAGCGCTACCGCGCCACCGGGTCACCAGGGCACCGGGGCACTTGGGTCACGGCAGGGCCAGCATCCGGTCGAGCGCGACCCGGGCGAAGTGCGCGGTCTCGGGATCAACCGTGATTCGGTTGACCACCTTGCCGTCGGCCAGGGACTCCAGGGCCCACACCAGGTGAGGGAGGTCGATGCGGTTCATGGTGGAGCAGAAGCACACCGTGCGGTCGAGGAAGACGATCTCCTTGCCCTCGGGGGCGTACCGGGCGGCGAGCCGCCGCACGAGGTTCAGCTCGGTGCCGACGGCCCAGCGGGAGCCGGCCGGCGCCTCGTCGAGCAGCCGGATGATGTGCTCGGTCGATCCGACGTGGTCGGCCGCCGCGACGACCTCCTGCCGGCACTCGGGGTGCACCAGGACGTTCACGCCGGGTATGCGGGCGCGCACCTCGGTCACCGAGTCGAGCGAGAAGCGGCCGTGCACGGAGCAGTGGCCGCGCCACAGGATCATCTTCGCGCGGCGCAGCTCCTCCGGGGTCAGGCCGCCGCCGGGGCGGTGCGGGTTGTAGACGACGCAGTCCTCGGGCGCCATGCCCAGGTCGCGCAGCGCGGTGTTGCGGCCCAGGTGCTGGTCCGGCAGGAACAGCACCTTGCCGTTCTCGCCGGCCTGGGCGAACGCCCAGGTGAGGGCGCGCCTGGCGTTCGAGGAGGTGCAGACGGTGCCGCCGTGCCTGCCGGTGAACGCCTTGATGTCGGCCGAGGAGTTCATGTAGGTGACGGGCACGGTCGAGGCGGCCACGCCCGCGTCGGTCAGCACGTCCCACGCCTCGGCGACCTGCTCGGCGGTGGCCATGTCGGCCATGGAGCAGCCCGCCGCGAGGTCGGGCAGGATCACCTGCTGGGAGTCGTTGGTGAGGATGTCGGCGGACTCGGCCATGAAGTGCACACCGCAGAAGACGATGTACTCCGCCTCCGGGCGGGCCGCCGCCTCGCGCGCCAGCTTGAACGAGTCGCCGGTGACGTCGGCGAACTGGATGACCTCGTCACGCTGGTAGTGGTGGCCGAGCACGAACAGGCGGCTGCCGAGCCGTTCCCTGGCGGCGCGGGCGCGCCCGACCAGGTCGGGGTCGGAAGGCGCCGGCAGGTCGCCCGGGCAGTCGACGCCGCGTTCGCTCGCCGGGTCGGCGGCACGCCCCAGGAGCAGCAGGGCGAGCGGGGAGGGGGTGACGTCCAGGGGCTGGGCGGTGGTCACGGCACACAGCCTTCCTTCTGTTACTGGTCCGACGACTTTTCGTCGAATTGACGCAATGGATGATATCTTCTTCGCGTCAGTTTGACGATGCCGATAGCGTCAGTGTGACGCATTCCGCCCCACCGCCGGGTGTGCGAGCATGAGGGGAAAGGAACAAGGACGGCCCCGCCGGAATGAATCCGGCCCCCCGTCTGTTGGTGCACTCGCCAGAGCTTTCCGTACTACCCGGGAGATACTCAGATGTCCGTAACGGAAGAGACCGCTGTCAGCGGCGGCATCATCCTTTCCGACACGGCCGTGGGGAAGGTCAGGAGCCTGCTTGAGCAGGAGGGCCGTGACGACCTCGCGCTCCGCGTGGCGGTCCAGCCCGGCGGATGCTCCGGTCTGCGCTACCAGCTCTTCTTCGACGAGCGCTCGCTCGACGGCGATGTCGTGAAGGACTTCGACGGCGTGAAGGTGGTCACCGACCGCATGAGCGCCCCCTACCTGGGCGGCGCCTCCATCGACTTCGTCGACACGATCGAGAAGCAGGGCTTCACGATCGACAACCCGAACGCCACCGGCTCCTGCGCCTGTGGCGACTCCTTCAGCTGAGCCGCCCGCGGCCACCCGCACGGCGCGTGGCCGCGCCAGGACCGCGCACGAGGGACCCGGCACCCCAGGGGTGCCGGGTCCCTCACGCGTCCGCGCCCGCGCGAAACGGCCCCGCCGCGCGTCCCGCGGCCCCGCTCAGCGCACCGGCAGCTCGCGTCCGCTCTCGTCAAGAACGGTCCGGTCGCCGACCGGCGCGGCGAGGCGCACCTCGGCGGTCCGCTCCTCCGCGAGCATGACGCACACCCGCTCGGGGTCGGGGTTCGTGACCTCGACGCCCACCGTCACCTCGTCGGCGGACTCGCGCGCGACCGCCTCGTACTCGTCGCAGGGCGAGGCCCAGAACGTCACCGTCAGCGTCTCGTCCGACGCCTCGTACGGCGCGACGGACCACCCGCCGCCGTCACCCGCGGGCGCCTCGTCGGGCGTGCCCGGCTCGACGGGCCGAGCGGGGTCCGCGGGCCGGTCCGGCTCGGCCGGCTGCGCGGGCTCGGCCGGCTCGTCGGGCCGCGCCGGTCCGGCGTCCCCGGGCTCCGCCCGGTACTCGAACGGCACCGCGGGCTGGCTGCCCGCGAACGGCTCACCCGACGGCAGCGTGCCGCGGAACAGCCAGGACGGGACGAGCACCGGCTCGCCCTCCGCGTGGTTGAGCGCGAGACCGAACTCCGCCGTCACCTCGACCGGCTCCGGCTTCTCCGCCGGCGCGGGGCAGGTGCCCTCCGCCGCCGAGGACGGTTCGGCCGGCGCGCCGGCCGAACCGTCCTCGGGCACGGGCAGCGTGTCGGCCGGGGCACCCGGGCCGCACCCGGGCACGGGGCCCGGCGCGTCCGCCGCCCGGTTGTAGGCGTCGACCGCCTCCGCGACGCCCGTCACCGCGCGCGGCTCGCCCGCCTCGTGGGCGTGCAGCGTGCCGAAGGCCAGTCTCAGCTCCCCGGCCCCGCCGATGTACAGGTGGGTCTCGGTGCCCTGCACGGGCAGCCCGCCGACCTCGGGAGCGGCCCGCACGATCCGGTCGGGGCCCGCGACCTCTTCGGCCGTCACCTCCGAGCCGCCGAGGCCCAGGGCGTCGAGCACCGGTGCCGCGGCCGTCAGGGCCTCGTCCTTGGAGGGCGCCGCGCCGCCCGTGCCCCCCGTGCCCGCGTTCCCTGTGCTCGTATCCCCGGTGCCAGTATCCCCGGCACCCGCCTCGCCGCCGCCCGCCGCGTCCGCGCTCCGCGAGTCGCCGTCCCCCGCGTCCGCGCTCCGCGAGTCGCCGGCCCCCGCCTGCGCCGCGGCGTCGGGGCCGAAGTACCAGTGCCCCGGCGCCTCCTCGCCGACCCGCAGGGACAGGCCCCCGCCGTCCGCCGCGCCGGCCCTGCCGTGCCCGTCCGCCGCGGCCCCGTCGGCGCGCACCGTCCAGGACCCGTCCTCGCCCTGCTCGGGCGCCCCGGCCAGGCCGAGGGCCGCGCCGAGCCCGGCGACCCGCTCCTCGGTGACGTCCGCGAACCAGTGGACCGGCGCCTCCTCCGGCGCCGCGCCCGGCGATCCGGCCAGCCGCACCTGGGCGGCCCCCGACCACACGGCCCCCAGCTCCGCGCCGCCCGCGCCCTCCGCGGCGCCGACGGACCGCGGCGACGGCCCGTCGAGCACGAGCATCGCGGACTCGCCGCTCCCCGCCCCGCCCCCGGAATCGTCCCCGGTGACGGCCCGCGCGCCGTACAGGCCGCCGGCCGTCACCGCCACCGCGACGGCCGCCGCGACGACCGGCCACGCGCGCCGCGCCCGGCCCCCGGGAACGGGGCCGCCCGCGGCGCCGCCGCCCGCTGTCTCCGCCTCCTCGCGAGGCTTCTCGTCAGCCACTGCAATCGCTCCTCGGCTACTCGGGTCGCTCGGTGCCGTCCGGGGTGCCCGGCGCCCCGGACCCGGGCGCGGCCCATGACCCCCCTTGGACGGCGGCGCCCCGAAGCCGGTTCCCGCCGCCGGGCGTGCGCCGTTTCCGGCCTCGGAACGCCGTGCGCGAACCGTCGTGCGCCGTCCCGGCCGGGCCCACGCGCGCCCCGCGCTCGGTAGCCTGGTTCCCCCTGTCGCCTTCCCGGGAGCAGACCACCGTGCGTATCGCCGTTTCCGGCTCCATCGCCCATGACCACCTGATGACCTTCCCCGGCCGCTTCGCCGACCAGTTGGTGGGCGAGCAACTGCACACCGTTTCCCTGTCGTTCCTGGTCGACGCCCTCGAAGTCCGCCGCGGCGGGGTCGGGGCCAACATCGCCTACGGCATGGGCCAGCTGGGGGCCAGGCCCATCCTCGTCGGCGCCGCGGGCGCCGACTTCGACGAGTACCGGGCCTGGCTCGACCGGCACGGCGTGGACACCGGCTCGGTCCGCATCTCCGACATACTGCACACCGCGCGTTTCGTGTGCACCACGGACGCCGACCACAACCAGATCGGCTCGTTCTACACCGGCGCGATGAGCGAGGCCCGCCTCATCGAGCTGAAGTCCGTCGCCGACCGCGTGGGCGGCCTCGACCTGGTGCACATCGGGGCCGACGACCCCGAGGCCATGCTGCGGCACACCGAGGAGTGCCGCACCCGCGGCATCCCGTTCGCGGCGGACTTCTCGCAGCAACTGGCGCGCATGGAGGGCGAGGAGATCAGGACCCTGACCGAGGGCGCCGCCTACCTCTTCCACAACGAGTACGAGAAGGCGCTCGTGGAGACCAAGACGGGCTGGTCGGCCGACGAGGTGCTGAGCAAGGTCGGCACCCGCGTCACCACCCTCGGGCCGCGCGGCGTCCTGATCGAACGGGCCGGCGAGGAGCCCATCGAGGTCGGCTGCGCCGAGGAGGAGCGCAAGGCCGACCCGACCGGGGTCGGGGACGCCTTCAGGGCCGGCTTCCTCTCCGGTCTCGCCTGGGGGAGCACGCTGGAGCGGGCCGCGCAGGTCGGCTGCATGCTGGCCACCCTCGTCATCGAAACGGTCGGCACCCAGGAGTACACCCTCTCCCGCGGCCCGTTCCTCGAACGGTTCGCCAAGGCCTACGGCGCCGACGCCGCCGACGAGGTGCGCGTCCACCTCTCCTGAGCCGCGGGCGGCGGCCCCGCCGCCCACCGGGTGCTACGCCGTGCGCCGCACCCGGTAGGCGGTGCCGGGGCCGCCCTCGCGGGGCGCCTCGCCCAGGTACTCCTGGCCGCGCATCGCGCACCAGGCCGGGATGTCGAGCCGCGCGGCGGCGTCGTCGGCGAGCACGGTGATCACCCCTCCCACGCGCACGCGGGTGAGGTGCGCGGCCAGTTCGATCACGGGCACGGGGCAGCGCTTGCCCAGCGAGTCCACCGTGAACGCCTCCGCCCCGCCGCCGGCAGTGTCCCCCGTGTCCCCCGTGTCCCCCGTGTCCCCCGTGCTCGCCGTGCTCGCCGTTTCCGCCGCCGGGCCGTCGGCGGCCCCGGGCGGCAGCAGCTGCGCCCGCACCCCGGCCACCGCGTCCGGCAGGACCGCCAGGAACCGGTCCACGTCCTCCGACGTGGTGCCGGGCGGCAGCGAGACCCGCACGTTCCCCTCGGACAGCACTCCCATCGCGCGCAGCACGTGACTGGGCGTCAGGGTGCTCGACGTGCACGAGGAGCCGGACGAGACGGCGAACCCCGCCACGGCCAGCGCGTGCAGCAGCGCCTCCCCGTCGACATGGAGACAGGAGAACGTGACGACGTGCGGCAGCCGGTGCACGGGGTCGCCCACCACCACGGTGTCCGCGACCAGCTCGGGCACCCGCGCGCGGACGCGTTCCACCAGCTCGGACAGCCGGGCCGCCTCGGCCTCCGCCTCCGCCCGGAACGCGCGCAGCGAGGCCGCCGCGGCGACCACCGCGGGAATGTTCTCGAAGCCCGGCGCCCGCCCCGACTCCCGCTCGTCCGCGGGCCGCGCGGGCGCGAAGCGCACGCCCTTGCGCACCGCGAGCAGCCCCACGCCCCCGGGGCCGCCCCACTTATGCGCGCTCGCCGCGAGCAGCGACCAGGCCCCCGGCTCCGGGCCCCACGGCAGCGACTGGGCGGCGTCCACCAGCAGCGGCACGCCCGCCGCGCGGCACACCTCGGCGATCTCGGCCACCGGCTGCCGGGTGCCCACCTCGTGGTTGGCGGCCTGCACGCACACCAGGCCCGTGCCGCCGGGGGCGGCGGCCAGCGCGGCGGCCACGTCGGCGGGCGCCACCCGGCCGCCGCGGTCCACGCCGACCTCCGCCGCGGTGCCGCCCGCGTCGCGGTGCGCCGCCGCGGCGTGCAGCACCGCCGAATGCTCCACGGCCGAGACCAGCAGGTGCCGGCCGGCCCGCGCGCGGCCGGTGAGGGCGCCGGCGATCCCGGAGTGCAGCGCGTGCGTCCCCGAAGGAGTGAACGTCAGTTCGTCGGGACGGCACCCGACCGCCTCAGCGGCGGTCTCGCGCGCGGCGTCGAGCAGCATCCTGGCCCTGCGCCCCTCCCGGTGCGGGCGCGCGGGGTCGGCCCAGCCGTCGTCGAGCGCGGCGAGCAGGGCCTGGCGCGCGACCGGGTGCGGGGGCAGCGATGAGGCGGCGTCGAAGTAGGGCACCGCAGCACGCTAACGCCCCGCACCCGTCCGGCCGCGGGCGCGGTCGCGCCGTTCCCGTCCCGTGGCCGCCCGCCGTTCCCGGTCCCGTGGCCGCCCGCGCCGGCCGCCCGCGGCCCGCTCGGAGGGCGCCCCGGCGCGTTGACGCACCCTCCCCGCGTGCCGCCCGGGGGCGTCCAGTAGGGTTTGGTCCGCATAAACATCCAAACCCCTGCCCGTGTCAGGGCCGGCCCCCGCACTCCGCGCGAAGGCAAGCCCGGGCCATGGGCGAGACTCTCGGGAAGGCGCTACGTGAGTCCCAACGGCTCCGACCGCTCGTCGCGGCGCCCGATGCGGCGGACCCTGCCGCAGGCGCTGATCGCGGGCCTGGTCCTGGCAACCGCGACAGGTTGCACATCCGAGGACTTCCCCCGTCTCGGCATGCCCACCCCGGTCACGGAGGAGGCCCCGCGCATCCTGTCCCTGTGGCAGGGCTCGTGGGCCGCCGCGCTCGTCACCGGCGTGCTGGTGTGGGGCCTGATCCTGTGGAGCGTGTTCTTCCACCGGCGGTCGCGGACGAAGGTCGAAGTTCCCCCGCAGAACCGGTACAACCTCCCCATCGAGGCCCTGTACACGCTCGTTCCGCTGATCATCGTGTCGGTGTTGTTCTACTTCACCGCGCGGGACCAGACCGAGCTGATGAAGACGTCGGACGAGCCCGACCACATCATCAACGTCGTCGGTTTCCAGTGGAGCTGGGCGTTCAACTACATCGAGCCGGTCGGTGCCTCCGACAACGACGCGCGCACCGCTCCCGAACTCGCCTCGATCCCGGACCGGATCGCCGAGCGCTTCCCCGAGAACGCCGACGGCGTGTACGAGGTCGGGACGCCGAGCGACCGGAACGAGAACACCGGCAACCCCGGGCCCACCCTGGTGCTGCCCGAGGGCGAGACGGTCCAGTTCGTCCTCACCTCGCGGGACGTCATCCACTCGTTCTGGGTCGTGCCGTTCCTGATGAAGCAGGACGTGATCCCGGGCCACACCAACACCTTCGAGGTGACCCCGGACCGGCAGGGCACCTTCATGGGCAAGTGCGCGGAGCTGTGCGGCGTCGACCACGCCCGCATGCTGTTCAACGTCGAGGTCGTCTCCCCCGAGGAATACGACGCGTATCTACAGGAACTGGCCGACGCCGGCCAGACCGGCTACGTCCCGGCGGGCATCGAGCAGACCGACGCCGCCAGGAACGCCGAGACCAACGAGGGGCAGTCGTGACCATCCTCGACAAGAACCAGGCGTCGGACGTCGCACCCGCGATCTCCGCCGCGCGCCGGCGCGAGCCGGGCTCCATCGTGGTCAAGTGGCTCACCACCACCGACCACAAGACGATCGGCACCATGTACCTGGTGACGTCGTTCCTCTTCTTCGTCATCGGCGGCGCGATGGCGCTCATCATGCGCGCCGAGCTGGCCAGGCCGGGTACGCAGCTGGTCAGCAACGAGCAGTTCAACCAGCTGTTCACCATGCACGGCACGGTGATGCTGCTGCTGTTCGCGACGCCGCTGTTCGCCGGGTTCGCCAACTGGATCATGCCGATCCAGATCGGCGCGCCCGACGTGGCGTTCCCCCGGCTGAACATGCTGGCCTACTGGCTGTACCTGTTCGGCGGCCTGCTCGTCGTGGCCGGCTTCTTCACCCCGCAGGGCGCCGCGAGCTTCGGCTGGTTCGCCTACTCGCCGCTCTCCGACGCGATCCGCTCGCCCGGTGTGGGCGCGGACATGTGGGTGATGGGCCTGGCCCTCTCCGGCTTCGGCACCATCTTCGGCGCCGTCAACTTCATCACCACCATCATCTGCATGCGCGCGCCCGGCATGACGATGTTCCGCATGCCGATCTTCACCTGGAACGTGCTGCTGACCGGTGTGCTGGTGCTGCTCGCGTTCCCGGTGCTCGCCGCCGCCCTGTTCGGCCTTGCGGCCGACCGGCTGTTCGACGCACACGTCTTCGACGCGGCCAACGGCGGTGCGATCCTGTGGCAGCACCTCTTCTGGTTCTTCGGCCATCCAGAGGTGTACATCATCGCGCTGCCGTTCTTCGGCATCGTCTCCGAGATCATCCCGGTCTTCAGCCGCAAGCCCATCTTCGGCTACATCGGCCTGGTCGCGGCCACGATCCTGATCGCCGGCCTGTCCGTGACGGTCTGGGCGCACCACATGTACGTGACGGGCGCGGTGCTGCTGCCGTTCTTCTCGTTCATGACGTTCCTCATCGCGGTCCCGACCGGTGTGAAGTTCTTTAACTGGATCGGCACGATGTGGAAGGGATCGCTCAGTTTCGAAACGCCGATGCTGTGGTCGATCGGCTTCCTCGTGACCTTCCTCTTCGGCGGTCTCACCGGCGTCATCCTGGCCTCGCCGCCGCTGGACTTCCACATCTCCGACAGCTACTTCGTGGTGGCCCACTTCCACTACGTGGTCTTCGGAACGGTGGTCTTCGCGATGTTCGCAGGCTTCCACTTCTGGTGGCCGAAGTGGACGGGCAAAATGCTCGACGAGCGCCTGGGCAAGATCACGTTCTGGACGCTGTTCATCGGCTTCCACGGCACCTTCCTTGTGCAGCACTGGCTGGGTGCCGAGGGCATGCCGCGCCGTTACCCCGACTACCTGGCGGCGGACGGCTTCACGGCCCTGAACACCATCTCCACCATCAGCTCGTTCCTGCTCGGCATGTCGCTGCTGCCGTTCTTCTACAACGTCTGGAAGACGTGGAAGTACGGCGAGAAGATCGACGCGGACGACCCGTGGGGTTACGGCCGCTCGCTGGAGTGGGCGACGTCCTGCCCGCCGCCGCGGCACAACTTCACCACCCTGCCCAAGATCCGCTCCGAGTCCCCGGCCTTCGACCTGCACCACCCCGAGGTGGCGGCGCTCGACCGGCTGGAGAACGACGCCCGCCACGAGGCCGAGGCCCTGACCGGAAAGGAGGCGGGCCAGTGAGGATTCAGGGGCACCTGTTCGCCTGGATCGCCGTCTTCATGCTCGCCGTGGCCGTCGTCTACGGCCTGTGGTCGAAGGAGCCGGTCGGCACCACGGCGCTGTTCCTGTCCTTCGGGCTCTCCGCGATGATCGGGTTCTACCTGATCTTCACGGCCCGCCGGGTCGACACCGGGGCCCAGGACAACAAGGAGGCGGACGTCGCCGACGACGCCGGCGAGATGGGCTTCTACAGCCCGCACAGCTGGGCGCCCCTGGTGCTCGGCGCCGGCGCGGTCTGCGCCTTCATGGGGCCGGTCTTCGGCTGGTGGTTCCTGTACTTCACCGCCCCCCTGCTGGCCGTCGGCCTGTGGCTGTGGGTCTTCGAGTACTACCGCGGCGAGAACCAGAACCAGTAGCACCGGCACCGCCGGCGTACCGACGGCGCGGCCCCCGGGGGACTTCCCCGGGGGCCGCGCCGCTCGTTTGCAGTAGGCCGCCGCGCCCGGGACCGGGCGAGTCCGTACGTTGTGGCTATGAATCACAAAACCGCCCATAGCCGTAAGAAGCGCCTCATCCGCCTCCAGGGCCGGCACGGCCGTACGGGTGAGAAGAGCGGCATAAAACTTGGCTGCCTGCTCATACTCGCGCCGCTGCTCGCCGGGCTCACCGCCTGCGGTGGCGGCGGCCGGTCGCTCACCGGCGACCTCGTGGACGCCTCGGGCGCCCTGTCGTTCGGCTCGGCCGACGGCGAGAACGCCACCGGCGTCGACCCCGACCAGCCGCTGAAGATCAGCACCAAGGGCAGCGGAACGCGCATCACCGACGTCAGGGCCGCCGACGCGGGCGGGCGCCCGCTGGCCGGCGAACTCTCCGCGGACGGCCGCGGCTGGCGCAGCACCTCGCCCCTGGCCGCCGACGCCACCTACACGGTCCGGGTCAGCACGGAGAACAGCGACGGCGCCCCGGGACGCGGCGTGCACAGCTTCACGACGGCCCCGGCGGGGGGCGAGCGCCTCGACGTCACGTTCGGCCCGGAGCCGGGCACCTACGGCGTCGGCCAGCCGGTGACGGCCGAGCTGAGCCGTCCCGTCGACGACCCGGAGGAACGCGCGCTGGTCGAGGGCGCCCTGACGGTGACCTCGTCCCCCCGCGTCGAGGGTGCCTGGCACTGGGTGGACGGCACGAAGCTCCACTACCGCCCGCGCGACTACTGGCCCGCGCACGCCCGCGTCTCCGTGCGTTCCCACCTGGCGGGCCTGCCGATCCGGGAGGGGCTGCGCGGCGGCAACGGCAAGGCGCTCGACCTGACCACGGGGGACCGCGTCGAGGCCGTCGCCGACATCGCCGCGCACACCATGACGGTCTCCCGCAACGGCGAGGAGCTGCGCACGATCCCCATCACGACGGGCAAGGAGGGGTTCGCGACCCGCGACGGCAAGAAGGTGATCCTGGGCCGCGAGCAGTTCGTGCGGATGACCGGCACGAGCATCGGCATCGCGGCGGGCTCGGCGGAGGACTACGACCTGCCCGTCTACTGGGCCGCACGGCTGACCTGGAGCGGCGAGTACGTGCACGGCGCGCCCTGGTCGGTCGCCTCCCAGGGCTCGGCCAACGTCAGCCACGGCTGCACAGGACTGAGCACGGAGAACGCCCAGTGGTTCTACGAACTGGTCAGACCGGGAGACATCGTTGAGCACGTCAACGGCTTCGGCGAGGACATGGCGCCGTTCGGCAACGGCTTCGGCGACTGGAACCTCGACTGGGACCAGTGGCTGGCCGGCAGCGCCCTGCACGCGGGCGGCGGCGGGGACGCGGCAGGCGACGACCCGCGGCCCCTGCGCGGCTCCGGCCGCCTCCAGCCCCGCGTCTGATCCCCCGCCGCCCGGTCGGCGCGGGACCGGGCGGCGGGCGGGGGAGGCGTCAGACGGCCGAGGGCAGCCGCTCGCGCAGCAGCGAGGCCAGCGAGGCGGCCATGTCGGAGGGGTCGAGCGGGTGCGCCACGGTGGCGTCCGCGCGGCACCACGTGGCCAGCCACGCGTCCTGCGGGCGCCCGATCAGCAGCAGTACCGGCGGGCACGCGAAGATCTCGTCCTTGATCTGCCGGCACACGCCCATGCCGCCCGCGGGCGCAGACTCGCCGTCGAGGACGCACACATCGACCCCGCCCTCCTCCAGCGCGGCGAGCACCGCGGGCAGCGTCGCGACCTCCAGGTACTCGATCTCGGGGACGTCGGGGGCGGGTCGCCTGCCGGCGGCCAGCCGCACCTGCTCGCGGGTGGTGGTGTCGTCGCTGTAGACCAGCACCGTGGCGGTGCGCTGCATCGTTCCTCCGCGAGGTGGACGGATCTCGTTGGGCCGGATGCTACTCCGTCAGCGCCGGTGTGGGCAGTGCCGCGACCGCCGGGACACACCGAACCCCACCCCCGGGACAAGCCCCGGAAAACCGACCGACATAATGACGGGCGTGGCGACAGCAACAGCAGCAGAAACCGGGCACGCGATCCCCTCGGTCAACCGGCCGAACGTCACCAGTGTCGGAACCGTCATCTGGCTGAGTTCCGAGCTGATGTTCTTCGCGGCCCTCTTCGCGATCTACTTCACCCTGCGGTCGGTGACGGGGGCGGACTACTGGCAGGAGAACGCCGATACGCTCAATCTGCCGTTCTCCGGGGCCAACACCACGATTCTGGTGCTGTCCTCCCTCACGTGTCAGCTCGGTGTGTTCGCCGCCGAGCGGGGCGACGTCAAGAAGCTCCGCAAGTGGTTCGTGGTCACCTTCGTCATGGGGGCCATCTTCATCGGCGGACAGGTGACGGAGTACGTCGAGCTGGTGGTGCACGAGGGCCTCTCGCTGTCCTCCGGGCCCTACGGTTCGGCCTTCTACCTGACCACCGGCTTCCACGGGCTGCACGTCCTGGGCGGGCTGATCGCGTTCCTGTTCGTCCTCGCCCGCACCTATGCCGCTCGGCGCTTCACCCACGAGCAGGCGACCACGGCCATCGTCGTGTCCTACTACTGGCACTTCGTCGACGTCGTCTGGATCGGCCTGTTCGCCACGATCTACCTGATCAAGTAGCTCCGCCGACCGCACCGGACGCGCACCTTTCAAGCACCGACGCAGAAGATCCTGACACCGGGGTAATCCGTGAAAAAGCTCTCCGCACGACGGCGCCATCCGCTGGCGGCGCTCGTCGTCCTCCTCTTCGCGCTGGCGGCCACGGGGGGGCTGTACGCCGCGTTCACCCCCGCGGGTGAGGCCAAGGCCGACGCCTCGGCGCAGTCCCTGGCCATCGAGGAGGGCAAGAAGCTCTACGACGTTGGCTGCTCAAGCTGCCACGGCCGCGAGGGCGAGGGCGGCAGCGACGGCCCGAGCCTGGTGGGCGTCGGCGCCGCCGCCGTCGACTTCCAGGTCGGGACCGGCCGGATGCCGCTCCAGGCGCCAGGGCCGCAGGCCCCGGAGAAGCCCACCGCCTACACGCAGGCCGAGATCGACCAGCTGGCCGCGTACGTCGCCTCTCTCGGCCCCGGGCCCGCCGTGCCGGAGGAATCGAGCTACGACCCCTCGCAGGGCGATGCCGCGCGCGGTGGGGAGCTCTTCCGCACCAACTGCTCGCAGTGCCACAACTTCACCGGCCAGGGCGGCGCGCTGACGCACGGCAAGGAAGCGCCCGGCCTGGACGACGTCAACCCGCGGTACATCTACGAGGCCATGATCACCGGCCCGCAGGCCATGCCCTCCTTCCCGGACTCGACGCTGCCCGAGGACCAGAAGCAGGACATCATCGCGTGGCTGCACGCGGTCAACACCTCCGAGTCCCCGAACCCCGGCGGCTTCTCGCTCGGCGGCTTCGGCCCCGTCAGTGAGGGGCTGTTCGCCTGGACCTTCGGTATCGGCCTGCTGATCGCCACGGCCGTGTGGATCGGCGCCAGGACCGCAAAGGCCAGGAAGTCATGAGTAGCCACACCGACCACAGCGAAGCGCGCTCGGACGCGCCGGACGAACACCTGCCGGAAGGCCGCGGGAGCGGCGCCGTCTCGACCGCGGACGACCCGTTCGCGGACCCGGGACTGCCCCCCCACGAGCACCGCAGGCAGGACATCGACGAGCGGGCGGCCAAGCGTTCCGAACGCACCGTCGCCCTGCTGTTCACGCTCTCGATGCTCGCGACGGTGGGCTTCATCGTCTCGTACGTGGCGATCCCGATCGACGAGATCGTCTACATCTGGCCGTTCGGGCACGTCAGCGGGCTGAACTTCGCCCTCGGCCTGACCCTGGGCGCCGCCCTGTTCTGCATCGGCGCCGGCGTCGTCCACTGGGCCAGGACGCTGATGTCCGACGTCGAGGTCGCCGAGGAGCGGCACGGCGTCGAGGCGAAGCCCGAGGTCAAGGCGTTCGTCCTGGAGGAGTTCGCCAAGGGCGCCGAGGAGTCGCAGCTCGGCCGCAGGAAGCTCATCCGCGGCACGCTGTTCGGCGCGCTGGCCCTGGTGCCGCTCTCCGGCGTGGTGCTGCTGCGCGACCTCGGCCCGCTGCCGGGCAACAAGCTGCGCGTCAGCGCCTGGGAGGAGGGCTCGCTGATCATCAACGAGTCCACCATGCAGCCGCTGCGGCCCGAGGACATCACGGTGGGGTCCCTGACCCAGGCCATGCCCGAGGGGCTCGACCCGCACTCCCCGGACTTCAACACCGAGATCGCCAAGGCCGCGGTCATGCTGGTGCGGCTTGAGCCCGAGGACATCAAGGACGAGCGGTCCGCCGACTGGGGCCACGAGGGCATCCTGTGCTTCTCGAAGATCTGCACCCACATCGGCTGCCCCGCCACGCTCTACGAGCAGCAGACCCACCACGCGCTCTGCCCCTGCCACCAGTCGACGTTCGACCTCTCGGACGGCGCCCGGGTGCTGTTCGGCCCCGCGGGCCACCCGCTGCCGCAGCTGCGCATCACGGTGAACGACGAAGGCTTCCTCCAAGCGCTCGGCGACTTCGAGGAGCCCCCCGGCCCGAGCTTCTGGGAGCGCGGATGAGTACGGCCACGAAGTCCCCCACCCCGACGAAACGGGGCAAGGCACCCGCGGGCGAGAAGGTCGCCGACTGGGCCGACGGCAGGCTTGGCATCTACAGCCTGGCCAAGGCCAACATGCGCAAGATCTTCCCCGACCACTGGTCGTTCCTGCTGGGCGAGATCTGCCTCTACGCCTTCATCATCGTCATCCTGACCGGCGTCTACCTGACCCTGTTCTTCGTCCCCAGCATGGGCGAGATCGAGTACGACGGGTCGTACGTGCCGATGCAGGGCGTGGTCATGACCGAGGCGTACGCCTCGACGCTCGACATCAGCTTCGACGTGCGCGGCGGCCTGCTGGTCCGGCAGATCCACCACTGGTCGGCGCTGATCTTCGTCGTCGCGATCATGTTCCACATGATGCGGGTGTTCTTCAACGGCTCCTTCCGCAAGCCGCGCGAGGTCAACTGGCTGTTCGGCTGGACCCTGTTCCTGCTCGCGGTCTTCACCGGCCTCACCGGCTACTCGCTGCCCGACGACCTGCTCTCCGGCACCGGTGTCCGCTTCGCCGAGGGCGCCATCCTGGCCGTGCCCGTGGTCGGCACCTACCTCCAGATGTTCCTGTTCGGCGGGGAGTTCCCCGGACACGCCATCATCCCGAGGTTCTTCGTCATCCACGTCCTGCTGCTGCCCGGCATCATGCTGGGCCTGGTCGTGGCGCACCTGATCCTGGTGATCTACCACAAGCACACCCACTACGCGGGCCCCGGCCGCACCAACGACAACGTGGTCGGCATGCCGTTCCTGCCCGTCTACATGGCGAAGGCCGGCGGCTTCTTCTTCCTGGTCTTCGGTGTCATCGCGGCCATCGCGGCGACCGTGACGATCAACCCCGTATGGGTGCTGGGGCCATATCGACCCGACCAAGTGTCGACCAACGCGCAACCGGACTGGTATCTCGGCTTCTCCGAGGGTCTGGTGCGCATGATGCCCGGCTGGGAGTGGGTGATCCCGGGCGGCTACACGCTGAACTTCGGGCTCCTCGTCCCGCTCGCGGTCTTCCCGCTGATGCTGGTCCTCATCGCGGTCTACCCGTTCTTCGAGGCCTGGGTCACGAAGGACAACCGCGAGCACCACATCGCGCAGCGGCCGAGGAACGCGCCGACCAGGACCGGCCTCGGCGTGGCCTGGCTGACCGCGTACTTCGTCACCCTGGTGGCGGGCGGCAACGACGTGTGGGCGGTCAACTTCAACCTGTCCATCAACGCCATCACCTGGTTCTGCCGGATCGGCTTCTTCGTCCTGCCGGTGCTGACCTTCCTCGCCACCCGGCGCATCTGCCTCGGCCTCCAGCGCCGCGACCGCGAGAAGGTGCTGCACGGCCGCGAGACCGGCATCATCAAGCGGCTGCCGCACGGCGAGTTCATCGAGGTGCACGAGCCGCTGTCGGCCGAGGAGCGCTACACCCTCACCGCGCACGAGCAGGCCAAGCCGGCCGAGCTCGGCCCGGCCACGGACGAGAACGGCGTCCGGCGCAAGGTGAGTCCGCTGGAGCGGCTGCGGGTCAGGATCAACCGCGGCTACTTCGGGGAGAACGCGCAGATCGCGAAGCCGACCGCCGAGGAGTACAAGGCCATCACCAGCGGCCACGGTCACCACTGAGGCGCCGGGCGCCGGGGCACGCCCCCGGCGCCGGGCCCTCACCTGAAGGGGCCGTTGCCCCCCGCCCGTGCGGGCGGGGGGCAACGGCCCCTTCCGCGCGCCCTCGCGCGCTTCCGCTCGCGCCTGTCGCGGGCGTCCGCAGTACGGGCATGCTGTCCGCGGCGCACCGCGCCACCGCTAGGCTCGGGCCGGACCGTCAGCCGACTCGCCAGGAGTGATTCCCATGAGCGTTGTGACCCCCGCCGGAGGCGACCCCGCGGCGGCACACACCTGGCCCGACGTGCTGAGTACGCTGCTCGCCGGCCAGGACCTCACGCCCGACGAGGCGGCCTGGGCGATGGACCGCATCATGAGCGGCGAGGCCACCGACGTGCAGATCGCCGGCTTCGCGGTGGCGCTGCGCGCCAAGGGCGAGACGGTCGGGGAGGTCACGGGACTGGTGCGGGCCATGTACCGGCACGCCCATCTCATCGAGGTGCCGGGCCCCGCGGTCGACATCGTCGGCACCGGCGGCGACCGGGCCAGGACGGTCAACATCTCGACGATGTCCGCGATCGTCGTGGCCGGCACCGGCGCGACGGTCGTCAAGCACGGCAACCGCGCCGCGTCCAGCGCGAGCGGCGCCTCGGACGTGCTGGGCGAGCTGGGCGTGAACCTCGACCTGGAGCCGCGGCGGGTCGCGGAGGTCGCGGTCGAGGCCGGCATCAGCTTCTGCTTCGCGGTCACCTTCCACCCCGCCCTGCGGCACGCGGGCCTGGCCAGGAAGGAGCTCGGCATCCCGACCACGTTCAACTTCCTCGGCCCGCTGACGAACCCGGCCCGCGTCCCCGCGCAGGCCACCGGTGTCGCGGACCGGCGGATGGCGCCGATCGTGGCGGGCGTCCTGGCGGAACGGGGCACCTCCGCGCTCGTCTTCCGCGGCGACGACGGTCTTGACGAGCTGACCGTCACCTCTACGTCCACGGTGTGGATCGTGCAGGACGGCAAGGTCACCGAGCAGTCCTTCGATCCGCGGGACGTCGGCCTCTCACTGGCCCCGGTCGAGGCCCTGCGCGGCGCCGACGCCGCCTACAACGCGGATGTCGCCCGCAGGCTCCTCGACGGCGAGACAGGACCCGTGCGGGACGCGGTCCTGCTCAACTCGGCTGCTGCCCTGGCCGCGCTCGACCCGAGGGACGCGCCGCTCACCGACCGGATCGCCGAGGGGATGGCGCGCGCGGCCGAGTCCATCGACTCGGGCGCCGCGGGGGAGACGCTCAGGCGCTGGGTCGCCGCCACCCACAGGTAGGCCCGCCGCGGCACGGCGGGGGGCGTTCAGGCGTCGAGGCCGATGGCGAACGCGGCTTCCAGGTCGTGCCGCGAGTAGGTCCTGAAGGCGATGTGGGTCTCGGTCGACTCGACGCCCGGAACCTTGCTGATGCGGCCGGGGATCACTTCCGCGAGATCGTCGTGGCTGTGCACGCGGACCATGGCGATGAGGTCGTGGGGGCCGGTCACCGAGTAGACCTCGCTGACCCCTTCGAGCGCCGCGATCTGCTCCGCGACCTCCGGGACGCGGTCCACACTGGTCTTGATGAGCACGATCGAAGTGATCACGGCTGGGGCCTCTTCCTTGCGGCGGACGCGGTACGCAGGGCTCACCATAGCCCGGTACGTGGGCCGTGACGGCTACCAGGCCGTAGGGTGAACGTCGACGACGACCGGGCCTACGGATGGTGTGAACGGTGGTGGACTCCACGGAGGGCGAGCAGGAGACGGGGCGGTCCGAGCCGGACGAGACGCTCGACCGTCCCCTGCCGGACCGGGTCCGGCACCGCGTCATCGCACTCGCCGGTGACGCGTTCGGTGCCCTGACCCTCGCGGAACTGCCCCCCGCACTCCGGCAGTACGCGCGGTTCACGCCCTCCCGGCGGGTGAAGTTCGGCGGCACCGCCATGGCCACCGCGCTGGAGGACGACGCCGTCTTCCGCCAGCGCGTGGCCGCGCGGCTGCGCGCCGTGGAACCCGAACTGGCCGAGGCGGTGGAACGCGGCACGCCGCCGCCCGCGGCCGACCCGGCCGACGTGGCCGCTGCCGCCTTCCTGCTGCGCCCCTCGGGCTGGGCCAAGCTGGTGGCCGCCGCGAGCGAGGAGGCGCAGCGCGCGCAGTCCGAGCAGCGGGAACGCGAGCGCGAGCGGGAACTGGCCAGGCTGCGCGAGGAACTGGACCAGGCGCGCGCCGGCGCGCGCGCCGAGGGCGAGCGCCTGCGCACGGAACTTGAGGCGGCGCGCAAGGAGAACGACGCGGTGCACCGCAAGCTCCGCAGCGCGCTGGCCGACGTGCGGCGCGGCGAGGCGGCGCTGCGCAAGCTGCGGGCCGAGTCGGAGGCCGCCCGCGCCGAGGCGACCGCGGCCAGGGCCGCCGCCGAGGGCGAGGCCCGGCGGCTGCGGGCCCGGCTGAGCGAGGCGGAGTCGGCCCTGGAGTCCAGCCGCAAGGCGGTCCGCGAGGGGCGGGGCATCGAGGACATGCGGCTGCGGCTGCTGCTCGACACCGTCCTCGACGCGGCCCAGGGCATCCGGCGCGAACTGGCCCTGCCACCGACGGAGCTGAAGCCCGCCCAGACCGTCGAGGCCATCGAGCCCGGCGGGATGTCGCCGCAGGACATCGCGCACCGCGCGCTGGCCGAGGACGACCCCGCGCTGCTCGACCAACTGCTCGCGCTGCCCCAGGCCCACCTGGTGGTGGACGGCTACAACGTGACGAAGACGGGCTACCCGGCGCTGCCCCTTGAGCGGCAGCGGCTGCGGCTGATGCGGGGCCTCGCGGTGCTCGCGGCGCAGACCGGGGCCGAGATGACGTGCGTCTTCGACGGCGCCGAGCTGACCGCGCCGGTGCTGCTCAGCCCGCCGCGCGGGGTGCGCGTGCTGTTCAGCAAGCCCCGGCAGACCGCGGACGAGCTGATCCGGCGGCTGGTACGGGCCGAACCGCCGGGGCGGCCCGTGGTGGTGGTCTCCGCCGACCGCGAGGTCGCCGACGGGGTGGCGAGGGCCGGGGCCCGCCCGGTGTCCGCGACCCTGCTGCTGAGGCGGCTCGACCGCACGTGACCCGTTCCGCCGGCGACGCCTCCCGCCCGCGCCGCCGGCGTTCCGGTGGGTACGGGCCGATCCGGCGGGATGCGGGCGGATTGCCCGCGGTTCGCGCCCCTGGTCCGGTCGGTCCCCCCTCGTCCGCCACCCAGGGTGCCGTGGCGGTCGCGGCCCGTGTGAGGTAAGTAAAAAATCGCCGGGGGGATTTGAAGGAACGAATCCGACCTCGCTAAGGTCGGGCGTCGAACCTCCGCGCGGTAGACCATCCACCAGGGATGTCCGCGGGGGAACCGCCGATTCCGCGCCGCGCGGAGCCGGGGCCAGGCCCCCACACCCGGCAGGCGGCTGAGGAAGAAGGAGCTCGCCCCAGTGGCGTCCCACCGTCGTCCCAAGCAGCCGAGCCGGGCCCGTGTCACCTTTTTCGGCGCCACCGCGGTCGCGACCGTCGCGCTGTCCTCGCAGACGGCGCAGGCCGACCCCGCCCCCTCCGTCCAGGATGTGCAGGAGGAGGTCGACCGGCTGTACCAGGAGGCGGAGGCCGCCACCGAGGAGTACAACGGCGCCAAGGAGCGCGAGGAGGAACTCCAGGCCGAGGTCGAGGAGTTGCAGGACTCCACCGCGCGCGGCCAGGAGGAGCTGAACGAGCTGCGCAGCACGCTCGGCTCCGTCGCCTCCGCCCAGTACCGCAACGGCGGGCTCGACCCGTCGCTGCAACTGTTCCTCTCCTCGGACCCGGACGCCTACCTCGACCAGGCCTCCACGCTCGACCAGGTCAGCGGCAAGCAGGCCGAGACGCTGCGGCTCATCGAGGAGCGGCAGCGCACCCTCGACCAGCAGCGCCAGGAGGCCACCGACCGGCTCGCGGAGCTTGAGGAGCTGCGCGGCGAGCTGGGGGACCAGAAGGACACCATCCAGGGCAAGCTCAACGACGCCCAGTCGCTGCTCAACACCCTCACCGAGGAGGAGCGGCAGCGCATCGCCGACGAGGAGGCCGCGGCGGCGGCCGAGGCCGAGGCGCGGGCCAACAGGGACGCCTCCTCGCGCTCGGGCGGGGCGGGGGCCGGCGGTGGCGGCGGCACCGTCGAGAGCGCCGGCATCGGCACCTCCTACGGTCTCACCGCGCTGAACGCCGCGGCGACCAAGATCGGCGCGCCCTACGTGTGGAGCGCCACCGGTCCCGACGCGTTCGACTGCTCGGGCCTGACCACCTGGGCGTTCGGCCAGGCCGGCGTCTCGCTGCCCCGCACCTCGCAGGCGCAGGCCGGGATGGGCCCGGCGTTGAGCCAGAGTCAACTCGCGCCCGGCGACCTCGTGTTCTTCTACAGCGACCTGCACCACGTCGGCATCTACGCAGGCAACGGGCAGATCATCCACGCGCCGCGGCCCGGCGCCAGCGTCGAGTACCTCTCCATCAACGCGATGCCGTTCCAGTACGGCGTCCGCGTCGGCTGACCCGGGCGGTCCGAACCTGCGCCAACCAGGTGATCCGGGGTCAACGCGCGCCGTCGCGCGCCCCGGGTGACCTGCGGTTGTGCGTTCCGTCCGGGCGCGCGGGCGGCCGTCATCCGTCAACTCCCACTGCCTCGCCGCTACATTCTGCTGCGCTCAGGTCCCCACCGAAGGGAGCGCGGCCCGCAGTGGTTTCCCAACGACGCAACGTGCCCGCCTGTCCGAGACGGGTGGCCAAGGCCACCGTGCTGTCCGCCGCCGCCACCGCGGCGGCCGTCATGAGCGCCGTGCCGGTGCTCGCGGAACCCGGCGCACCCCCCGCCGACAGCGCCGCCGCGGCGCGCGAGGTGGATCGTCTCTTCGCCGAGGTCGAGCGGGCCGTGGACCGGTACAACGGCACCGCGGAGCGGGTCGACGCGCTGCGGGACGTGCTCGAACGACGGCAGGGCCGGGTCGCCAGGAGCCAGGAGGCCGTCAACGCCAAACGGCGCGCGCTGGGTTCCGCCGCCGCCGCCGAGTACCGGGTGGGCGGCTTCGAACCGACGCTGACGCTGATGCTCTCCGACAGCCCCGAGACCTACCTGGACCGCGCCGCGGTGTTCGACCGGCTCGGCACGCGGCGCGCGGCCGAACTGCGCGACCTGCTCGCCGCCCAGCGCGTGCTCGACCAGCGCCGCGAGGAGGCCGAGGAGCAGCTCGCGGAACTCACCGAGGAGCAGGCCCGCCTCGCCCGCGACAAGCGCGCCGTGCAGACGAGGCTGGCCGCCGCGCGCCGCTTGTACGAGCGCCTCGACGACGCGGAACGCGCCGCCAGGGAACGGGCCGACCGCGCCGCGGAGCGCCGTTCCCCCGGCGCGGACGCCGAGACGCGCGCCGCCGCCCCGGCGCCCGCGAGCGCCGTTTCGTCCCGGGCCGCCGCCGCGGTGGCCGCGGCCCGCGGCGCGGTCGGCCTGCCCTACGGCTGGGGGCAGGCAGGGCCCGACGCGTTCGACTGCTCGGGGCTCATCCAGTGGGCCTGGGGCCGCGCGGGCGTCGCGCTGCCGCGCACCTCCCAGGCGCAGGCGGGCGCGGGCCGCAGGGTGGCGCTGTCCCAGGCCCGGCCGGGCGACATCGTCGTCTACCGCGCGGACGCGAGCCACGTGGCCATGTACGTGGGCGGCGGGCAGATGGTGCACGCCCCCTACCCGGGCGCGCGGGTGCGCTACGAGGCGGTCGACGTCATGCCGGTCTCCTCCGTCGTCCGCCCCTGACCGGGCTCGGTATCGTCTCACCCGATGCGTAAGACGTTGATCGTGACGAACGACTTCCCCCCGCGCCCCGGAGGCATCCAGGCGTTCCTGCACAACATGGCGACGCGCCTCGACCCGCAGCGCGTGGTCGTCTACGCCTCCTCGTGGCAGCGGAGCGGCGAGAAGGCGCGCGAGATGGCCGAGTTCGACGCGGCGCAGCCGTTCCCCGTGGTGCGCGACCGCACCACCGTGCTGCTGCCGACCCGGCGGGCCACCCGGCGCGCCGCCGCGCTGCTGCGGGCGCACGGCTGCACCGCCGTGTGGTTCGGCGCCGCCGCGCCGCTCGGGCTGATGGCCCCCGCCCTGCGGGCCGCGGGCGCCGAGCGCCTGGTGGCGACCACGCACGGGCACGAGGCCGGGTGGGCGCAACTGCCCGGGGCGCGCACGCTGTTGCGGCGCATCGGCGAGTCCGTCGACACCGTGACCTACCTCGGCGAGTACACCCGCGGCCGTATCGCCCGCGCGCTCACGCCAGAAGCGGCCGGTCGGATGGCGCAACTGCCGCCCGGTGTCGACGAGAAGACCTTCCACCCGGGCTCGGGCGGCGACGCGGTGCGCGCCGCGCTCGGCCTCACGGACCGCCCCGTGGTGGTGTGCGTCTCCCGGCTGGTGCCGCGCAAGGGCCAGGACACGTTGATCCGGGCCCTGCCGCACGTCCTCGCCGCGCACCCGGAGACGGTGCTGCTGATCGTGGGCGGCGGCCCGTACCGGGCCGATCTGGAGAAGCTGGCGGCGGGCCTGGGCGTCAGCGAGGCCGTGCGGTTCACGGGCGAGGTGCCGTGGGAGGAACTGCCCGCGCACTTCGGCGCGGGCGACGTGTTCGCGATGCCCTGCCGCACCCGGCGCGGCGGCCTCGACGTGGAAGGGCTCGGCATCGTCTACCTGGAGGCGTCGGCGACCGGCCTGCCGGTCGTCGCGGGGGATTCCGGCGGGGCCCCCGACGCGGTGCTCGACGGGGAGACCGGGTGGGTCGTGCGCGGCGCGGGGGAGGGGGCGCCGGCGGAGACCGCGGAGCGGATCTCGACCCTGCTCGGGGACGCGGAGCTGCGCCGCCGCATGGGCGAACGCGGCCGGGCCTGGGTCGAGGAGCGCTGGCGCTGGGACCTGCTGGTGCAACGGCTGCGCGCGCTGCTCGACTGAGCGCGGGGCGGCCCAGGACACCTCAGCCCCGCCCCGCCGCCGCGCCGGGGGCCCCTGAGCCGTCGGCGGCGGTCGCGGGCAGCTCCATCAGCACGTGCTCGCTCCCCCCGTACCTGACGGTCCCGACGCGCGAGAAGCCGTGCTTCTCCAGCAGCCGCAGCGATCCGGTGTTCCCCGCGAAGGGGTCGGCGTACAGCGGGCGGGTGGTCTCGCGGGCCAGGAAGAGCGCGAGCGCCCGGGTGCCGACGCCCCGGCCCCAGTACCGCCTGCCCAACCAGTACCCGAGGAAGCGCCGCTCCTCCTGCCACCAGGCCACCACGTTGCCCGCCAACTCCCCGTCGACGGTGACGGCCTGGACGAGCACGGTCGGGTCGCCGAGCACCCGCGTCCTCCAGTGCGCCATGAAGGCGTCGCGCTCCCGGGGCGGGAAGTCGGCCCGCCGCGCCGCCTCCGGGTCCTGCTCCTGCGCGAAGAACACCTCCACGTCGCCCGGCTCGACGTCCCTCAGACCCACTCGCTCGCTCATGCGACGGAAGTCTGCCACCGCCCACTGACACAGAACCGGCCGCGCGGCGGCCGGGCCCGTCGGCACGCGGGCCCCCGCGCGGTCAGTGCGCGCGGCCGTGGTGCTCGACGAGACGGGTGAGCAGGCCGGTCAGGGCGTGCCGGTCGGCCGCGGGCAGCGGGGCCAGGAATTCGTCCTGCGCGGCGGCGAGCAGCCGGTCGAGGTGGGCGAGCCGGTCGCGGCCCGCCGCCGTGATGCTGATGACGTTGCGCCGGCGGTCCCGCGGGTCGGGCGCGCGGTCGAGCAGGTGCCGTTCGGCGAGGTCGTTGACGGTCGCCACCACGTCGCTGCGGTCGATGCCGGTGCGGAGCCCGAGGGCGGCCTGGCTGGCCGGGCCGTACTCCTCAAGCGCGGCGAGCAGGGCGTAGTGGTAGCGCCGGGAGTCGGCCCCCGCGAGCGCCCGGTCCACGATCCGGTTGGCGGCCAGTGCCGCCTGGTTGGTCAGCCTGCTCGGCAGCGTGCGCAGGCGCTGCGGCGGCGTTGTGTGCTCGGTGTCCACGGAGGCACGGTAGCAATTCGTTGGCCGCGCCCACGAACGCGTGTATGGTTGGCCGCGCCAATGTTGGTCGATCCAATGAAAGGGAGACTCATGGATGACGCCGACCGCCACCAGCTCACCGACCTCGTGTCCCGCCTCGGACGCTGCCTGGACCAGAAGCGTTTCGGCGACCTGCGCGCCGTCTTCGTCGAGGACGCCTCGGTCGCCACGGCCGGCGGCACGGTCCTGGGAATCGACGCCATCGTCGAGAAGGCGCGCGCGGCCCGCCCGGCGGACGTCATGACCCAGAGCTTCGCCACCAACCCCCTGATCGAGGTGGACGGCGGGACGGCCACGATCACCGCCAACCTGCTCGTGGCCTTCGTCGGCCGGCCGGAGGGGCGCGGGCGGCTGTTCGCCGAGCGCTACCACCTGGCCGCCGCCCGCACTCCGCGCGGATGGCGCGTCTCCCGGGTGGACGGCGTCCCCCTGTGGGAGGCGGCGCTGCCCGAGGTCACCCGGTTCGACGCGGACGCCTCGCGAACGGGCGCACAGGCCGCGGCGGTTCCGGGTACGTGAGCGGGCCCGCGCGTCCCGGCGCCGGACACGGCCCGCGCGGCGTTCCGCGACGTCCCCGACCCCGCGCGGTCAGTGCGGGCGGCCCGCGCCGTTCCGCGTGTCCCGGTCGTAGAGCGCGTCGATCTCGGCCGCGAAGTCCCGGGCCACCACGTGCCGTTTCAGCTTCAGCGACGGCGTCAGGTGCCCGGACTCCTCGGTGAACTGGCCAGGCAGCACCCGGAACGCGCGGACCGACTCGGCGCGCGAGACCGCCGCGTTGCCCTGGTCGACCGCCTCCTGGACGGCCGCGAGCAGCCGCGGATGGCGCAGCAGCTCCTCCGGCGGCAGGCCGCCGAGGCCCTCGCCCTCCGCCCAGCCGCTCAGGAACGCGTCGTCCAGCGTGATCAGCGCCCCCACGAACGGCCGGCCCTCGCCCACCACCATGCACTCGGCGATCAGGGCGTGCGCGCGCACCCGGTCCTCGATGACCGCGGGCGCGACGTTCTTGCCGCCCGCCGTCACCAGGATCTCCTTCTTGCGCCCGGTGATGCTCAGGTAGCCGTCCTCGTCCAGCGCCCCGAGATCCCCGGTGCGGAACCACCCGTCCACCATCGCCGCGGCGCCCGCGGCCTCGTCGTTCAGGTAGCGCGTGAACAGGTGCTCGCCGCGCACCAGCACCTCGCCGTCGTCCGCGATGCGCACGGAGGTGCCCGGCAGAGGGCGGCCCACGGTGCCGATGCGCGGCGCGTCCCACGGGTTGAACGCCGTCGGCGCGCACGTCTCGGTCAGCCCGTAGCCCTCAAGCACGGTGAACCCGATGCCCCGGTAGAAGTGGCCGAGGCGCGCGCCCAGCGCGGCGCCGCCGGAGATCGCGTGCGTGGCGCGCCCGCCGAGCGCGGCGCGCAGCCGCCGGTACACCAGGCGGTCGAAGATCCGGTGCCGCAGCCGCAGCGGCCACGAGGGCCCGGCCGCGGTGTCGAGCGCGCGGCTGTACGCCACGGCCGTGTCGGCGGCCCGGTCGAAGATCCGGCCCTTGCCGCCCGCACGGGCCTTGGCCCGGGCCGCGTTGTAGACCTTCTCGAAGACCCGCGGCACGCCCAGCACGATCGTCGGCCGGAACGACGCCAGGTCGTCGGTCAGCCTGCCGACGTCCCCGACGTGGCCGAGCCGGATCGGCGCGAGCGCCGCGGCGACCTGGACCATGCGCGCGAAGACGTGCGCGAGCGGCAGGAACAGCAGCACGGAGCTGTGGCCCGTGCGGAACAGCGGCCCGAGCGCGGCGACGACGTTCCCGCAGACCGTGAGGAACGCCCGGTGGGTCAGCACGCAGCCCTTGGGCCGGCCCGTGGTGCCCGAGGTGTAGATCACGGTGGCGGGGGAGTCGGGCGTCAGCGTCGCCGTCGCCGCGCGCAGGTCCTCGTCGGGCACGTCCGCGCCCGCCGCGGTGAGCAGGCCCACCGCCTCCTCGCCCGGCGCGTCGAGGCACCACACGTGGT